>CAZZWO010000067.1:0-13327 GCA_964657885.1 uncultured Acetobacteraceae bacterium | reverse complement strand
CGGCGGTCGATAGCGCCACCATCGGATAGATCGCCCAGTGCGCCAGCATGCCGAAAAACGGCTCACTGGCGGCATTCGGGTCGTGCAGCAGCAATGCGCCCTGCCCGAGATAATTCAGGAACAGCCCTGGCAGCACGCAGAAATACCAGGCGAGAATGATCGGGCGCCGGCCGAAATGACCAAGGTCGGCGAACAGCGCTTCCACGCCGGAGAAGGCGAGCACCACCGCCCCGAGCGTTGCGTAGCCGGTCCACCCATGGCCGAACAGGAACCGCAACCCGGCGCTCGGGTCGAGACAAACCAGCACGGCGGGATGCCTGACGATGCTGGACAGGCCGATCACCCCGATCGCGATGAACCAGGTGAGCATGACAGGGCCGAACAGCCGGCCGACGGTTTCGGTGCCGCGGCTCTGCACCAGGAACAAGGCGAGCAGGATGCCGACCGCCAGCGGCAGCACATATGGTTTCAGCGCGTCGGTAGCGACGTTCAGTCCCTCGACCGCCGACAGCACGGAAATCGACGGCGTGATCATGCCGTCACCATACAGCAGCGCCGAGCCGAACAGCACGAGCAGGGTCAGCGGGCCGGGTCCGGCGAACGGCTTCGGCGGGTTCTGTTGCTGGATGAGCCCGAGCATCGCCAGCGTGCCGCCCTCGCCGTCATGGTCCGCGCGCAGGATGAACAGCGTGTATTTGACGCACACCGCCAGCACGACCGACCACAGGATCAGCGACAGCACACCGGTGATCGCGGCCGGGTCGCGGGCGAACTCCGGCGTGTCGTGGAACACCTGCCGCACGGCATAGAGCGGGCTGGTGCCGATATCGCCGAACACCACACCGAGCGCACCCAGCATCATCACCGGCAGCTTCTTCTGCGACATGTGTCGGCTCCCCCGCGCCCGGCACATGCGCGCGCTCAGGGCACAACGCCCGCGAAGGCTGCCGGATGTGCCGATGCAGGCTTGCGACTCGCAGCGAATCGGGAGTTATAGATCAAAACAAGAACGGATGCGAAGCATGGTCGAGCAAGACGCGCTTATCGCCTGGTCGGCCGCAGGGCTGATGTTCCTGGTGCTCGCCGGCCTGCTGGCGCGCGTGCTGGCCGTGCAGCCCGGTCGCGACGACCTGCAGCGCCTGCGGCTGACCGGGGAACAATTGCTGGCCGGACACCGTGCCGAGGCGGAACGCTCGCGCGCCCTGCTCGCCGCAACCGAGCGTGCCCTGGGGACACGGCTGGAAACCTTGAACCTGTCGCTGGAGCAGCGGCTCGGTGGCCTGACCACACGCATCGCCCAGGATGCGGGCGAGAGCCGGGTGTTGCTGGAACGCAAGCTGGGGGAAATGGCGGACCACACGACGCAACGCCTCGCCGAGATCCAGCGCAGCGTGAACGAGCAACTCACCCAGGCGGTGGAACGCCAGATGCAGTCGAGCTTCGAGCGGGTGATCGACCAGTTCACCGCGGTGCAGAAGGCGATGGTCGATGTCGCAGCGGTCACCGCCCAGATCGGCGACCTCAAGCGGGTGTTCTCGAATGTGAAAAGCCGCGGCGGCTGGGGTGAGACGCAGCTTCGTGCGCTGCTGAACGATCTGCTGCCGGAAGGCGGCTACGTCGCCAACGCCCGCCTGCGCGAAGGCAGCCTGGAGGTGGTGGAGTTCGCCGTCTGCATGCCGGTGCGCGGCGAAACGCGGCCCTTGCTGGCGATCGACGCCAAGTTCCCGACCAGCGACTATGAAAGGCTGCTCGACGCGACCGAGGCAGCGGACGCCGAAGGCGAGCGGGCCGCCCGGCGCGCACTGGAAACGCGGCTGCGGCTCGAGGCGCGCAAAATCGCCGACAAGTACATCGTGCCGCCGGTGACGGTCGAATTCGCGGTGATGTACCTGCCGACCGACGGGCTGTATGCCGAAGCGGCCCGCATCCCCGGCCTGATCGACGAGCTCGGCCAGCGCCAGCGCGTGATGGTGATGGGGCCGAGCCTGCTGCCGGCACTGCTGCGGACCGTGCAACTGGGCTACGTGACGCTGGCGCTGGAGCAGAAGGCCGGGCAGATCGCGGAACTGCTGGGCGCCACCAAGCGCGAGATGCTGACCATGGACGGCACGCTGGAGAAACTGTCGCGGACCGCCGGCACCATGTCGAAGACCATCGACGATGCCCGCCGCCGGACCCGCGTGGTCGCGAAGAAGCTCCGCAACCTCGAAACACTCGATGCAAGCCGCGCCGACATCCTGCTGGAGCTGACGGAAACGAACGAAGGCTGATCCGGCCGCGCCTATCTTGCTTGTCCGCAGGCCGCGTGGCTTCTCTGCAGAGGAGTTTCGAAAAAGGCGGGCCGCGCGTGCAGCAGAAGAACTTCCTGGGCCATCCCATCGGCCTGTCGGTCCTGTTCAGCACCGAGCTGTGGGAACGCTTCTGCTATTACGGCATGCGCGCCCTGCTCACCTTCTACATGGTGGATTTCCTGTTCGTGGGCGGCGAACCCGGCCAGGTGCTCGGCTATTCCGGGGTGAAGTCGGTGCTGGAATGGCTGTATGGCCCGCTCAGGCCGCAGCCGCTTGGCGCACTGATTTATGGCCTGTACACCGCGTTCGCCTACCTCACCGGCATCCTCGGCGGCTTCATGGCCGATCGTTACCTCGGCCAGCGGCGCGCGGTGATCTTCGGCGCCATCACCATGGCTATCGGCGAGTTTCTGCTGACCGCACCATCGTTGTTCTTCATCGGCCTGCTGGTGCTGGTCATCGGCAACGGCTTCTTCAAGCCGAACATCTCGACGCAGGTCGGCGGGCTTTATGCGCCGGGCGACTCGCGCATCGACCGCGCGTATTCGATCTTCTACGTGGGCATCAACCTCGGCGCGCTGATCGCACCGCCGATCTGCGGCCGGCTCGGCCATGCGGCCCCCGGCCAGCCGCCGCACTGGCAGTACGGGTTCGCCGCAGCCGGAGTGGGCATGCTGATCGGGCTCGCCACCTTCCTTTTCGGATTGCGATATTTGCCGCCCGACGTGCGCGGCCGCCGCAAGATCGCCGAAGCCGCAGCCGGCGGCGTCACCGCGAAGCTGACCTCGCGCGATCGCCAGGCGGTGATCGCGCTGATTCTGGTGGCGTTCTGCAACCTGTTCTTCTGGGGCTGCTACGAACAACAGGGCATCACCATCGCGCTGATGGCCGAGCACAACACGAACCTCGGCACCTGGTTCGGCACGCTGGCACCCGAGGACATCCAGTCGTTCAACCCGTTTTTCATCTTCACCCTGACGCCGGTGATCGTCTGGTTCTGGGCCGCGCAGGCGAGGGGCCGGACGGAACCCTCGCCAGTCACCAAGATGGCCATCGGCTGTGCCATGACAGCACTGGCATTCGGGCTGCTGGTCATCCCAGCCTACACGATCGACGGCGGCCAGCGGGTCGGCGTGCTCTGGCTGGTCGCGGCGATGGCGTTGCTGACGATCGGCGAGCTGTACCTGTCGCCGGTCGGGCTGTCGCTGTTCAGCCGCGCGGCGCCGGCGAAAGTGGCGTCGCTGATGATGGGCGTGAACTTCCTGTCGAATTTTGCCGGCAATTACCTCGCCGGTTATCTCGGCCATTTCTGGGACGGCATGGCCAAGGTGTCGTTCTTTGCGATGATCGCCGGCATCAGTGCTGCCACGGCCATCGGCCTGTTTGCCCTGAGCCGCGTTCTCAACCCGATCCTCGCGGTGCCGGAGCCCATTCTCCCGCCAATCGAGTTGCCGGCATGACGTGCAAGAAAGGCTTTCTTTTCTGAAGAAAAGAAACAAAAGACTTTTATCAGTGCTGTCGCGGACTTGCCGGAAAAGCCCGCGACAGCACTAGTAAAGTCTTTTTGCTTCTTTTTCTTCAGAAAAAGAAGGCCTTTCTACCTGCCTTCGGTCAAAAATACCTGAGGCTGAAGCTGATCTTGGCGCCCTGCTCGCCGACCGGAAACGATGCGGCATCAAATTTTGGCGGCCCCATCCGCATCGGTGCGTTGTTGGAGAAGCCCATCGCCTCCTTCGGCAGGCCGAGCATGGTGCGATCCAGGCGGCCGTTATCGTCCTCGTCGTGGAACGCCTGGGCGGCGTAGATGCCGGGCGGAACGTTCTCGATGGTGACTTCGACGCTCCCGGGCTGCGCGGCGGAATGACCGCGCCAGGGGCAATGCGGCCGCAGGAACGTCGCCTTGGTGCACAATGCCACCAGCACGTGCCCATGCGCGTTGCGGACGCCTTCGATCGTGACGATGACCGTTGCCGCCCGGGCCGGCGCCGCCACACAGGTCGACACCGCGTTCAGGCCGAGCAGGGCCAAGCCGAGCCGGCAAACGTATATCGCTCTCAAGTGCATCAACCTTGTGCCGGGTAGGCGCGGCCGCGCCAGGTGGCGGGGCGGCCGGATGCAGCGCGCAGCAGCGCCGCCCACTGCACCACCAGCAACGCTGCGATGCCGATCGGGTGGAGCAACGCGCTGAGGAGCGGTTGGGTGAACCGGCGGGCCAGGATCAGCCGGGCGGCCAGCCAGCACAGGCAGGCGAGGGCGGTGAGGAGGGACGGCGCCGCGGCCAGCAGCACCAGGGGTAGCACGCTGCCGCCGGCGAGGATTATCGTCCAGACCGGCAAGGCGAGTGGTTTGGCCATTCCCTCGGTCGCGTTCTTGGTCAAGCCTTCCCAGACGCCCGCCGCATCGGTGTACATGCGGCAGGTAGCGAAGCGGCTGGCGTCGAACAGGCCGGTCATCAGCCCGGCGCGGCGGAACGCTCGCGGCAAGGTCAGCCCGTCATGCAACGAGGCGCGGATGGCGCCATGCCCGCCGGCCCGTGCGTAGCCATCCGCCCGCGCGATGAACAACTGGCCGCAGCCGGCGCCGAGGCCGGGCGAAGCCGAGCGTTGCATCTGGACGATCGGCAGGTAGCCCAGCAGCAGGAAATGGATCAGCGGCAGCAGCAGCACCTCGGACCAGCTGCGGGTGATCTGGCGAGGGAAGCCGCTGGCCAGCGCCACATCGTGCCGCGCCATGAAGCCGGCCATCCGGGTCAGTGCATCGGGCGCCAGGCGCACGTCGGCATCGACGAAGACCAGCAGGTCATGCGTGGCGAGCTTTGCCAGGGCTGCGCATGCATGCTGCTTGCCCGACCAGCCGGGCGGCAGGCCGGCACCGGTCGCCACCCGCAACCGCGGATCGGCGATGCCGGCCAGGATGTCCGGCGTGGCGTCCGTCGAACCGTCATCGAGCACGATGAGTTCCAGGTCGATGTCGCGGCTGTCGAGGATGGCTGCGACCGCCGGGCCGATGTTGGCGGCCTCGTTGCGCGCCGGGACCAGCACCGAAATGCCCGCCCGCCCGGCATAGGGGGCCGGCGTCCGGTAGCGGCGGAGGTTTTCCAGCACCATGACCGGCGGCAGGGCGGCCAGCAGCAGCGCAATCCAGGCGAGCATCAGCGGTGGCCGGGTTCGTGCCGTGCGTCGAAGGTTTGGCCGGTGGTCAGCGCGCGGGCGCGGCGCCAGACATCGTAGATGCCGCCCACGCCCGCGCTGCCGCCGAAGATCCTGGTGAAGGATGCCGGATTCCGGGTGGCGGATTCGGCGGCGAGCGCGTCCATGGTCTCGGTCAGCCCTGCTTCCAGGGCGGTTTGCCAGGCTGCCACGCTTCCCCCTTGCCCCGGCTGGACCGGTGCGCCGAAGCGCAGCAGCGCCTCCGGCTTGCTCTCGTTCCAGAAACTGTATTCCAGGGCGAGCGGCAGCACCACAGCTTCGGGGCACAGCCGCGCCAGATGCGCGAGGCCGGGCCGCAGCCTGATCGGGCGAAGGCGCGGGTCGGTGAAGGCGCCCTCGGCGGTGATGCACAGGCAGCTGTCCGGCCGCTGCAGGATGGCGTTTGCCTGACGCAGGAACGCCGTGCCGCCGCGGGTGGAGGCAGGATCGATGCCGAACAGCCCCATCCGCCGGAACAGCCCGTAACGCTCCAGCTCGGCGGCATCCATCGGCCCGTAGCCCCGCCTGGCGGGGAACAGCTTCGGCAACGCCAGCAGGAACAGCGCCGGGTCCCACCAGGACGGATGGTTGCAGTAGATGATCAGCGGCCGCGCCGGCGAGGCCTGCGGGGGACCCGTGCGCGAGACACGAACCGCGTGGAATTTTCGCCAGAAATACCAGTGTAGATAGAGCCGGAACGATCCCACCAGGAACGGCGAGTATTCCACCATCGGATCTGTCGCGCCGTTTCTGATCGCCGGTCCCAGCACGGCCGGCCGGGCGTCGCCACCCGGCCGGAAGTGTCGGGACAGGATGTCAGGTTCGGGCAAGAGCGCTGGCCGTGATGTCCTGGTCGACGGTGTCGCCGGCGATCCAGCCGGACATCAGCACCATCGGCATGCCGGGGCCTGGATGGGCCGCGCCGCCCGCGAGGTATAGCCCCGGCAGGTCGCGCGAGCGGTTGCCGGGCTTGAACGCGCCGAACATCCGGCCGTGGCTGGCCAGGCCGTAGATCGCGCCATCCAGCACGCTGTAACGGTCGTGGATGTCCTGCGGCGTCAGCACGCGTTCAACGCGGATGCGGCTTTCGAGGTCGGTCAGGCCCGCCGTGCGCGCCAGCTTGTCGAAGATCACCCGGCGGTAGTCGGGCAGCATCTTCTTCCAGTCGTGATGCGGCCGAAGATACGGCGTGTGCACCAGGATGTAGAGCGCCTCGCCCCCGGGAGGCGCCACGCCGGGTTCGGTGCGCGACGGGGCGGCGATGTAGCAGGTCGGATCGGGCGCCGGCTCGCCACGCTTGTAGATGTAGTCGAACTCCTCCTCCGGATCGCGGGAGAAGACGAAATCGTGGTGGGCCAGGTGCTCGTAGGCGCGGTCCAGCCCGAGATACATGACGACGCCCGAACACGCAGGCTCGCGTTTCCAGCGCTTGGCGAAGCTTTTCGCGGGCGCGCCGCCCACCAGCTCGCGATAGGTGCGCACGCTGTCCATGTTGGACACCACGGCTGCCACCTCGATGCGCTCGCCGTCGTCGGTCTCGACCGCATTGACGCGGCGGTTGGCGGACAGGATGCGGGCGATACCGGTGCCGGTGCGGAACTGCACGCCCAACTCGCGCGCCAGCTTCTCCAGCGCGACAGGAACGGCGCGCGTGCCGCCCATCGGGTACCAGACGCCATCGTTGGTCTGCATGTGCGCGATGCTGCACAGCACTGCCGGCGAGCCGTAAGGCGACGAGCCGACATACTGCACGAAATGGTCGAGCATCTGCGCCACCCGGCCGTCCTTGACGCGGCGGCGGATCTGACCGGCAACCGTCGTGCCCATGCGCAGGCTGAGCACGTCCTTCAGCGTTGCGAGGTCGAAATTCTTCTTGAAATCGAGCGTGTCGCGGATGTCCTCGACCGACCGCCAGAAGAAGAACTTCTCGCTCACCTCATGCAGCTTGGCCGACATGCCGATGAAGTCTTCGTAGCCGGCTTCGGTGCCCGGCGCGTAGGCCGCGAGGCTCTCGCGCATCTCGGCGACGTCCTGCTTGAGGTCCAGCACCGAGCCGTCCTCGAAGAAGCAGCGCCATTGCGGGTCGAGCCGCCGCAGATCCAGCAAGTCGGCGGTACGGCGTCCGGCTTCCGCAAAGATCCGGTCGAGCACGCGCGGAACCGTCAGGATTGTCGGTCCCATATCGAAACGAAAGCCGTCCTGCTCGAATTCGGCAGCCTTGCCGCCGAGCCAATCGTTCTTCTCGAACAGCACGACCTTGTGGCCGCGCGCGCCGAGCGTGCACGCCGCTGCAAGACCGGCGAGGCCGCCGCCGACGATGGCAATCGGGTGGGGCGAGGGAAGCGGAAGATTCTGGCCGTCTGGCATGATGCGCCTCTCCTCTAATAGTGGGCCGAAGTACCGCCGCCGCGAGCGGCGGCGATCGACGGGTTGCGTGGACGCCTTGCGGGATGATCCATAGCGCTACAGCGCTTCCGCGAGAACCGGCGTGTAGTCCGGGGCGGCCATCTCGGATCCGGCCGACCAGTGGCCGGTCAGGCCGAGGTCGTCCGCCATCAGCCGGCTGGTGATGCGGGCGCTTTCGAAGATCACCGGCAGGCCGCTGCCCGGATGGGTGCCGCCGCCAACCAGGTAGACACCGTCGAGATCCTCAAAGCGGTTGCGCGGCCTGAAGCACAGCATCTGGTCCAGCGAGTGCGCCAGGTTGAAGGTCGCGCCACGGTGGATCGAAAGGTCGTGCTCCCAGTCGTGCGGGGTCATCATCTTTTCGAAACGGATACGCTTCTCGATGTCGCGGACACCGATGCGCGACAGACGTTCCAGCGCGATGGCACGCAGCCTCGGCGCTTCGACGGTCCAGTCGATGCCCTCGCCGGTGCGGTTACCGACCGGCAGAAGCACGTACATGGTCGAATGGCCGGCCGGGGCCAGGTCGGGATCGGTGACACAAGCGTTCTGGACATAGAACGAAGGTTCGGTCGGCGGCGCGCGTCCGGCTTCGATCTCGGCGATGTTGCGCCGGTAATCCTTGCTCAGATAGATCGTGTGATGCGCGAGTTCGTCGTCGATTCCCTCCAGGCCGAGATAGAGCATGAAGGTGGAACACGAGAACTTCTTGGTCGCGAGTTTGCGGTCGGTCCAGCGCCGGCGCAGGCGGTCGGGCACCAGGTTCTGCATGGCATGGGCGAAATCGGCGTTCACCACGACTGCATCGAACGCTTCCTCGCCAGCTTCGGTGCGGACTCCGGTGGCGCGACGCCCCTGGAACAGGATTTCCTGGACCGGTTCGCCGAGCCTGAAGTTCACGCCGAGGTCGCCGCCCACGCGCGCCAGGCTGTCCATCACCGCGCCGCAGCCGCCCCGCGGGTGGAACACGCCGAACTCGTATTCCATGAACGACAGGATGGTGAACAGGCTGGGGCAGCGATACGGCGACATGCCGAGGTACTTGCTTTGGAAGCTGAAGGCGAGGCGGATCCGCTCATCGCTGAAATAGGTCGCAAGGTCGGAATCGACCGTGCGCAGCGGCCGCATCATCGGCAGCGATTTCAGCATGTGCGGCCGCACCAGGTCGCGCATGCCGTGGAACGCGGCTTCCAGCACCGGCCTGAAGGCGGCGAGCTTCTGCCGGTTGTCGGCCATGAAGCGCGGCAGGCTGGCGGCATCCCGCGGCGACAGCGCGGCGACCTCCGCCTGCATGCGGGCGAGGTCTGGCGTGGCGCGGATGTGGCCGCCTGCCTCGAAGATCAGGTCGTATTGCGGGTCGAGGCGGATGAGGTCGATCTCGCGCGCCATCTCCCGCCCGCAGGCGGCGAAGATGTCGTCCAGCACGCGGGGATACAGGAAGAAGGTCGGCCCCATGTCGAAGCGGAACCGTCCGGCGTCCGCGCGGGCTTCGATGGTCGCCGAGCGGCCGCCGACCCGCTGCGCACGCTCGAAAACGGTAACGTCGGCACCGGCCCGGGCGAGCAGCATGGCGGAGGCGAGGCCACCGGGACCTGCCCCGATGACGGCAATTCTACGGCTCAACGTGAAAATTCCCCGAACGCTGTCACGAAAGTCAGGGGCGTGTGGTACGGGGTCATGAGGGCAGGGTTCCTGACGTGGCAGTAGCCCTAATTAGGGGCGTATCCGGGCTTGTCATGGCCCGAGGCTCAACTGCGTGCAACAAGCGCCACGTGGTCCGGAGTTCCCACGCGCTGTGCTGACGCTGGTCGCCGGCGGGGAGCCGGGTGTTTTCCAGGCGGGGTTGCCGCCCGGCGCCCCTGGGCAATGGTGCCGGCTGATCGTGCAGGTCGCGGACCGCGCGTCCGGTGCGCCGGGGCCGCAGCAGCCCGATCGCTGGTGGGCGAAGCTGGAGGCGGTGGACGAGGCGCGCGGCCACATCGTGCGGGAATCGTTCCTCGGCGGGTTGCGCGGCCGTCCGGGGCATAATTGGCGGTCGACCCTGCTGCATCTGCCGGCCGAGGCGCGCGCCCTGACGCTGCGCGTTTTCAGGGCGGATGAGGCGGCCCGGCTTGCGCCCACGGCCCGCCTCGACGTGCTGACCCGCAGGCAGGCTGCCGGGGCGTTGCTCGCGCATGGCTGGCGCATCCTCCCGCGTGCGCTTGCAGGCGGCCTTCCCGGGTTGCCGGGCCGGGTCCGAGTGATGCTGGGGCAGGCGCCCGCCCGGGCCGGCGAACCTCCTCCATACGATGTCTGGGTCGCGCTATACGATGCGTGGCCCGCCGGCCTCCGCACCGCATTGCTGTCACAGGCCGGGCAGGTGGCGCCTGTCGAAGTCGTGGTGACCGGAGCCGGACCCGAAGCAAGTCTGGCGAGTGTGCAACGCCAATGGCTGCGCCCTGTTGCGGTCACGCGTGTCGCGGCGCCGGCGGAATGGCAGCCGGCCGGCGCGGAGTGGGTGTTGATCCTGCAGGCCGGGGAGCTGCTCGCACCGCAGGCGCTCGCCTGCTTTGCGCACGCCATCCGGATGCAGCCCGGCGCACTCGGCTTCTACGCCGACGTCGACCGGCTGGCTGCGGGTTACCGGTCCGCGCCGTTGTTCAAGCCGTCCTGCGATCCGTGGCTGCTGCCATCGGGATTGCTCACCGCCGGCGGGTGTCTGTTCCGCGCGGACCACGCGTCGCGCCACTCGGCAAACAACGGTGTGGAATGGCGTTTGGCCGCGGCGTCCGCGATGCCCTCCGGCGCGTTCCGCCGCTTGCCGCTGCTGCTGACCCATGTCACGGCGCCGGTGAAAGTGCGCCGGACACCGGCGCCCCAGGCCGGCGCGCACCAGCCGCCGGTGACGATCGTCATCCCGAGTTCCGGCAGGTCGGCGCACGCGCTCCGATGCCTGAGGCGGGTTCTCGCGACGACGCGATATCCCCGCCTCGACGTGCTGGTGGCGGTCTCGCATGCCGATCCCGGCGACACGGTGCAGAATGCCCGGCTGCTGCAGATGGGTTCGCTGCCGGGCGTCCGGGTGCTGGAACTCGGCATGCGGCAGTTCAACTATGCCGCCGTGAACAACGCCGCAGTCCGGCAGGCACGTGGCGAACTTGTGCTGCTGCTGAACGACGACGTCGTACCTGTCGAGCCTACCTGGCTGCAACGCATGGTTGCGTATCTTGAAGCGCCATACCCGGCACATGCCGGCATCGTGGGAGCCAGGCTGTTGTACGGCAACAACCGCGTGCAGCACGGCGGAGTCGTCATGGGACTTGCGAATCTCTGCGAGCATGCCTTCCGTGTTTCCGGCCGGCGCGAAGGCGGACCATACGGCATCGCTCTGCTGGACCGGCAGGTCAGCGCGGTGACCGGTGCCTGCATGCTGCTCAGACGTTGCTTTTATGAAACAGTCGGCGGAATGGACGAGGCGTTCGCGGTGGCGTTGAACGATGTCGATTTCTGCCTGCGGGCAAGCGAAGGCGGTGCGCGGATCGTTTTGGCCGCGGGAGTCGAATTGTATCATTACGAGTCCCTCTCGCTCGGCCGCCACTATGAAGGTTCCCGCGCGGGGCTGGAGGCGTTGGAAGTCAGCCGGCTGCGGCAGCGCTGGTTTTCCACCATAGCGGACGATCCGTTCTACAGCCCGTTGGCGTCCCTGGAGCCGGGACGTGAGTTTTGTCCGGCTTTTCCCCCGCGTGCGACACCGCTATCCTGGAGCATGAGAGACACGGCAGGCCAGGGCTGACATTTCTGGAAGCAGCAATTCGTATCCCGGCCCGCACTCGGTTCTTGCACTCCATCAAAGGACAGGCTATTTCACTCACGAAAGGTTGATGCTAGGCGTTTCGCGTGTTTTTGACTGGCTTAAATCAGGCAAGCAGGTGATTTCGCGCTCGTGCAGCAACGTTGAAGATTTGGTTAACGCAACGACTCGGCGGCTCAGGTTAAGTGACGCAATGGCCGCACACGCACTCTGGAAGGACCCTTCGTACTATGAGTAAAGCTTTCATCGCCGGCATCATTCAGCAAAGCACCGATTGCACCGGTGTGGCCGCCAATGCGGCGGCCGGCACGCTGATCGACGCCATCGTCAAGCAGTTGAAGAAGGACGGCGGCTTCACCCTGCCGTCTTTCGGCACCTTCACCGTTCGAAAGACGAAGGCGCGCAAGGCGATGAACCCGCGCACCGGCGAACCGGTGAAGGTGAAGGCCGGCAAGACCGTGCGCTTCAAGGCAAGCCCGAACTTGAAGAAGGCCGTCTAATACAAACCCGTATTCGATAGTATCGGCGCGGGCAAGCGCCGGAGCCGAGCGGCAGGTTGCGGAGATGTTTTCGGGCGGCGGAAATGGACAGGCCGCCCGAAAGCAGTTTAGCAGGCAGCAAATGCGGGGAGCGCTTTCCCTGGTTGTTGCGGAGCCCCTCGTGCCAAGTCTCAAGATATCAGTCGTTCCCGTCACCCCGCTGCAGCAGAACTGCACGCTGATCACCGATGTCGCCACCGGCCATACCGCAGTGGTCGATCCTGGTGGTGACGCCGACCGTATCCTGTCGGCGCTCGACGCGAACGGGCTCGATGCCGTTGCGATCTGGCTCACCCACGGTCACCTGGATCATGCAGGCGGCGCCGCCGAGCTGGCTCAAAAGCTGAATATCCGGCCGGATCACCCGCCGGTGCAGATCCTTGGGCCCGACCGCCGGGACGACATGCTGCTGCACGACATCGTCCGGCAGGCCGCAGCCTATGGCCTCACCGGCATGCGGGATTGCACGCCAGACCGCTTCCTGGCCGAAGGTGACCAGGTGACGCTCGGGCCGCACGTCTTCGACGTGCTGCACTGCCCGGGCCACACGCCGGGCCACATCGTTTTCGTCGATAAAGAGGCCCGGTTCGCACAGGTGGGCGATGTGCTGTTCCGCGGTTCGGTCGGCCGCACCGACTTCCCCTATGGCGACCACAATGCGCTGATCGCGGCGATCAAGAGCAAGCTCTGGCCGCTCGGCGACGACATCGCCTTCGTATGCGGCCATGGGCCGAATTCGACGTTCGGCCTCGAGCGTTCAACCAACCCGTTCGTTCAGTAGCGAGCTGCCGGGTCAGGCGGTCGGCTCACCGGCGCTATCGTACGCCCTGGCCGCCGCCGGGGGTCAGGGTGCCGAGATCGTTCGCGCGTGAGTCCATCTCCTGCATGCGTTCGAACATGTAGGCTTCGGCTTCCTCCTGGGTGTCGAACTCACCGATCGCTCCGTCGGGCATGCCTTCCGGCTGCACCAGATAACGCCCGTTCGGCAGCCGGATAACGCGCAGGCTGGTCGAGTCTGAAGTGTCCACCATCGTTTTCTCCCTCGCTCGTCTCAACCTGGCAAAACGCCCGATAACCGGGCAGGTTGCTTGCTGAGCAGCGCTGGGTGTTCGT
>CAZZWO010000066.1:1551-13487 GCA_964657885.1 uncultured Acetobacteraceae bacterium | reverse complement strand
AGGCGGCGGGCGAGGCGGCAAGCGGGGCCGATGCGCGGGCGGCGATCCTGGGTGACACTCTGGCCATGCGCCGGCGGCTGCGCACCGAGTTGCCGCCGAAGAGCAACTGGGATGTGAAGCTGCGGCCCGGCGGCCTGATGGACGTGGAGTTCATCGCCCAGGCGCTGCAGTTGGTGCTTGCACATGAGCAGAAGGCCAAGTCGCGTCGCGAACGGCTGCTGGACCCCTGCACGCGGGTGGCGCTGGCCAACCTGCATCGAGCGGGCTTGTTGCCGGAGCGCGATGCGGCACGGCTGGTGCAGGCCGACCGCATCTGGCGCGCCGTGCAGGGATTGCTGCGCATCACCGGCGGCCGCACTGTGCCGGCGCTTTTGCCGGCCGGGGCGGAAGCCCGTATCGTGCGCATACTCGACCGGCTCGACACCACGGGGACCGGGCCGGTGCAGGCGCGGCTCGACCTGCTGGCCGACGATGTCCAGGCCGCCTTCGCGCGGCATATCGGGACGCTGTGAAATCAGGAGGTTTGTGGAAAATGCCGATCGGACAGGGTGACGTTGCCCCGGATTTCTCGTTGCCCGCCAGCCACGGCCGCATCGCGTCCTCGGCTTCGCTGAAGGGCAAACCGTACGTGCTGTACTTCTACCCCAAGGCCGACACCTCCGGCTGCACCAAGGAAGCCTGCGCTTTCCAGGAAGCCCTGCCGCAGCTCGGTCATCTGGGATTGGAGGTGATCGGCGTGTCGCGCGACCCGGTGCGTGCGCTGGACAAGTTCGCCGACAAATACAGCCTGGCATTCCCGCTTGCGTCGGACGAGGCTGGGCAGCTTACGGAAGCCTACGGCGTGTGGGTCGAGAAGTCGATGTACGGGCGCAAATACATGGGCATCGAACGCTCGACGTTCCTGGTCGGCGCCGATGGCCGGATCGCGCATGTCTGGCCGAAGGTGAAGGTTGAAGGCCATGCGGCCGAAGTCCTGGCCGCGGCCCGCTCGGCGAAGAGTTAGCGCGACCCGACGACTGTTCCGCTTCGGTTCGTTTCGGAGCCGATGCATATTTCACACAGTCGTTACGTTTTCGGTAGATGCACAGCACATTCGGCAGCGTTGGCGAGTACGGTCGTATAGTCTCCGCGCCTGCGCCCATGCCGAGAAGGATGCTGATCGTGCGTATGCTGCCGAAAACCTTTGCTGCCATCGTCTGCGGCGGCTTGTTGCACTCTTCTGCTCTCGCCGGATCGCTATCCGACACGCAACTGCGGAACATCATCGACACGTATGCCGGTTCCGCGGTCGCCAACGGACAGGCGGTCGGGGTCGGGGTGGCGATCGTGCGCCCGGGGCATTCGCCGGTGATCGGCACTTTCGGCTCGAGCTCGGCGCATCAGGGCCGCGCTTTCAGTCCGCACGACCAGTTCATGATCGCGTCGGTCACCAAGATATTCACCACCAACCTGCAGGCGCAGGATGCGCTACTCGGCACTTTGCCGCTGGACACCACACTTGCCTACCTGAGCGACCGGCTGGAGCTGCCGGCAGGCTCGGTGCTCGGCAATGCGACGCTCGAGGAACTCGGCAGCTTTACGGCAGGGCTGCCGAACCTGCCGGCGATCTGTCCCACGACGGTGTCACCGGCTTGCATGCGCGACAACCGGCCGCCCATCGCGCAATACGGCGCGGCGAACCTGCTGTCGTACTTGCAGCAGACCACGACCTTCAAGCCGGCACCGGCCGGGTATCTGTATTCCGACCTCAGCACCGGTCTGCTCGGGTTGCTGCTGGCGTCCAAGCCGGGCGAGGCGCTCGCCGACAACGACGTGCATCGTTGGTATCGAGCCATACAGGCATCGATCCTGCAGCCGCTCCATATGACCGATACGACGTTGCATTTTGCGGAATCGGGTGCCGAGGCGGCGCGCGGCTACCAGATCCCCATCTTCCGAATGTCCGTCGCGAACAACGTCGTCACCGCCAAGCTGTCCAACAGCGTCGCGGGGGCGAGTGCGGCCGGTCCGTATTTCAGCAAACCGCAGGCAACGCTGGAAGGGGGTGGCGGCACGGGCGCGAGAGTCACCATCGGGTGGCATGCAGACTCTGACAGCGGTCCGTACAGCATCACCGGTGTGGAGGTGGATAACACCGCCAGCACAGGGTACGCCGACTCGATCGGGTTCGCTTTCCCGACGCCGTCCGCCGAAGCCTCTCCGGCGGTGCTCGATCCGATCGTCGGCGCGGGCCGCATCACCGGCGTGCAGATCATCCAGCCGGGTGCCGGTTACCCGGACGGCTTCGACCAGCCCTTGACCGTCACCGGCGGACACCTGCCCGGGCAGGGAAAGGACGCGCAGGCGGTGGCAGACGTCGTGAACGGCCACCTGGTGTTCATCCGCATCGTGGATGGCGGATCGGGCTACGTGCCACCTGCCCATATCAGCATCCGGCCCGGCGAGTCGCACCCGGAAGTGGTGCCGATCTGGGCGCCCGCGGGGGCGTTGAAATCCAGCCTTGCCGACATGGCGCTGGTTGCCCAGGCGGCCATTCCCCCCACGAAGGGCACGCCATCGCTGCTGAACCACGCCTTCGCCATGGCGGAGGCCGCGCGTGCCTGCGAAGACGGGGTCAGCAGCCTGCAGGATTGCCCCGCCGGCACAAGCCGGATCGGCCTGGCTTGGGACGTGATGCCGGCGTCGGCCAACCCGTCTTATCCGCGGCTGGTGTCGAAGGCGGGCGGGCTACCCGGCTACTCGACATCTGTCACGCTGATGCCCGGGCAGCAAATCGGCGCCGTTGTGTTCATCAACGATCTTCAGGACCAGCCGCAAGCGCCCGGCTCGACGGCCGACCCTGAATCGGCCGGGCTGACGGCTCCGCGGCTCGCCCAGACCATCTTGAACGCGGTTTACTTCGCCGAGCATCCGTAAGCGCGCGGTTGGCTGGCTGTGCCATTGCGGCCTACAAACCTCCCGGCTCGCAGAAGCCCGAAACGAGTCGGAGGAGGAGAAAAAGCATGTACAGTCATATGATGGTCGGCAGCAACGACCTTGAACGGTCGAAGAGATTCTATGACGCGCTGTTCACGGCGGTCGGCGGGAAGCCGGGCAGGCACGACGACAAGGGTCGCCTGGTCTACGTGCATAACGGCACGGCGTTTCTGGTGACCAAACCGATCAACGGCGAGCCGGCGAACCATGCGAACGGTGCCACGATCGGTTTCGCAATGGACGGTCCCGAGCAGGCCAACGCCTGGCACGACGCCGGTGTCAGGAATGGCGGCAGCGCCATTGAAGACCCGCCGGGCATTCGCGAGGGCAATGCGGGTTCACTCTACCTCGCCTACCTCCGCGACCCGGACGGCAACAAGCTCTGCGCCCTGCACCGCGTAGCCGCCTGACGAACATCTTCGACGACGGGTGCAGGAGCGAAGTTCCTGCACCCGTCAGCATGATTGACGTACGGCTGGTCGATGGTCCTACCCGGCGAGGACCGGCTGGTTCAGCAGGCTTTCGGCCAGAGCCGCGACGGCCTGAGGCGAAAGATCCTGCATGCAGGTGTGGCCGTTGGGACAATCCGACAATCGGTCCAGACCGCAAGGCGAGCAAGGCACCACAGCCATGACAGCATGCGCGTTCGGCCCGCGTGGTCCCCATTCCTGCGGCTGGTGACTGGCGGAATAGATTGCGAGGGTGCGCGTGCCTTGCGCGGCTGCCAGGTGACCGATGCCAGAATTGTTGCAGATCACCAGGTCCGCAGTATGGAGAATACCCGGGATTTCGGTCCAGGCAGTCTGCCCGGCCAGGTCCGTCACCCTGTTCGCCAAGTTGCTTTCGCGGGCGACATGTGCGGTGACGCCCGTCTGCTCGCGCGAGCCGAGCAGCAGGATGTCGCAGTCGAGCCGCTCCACCAGCAGGCGAACGAGCGTTGCATAATGGTCTGCCGGCCAATCGCGAAGGTCCGAGTTGCTGGCAGGCGCGATTGCGACGAGTGGCCTGGTGGCCCTGGCTGCGGGCGAATAAGGCTCGGCGGTTTTGCTCGCGGCGCCCTCCAGAATGGCGAGAGGCTTGATACGCTCCGCGGTCAGTTGCACCAGGAGCGACATCAACTCGCCGACGTGAAGGTCGGCAGGCTTCAGCCGGGCGGCCGGTGGTGCGCCGACCCGCTGCAATTTGATCCCGCCGAAACCGAGAACCGCGCGGATCGGGCGGCCATCCGCGTGCACCCTGAATTCGCACGGGGCGGTCTGGTCATCGATGGTGAAGGTCAGGTCCAGCGCCGCCCCGCCGCGCCGTATCGTGGCGCCGTCCAGGACACGGGAGGCCAGCACGTCGGATGCGCCCTGTACGGCTTCGAGCGTTATCCTTGCCGGCCGGCGCCCGAAGCCGGAGCCGCGGAACGACACGTCGAAGCTCACGCGATACTCGCCTGCGGGTAGACGTAGATAGGGACCATAGATCAGATGCGTGTCGGTGACCGTGAAATCCGTCTCGTGCCGGAACATGCCCTGGCGTGGCATCCGGGAATGAAACCGGTCGGGACCGAGGACGACATCCACCTCGTCCGAAAGCTTGTTGCGCAACCGCTGCGCATAATCATAGGGCAGCGACACGTCCAGGAACGGGAACCGCCCTGCAGGAGCGATACCGGCGCGAATATCCGCGTCCACATGTTCCAGAAGATGCCTGGTGTCCAGATCCACCCGCAAATCCATGGCGAGATCGAAATGTCCCGGAACGGCGCCGCGGAATGCATCCATGTCCTCGGCAATGCGGCCGTCCCAGTTGCGGGCGACTTCGGGAAAGAAGTCGAAACTCGCCACTTCGTCCACGAGCCCGCATGATTCCGCCTGGGCAAGGTTCCATCGGCCCACCAACACGGTGATGTGGCTGTCCGGAAACGCCGCCCGCAACTGGCGCAAGGCGGGCATGCCAACGACGAAGTCGCCGAGGTGGCCGAGCTGCAGTGCAAGAATGCGTCTGCAATCGGGGCCTGCCCGCCCGAAACTGTAGTGGCGCAAGGGCCATGGCGAGGATTGCAGCGTCTCGACATGGGGCAGGCCGGGCGGATGTGTAACGGCAGGTGCAATTTCGCCGGGTGCGAAGACGGGCGACGGCGCGCGGCCATGCGTCTCCGGGGCGGGCCGTTCAAGCTGCCAGCCGGGCGCGGCAATCTTCTCGATGACGAGCTCGATTTCATAGCTGCCGCCCGAATGACGTTCGGGCGGAATGCCATACTCGTAACCCGCATCGTTGTCCGCGAGATGGCGGACGCGGTAGCTGTTCGGCGAGAGTGCGGCTTCGACATCCTGCAGCAACGAAGCGGGCGTATAGAAACGCTTGTGGTCCGCGTTGTAGCGCGACGGCAAGGCGATCCGCTTCTCGTAAAGATATTGGTGCGGCACCATGATGATGAGGTATCCGCCGATCTTCGCAACGCGGAACCAGTCCCGTAACGCCTGCACGAAATCGGGGATGTGTTCCAGGCAATGGCTGGAGAACACGGCGTCCTGCGAGTTGTCGGGGAACGGAAGTGTCCGTCCGTCGTAGCCCGGGAAATCCAGTTCCACGCCGATCGCGTGCGGCACGATCGGTTGGACATCCGGGATGTAGCCGCGATAGCCGATATCGAGGATATGCGGACCCGACAGGTATCGCTCGGTGAAGCCGCTCAGCCGGCGGGCCTCCTCTGCCTTGCTGGCCTCCTCGCCAATCTTACGGGCTTCAATCTTACTGGCATCAATCTTACGGGCCATGTCCACAAGCCAGCTCCGTCACGCGTGTTCATGCTCCGTGGACGCTCGGCCAGCGACCTTTGCACAAGTTGTATGGTCGGTTCCGCTCGGGCGGGTCAAGCTGTGGGATCCGGGGCTGCAAGGGACGTGAAATGTCTGCTGCCGCGATGTTCCCCCGGCCGACTTACGGCGGGCGCTCGGGGCCAAGGCTGCTGCGCGCACCTGCCTTGTTGAACCATGTCGTGGGAACTTGCAGGCGCCCCTTGCCGTAACAGGGGCACGGCCTTGCACTCTGGCGCGGGCCGGGAGCCAGGCGAGACAATGACCACCGACCTTCCTGTCACAACCAACGCGATACCTGGGCACCCTGCCCTGCGTTTACTCGTATCCTTTCCTATCGCCTGTTTCTCAGGCGCGCTCGCAACCGACATCGCCTATGCGGCGACAGCCAACATCATCTGGGCGGATTTCTCGGATTGGCTGCTGGCGGCCGGCATGGGCTTCGGCGTGCTGGCGGCCGTTGTGGCCTGTGTAAGCGCGCTGTCGATGCGGCGCGCGGTGATCCGGCCGCGCGCCTTGCCATGGGCGCTCGGCGGCTTGCTCGTGCTGGCGCTTGGAGCGGTCAACAACCTTGTACACAGCCGCGATGCGTGGACATCAGTGATGCCGACAGGCCTGGCATTGTCCACGGTGACCGTCCTGTTGATCATCGTCACCATCTGGCTTGGATCGACGATGATCGAACGCCGGCCTGCAGTGGTCATCGACCGCCGGCCCGAGGCGATGCCCTATCCTGGAGTGCGTTCATGAATATCCCTATGAGTTCCGGCCGGCGCATGGCGTTCGCCGGCGCCGCGATTTTGGCGTTGACGGGCGCCGGCGCAGAGTTCGATGTCCACACCCAGATCGGGCCGAATCCCGTGTTGCCCGAGCCGCAGCAATACCTGCTGCCGCCGATGCATCTGGCGCCGGGCGTCGGGTGGAAGCCGAACGAGGCGCCGACGGTCCCCGCAGGCCTGCATATCGCCGCGCTGGCCACCGGGCTGGAGCATCCGCGTTCGGTTTACACGTTGCCGAACGGCGATGTGCTGGTGGTGGAATCGGTGGGCCCCGGTCTTGAGCCGGTGCAGCGGCCGAAGAACATCGTGATGAACTGGATGGAAAAGATCGTCACGTCCAACGGCGTGCAATCGGGCAGCAACCGTATAACGCTACTGCGGGACAGCAAGGGCGACGGCAAACCGGATTTGCGGACGGTGTTCATCGACCATCTCTATTCGCCGTTCGGCGTGGCCCTCGTCGGCAACGACCTGTATGTGGCCAACACGGATGCGATCCTGCGCTTCCCTTACACGCCGGGGCAGACGAGCATAACCGCACCGGGGACGGTGCTCACCAAACTTCCCGGTGGCCCGATCGACCATCACTGGACGAAGAGTCTGGTGGCGAGCGAGGACGGCAGCAAGCTTTACGTGGGCGTCGGCTCCAACAGCAACATCACGGAAAACGGACTGGCGGCGGAACTCGACCGGGCATCTATCTGGGAGGTCGACCGCACGACGGGCGCGCATCGGATATTCGCGGACGGTTTGCGCAACCCCAACGGATTGAGTTGGGAGCCGCAGTCCCACGCCTTGTGGGCGGTGGTGAACGAACGCGACGAGCTCGGTCCCGATCTGGTGCCCGACTACATGACGTCGGTGAAGGATGGTGGATTCTACGGGTGGCCCTACAGCTACTACGGCCAGCATCTGGACCCGCGCGTAAAGCCGCAGCGGCCCGATCTGGTGGCGAAGGCCATCGTACCGGACTACGCGCTCAGCTCGCATGTCGCCCCACTCGGGATGGTGTTCGACACCGCCAATGGACTGCCGCCGCATTACGCCGGCGGCGCGTTCGTCGGCGAACATGGCAGCTGGGACCGTCAGGAGTTGAACGGCTACAAAGTCGTGTTCGTGCCGTTCACCGGCGGCAAACCGAGCGGCATGGCGGAGGACGTGGTGACCGGGTTCCTGGACGCTCAGGGCCGCGCGCATGGGCGGCCGGTGGCATTGGCGTTGGACAAATCCGGCGCGCTGCTGGTGGCGGACGACGTCGGCAACACGGTGTGGCGTGTAACGTCGGCGACCCAATCACAGGCTGCGAACAGTCCCTGAGGAAGGCGATAGCTGAGCAAGCCGATCGTTGTGCGGGTCGTTGAAGCCGGCGCGGCCGATGTGCCCACGTCCGCAGGCCTGCGCGGATCCTTGCCGCGCGTAGGCGCACGAGGGTCTGGTCACGCGCTCCTATGCACCGGCTCCGGAAGATGCTCGGGTATCTGCCCCGCCTGCCGGCGCATGATCAGCCAGTATAGGGGACCGATGACGAGCAATCCGATGATCCACGACACGTCTGCGCCGCCCAGCAATCGCGCGGCCCATCCCGTATACAACGGGTTGGACATGAACGGTAATTGCACCAGGACGCCAAACCCGTAACACGCCAGCGCTACCCAGTTGAACCTGCCGTATCGCCCTCCGTCCGGCCGGAAGAATGCCGCCACATCGTAGTCTCCGCGCCGGATCAGGTAGAAATCGATCAGGTTGATCGCGGTCCACGGCACCAGCACGTAGAGCAGCAGCAAGATGAAATCGGTGTAGTTCTCCAGGAAATTCGCTGCCCCGAAAACCGCCAGGAAAACTGAAACTCCCGTGATCAGGCAAGAGCCGACAACCCTTTCGGCAACCCGCGCTTGCCATTCCGGAGCGAAAGTCTGGATGATCGTGATGCCGGAGAGCACGCCACAGTAGATGTTCATCGCGCTGCCCGCTGCAATGCCGAGCGAGAACACCGGAACCACGAACAGTGCGATCGGACCGAGACATTTGACGAACGCATCGGTGATGTCCGTCACGCCCGACACGATCACCAGGATCGCACCAAGCAGCATCGGCAACACCGATCCTAGCACGCAACCGGCATAGCTCGCCCAGAACGCCTGCCGCGCGCCCACGCCGGGCGGCAGATACCTGGAATAATCGGACACATAGGGGGCATAGGCGATCTGCCAGAGCGCGCCGGCCGATATCGCACCGAGGAAGCCGTTGATCGAAAACCCGCCCTGCGCGAGCGCCACGTGGGTAATGCCGTGCACCACGATCAGCCAGACGAAACAGACAGCCAGGGCCGCGCCGGCAATCCAGGAAAGCGCTTTCGAGTACAAGTGGATCAGGTCATGCCCGTAAATCGCGCCTGCCAGACTGATCGACCCGATCACTGCAACGTACTCTGGCATGCCCAAGCCACCCGCAAGCCGCTGCATGGCCGAGGCACCGAGCACGAAGTTCGATGCCACGAAACCTATATACATAACCAGCACCAGCGCGATCACGGCGATGGCCCCGACGCTGCCGAATTGCCCGCGTGTCTGCACCATCTGCGGCACGCCGAGTTCGGCGCCCTGGGCCGCGTGCAACGCCATGAACACCCCGCCTACCGCATTGCCCAGAACCAGCGCTATGGAAGATTGCACCAGGCCCAGATGGTAGACCGTCGGAGCCAACGCTCCGGTCACGATGGTCAGCATCATGATGTTGGAGCCGAACCATATCGCGAACAGGTCGCGCGGTCTTCCGTGCCGTTCGTTCAGGGGTATTTGTTTGATGGTGTTAGTTTCTGGATAGGGCATGAGCTGAGTTTAGAGGAAGGACAGGTTCTTTTTGGAAAAAGAACCGAAAACTTTTTGCTCGGGGGATCGACGCGGGAAAGGGTGTTTTGGCTTGTTGCCTTTCAGGGCGCGGCCATCGATCATGCTCGCTCGCTGTCGAAGGGGACACAGCCTGACACCGCTGGAACGCCATGTCGTCGACGAATATCGCATCGGCCGGCTCAGCCGCCGCGCCTTCCTGCAGCACGCCGCACGAATTGGGATGCTGACCGCCGCGCCATCCATCGGCCGCGCAGCGGGCCGTCCCGGCGCCACCATCCGGGTCGCCTGCAACCTGCCGGCCGGTGCGATCGAGCCACTCACCGTTTCGGAAATCGGCGGGCTGGTGCTGCTTCAGCAGACCGGCGAGTTCCTCATCGTGGATGGACCTGACCTCATCCTGCGCCCCTCGCTCGCCACCACCTGGAAGCCGAACGCCGACTGTTCCGCATGGACGTTCACGCTGCAGCCCGGCGTGAAATTCCATAACGGCCAGGCATTCGGGGCCGCCGATGTCGTCGCCACCATGAACCGGCTTTGTGACCCGAAGCAGGGTTCCAACGCGCTGTCCGTCATGCGCGGCGTGCTGTCGCCCGGCGGCGCCAAACCCATCGACGACCTGACAGTGCGCTTCGATCTCGACGCGCCCAACGGTAACTTTCCATTCTACGTGTCGTCGGACAATTACAACGCCATCATCCTGCCGGCAGACTACAATGGCGATTTCGAACAGAACTTCAACGCGACAGGACCATTCCGCCTGGAACGCTATGTCGCCAAGGTCGGCGCCAGCTTCGTCCGCAACCCCGATTACTGGGGGCGGCCAGCATTGCCGGCACGCACGGAATTTTCGTTCTTCGCCGACCAACAACCGCAAATCCTGGCACTGGAAGACGACCAGGTGGATGCCATCGTGCAAATCTCCGTCCAGGGCGCGCAGGGCCTGCTGCGGGACCCGGACGTCAGGATCATCGACATTCCAGCATCGACCCATCGCCAGCTGCATCTGCGGTGCGACGAAGGTCCGCTGGCCGACCGGCGCGTCCGGCAGGCGATCGCTTTGTCGCTGGACCGCCCCGGCCTGGTGCACGGGCTATTTCAGGGCCGCGCCGCACTGGGCAACGATTCGCCTTTCGCGCCAATCTATCCCTCGACCGACAAGACCATTCCGCAACGTGCCAAGGACCTGCGCCAGGCACGCGCGCTCATGCAGGCCGCCGGTCACGCGGACGGCTTCAGGACGACACTGACGACAGAGCGAGTGCAGGAAATTCCCGACTATTCCGTTCTGATCCAGAACGCATGCGCCGAAATCGGCATTCATGTCGATCTCCGCATTGAAGATCCCGGCACGTATTACGGCACCGCGCAGTTCGGCCGTTCCGATTGGCTCGACAGCCCGATGGGCATCACCGATTACGGACATCGCGGCGTGCCGAACGTCACCCTCGCGGCACCTTTCCTCAGCAACGGCGCGTGGAATGCGGCGCATTTCCGCAACGCCGAGTACGACCGCCTTGTTGCGAGTTACCTCGCCGCCACCGACCTTTCATCGCAACGTGCGACGGCCAGCCGCATCCAGACCCTGCTGCTCGAAGAAACGCCAGTAATCATCCCGTATTTCTACGACTATCTCTGCGCAACCGGCCCTACCGTTACGGGTGTGGAAGTCAGCGGACTGTCGCAGATATTCCTGCAGAACGCGACACTCGGCTGATGCACGCCATCGCGCGGCGCACCGGCCTCAGCGCACTCACGCTCATCCTGCTCAGCATGGTGGTGTTCGCCGCAGGACAGATCCTGCCGGGCGATGTCGGCCGCTCCATCCTCGGCCCGTTGGCCGATAGCCGCGCGGTCGCATCGCTCAATCACCAGCTCGGCAGCGACCAGCCGCCCTTGCTGATGTATGCGCGATGGGCGATCGGCCTGCTGCACGGCGACATGGGCCAGTCTTACGCATATCGCAGTCCTGTGGCGCCGTTCATCGGCCATGCGCTCGGCAAATCCCTCACTCTTGCAGCCATCACCTCGATCATTGTGATTCCGCTGTCGATCGGCGCCGGCATCCTGGCCGCACTCAAGCGCGGCCGCTGGCAGGACCGGCTGATCACGCTCGGCGGCCTCTCGCTGACCGTGGTGCCGGAGTTCGTCTCGGGCATCCTGCTCATTCTGGTATTCGGCGTGTGGCTTCGCTGGCTTCCTATTTCGGCGAACACCCGCGCCGGCACGCCGCTGCCCGAACAGTTGCGTCACCTGATCCTGCCCGCACTGCCGCTGGTGCTGATCCTGTTCGGCTACATCTCGCGAATCGCGCGGGCCGGCATGGTCGAGGCGCTCGAGGCCGACTACACCCGCACCGCCACCCTGAAGGGACTTTCGCGCCACCGCGTCGTCATGCGCCACGTCCTGCGGAACGCGCTGCTGCCGACCATCACGGTCATCGCCACCCAAACCAGCTACCTGATCGGCGGCCTGGTCGTCGTGGAAACGTTGTTCCGCTACCAGGGCATCGGCAGCCTCATCCTGACGGC
>CAZZWO010000066.1:0-1451 GCA_964657885.1 uncultured Acetobacteraceae bacterium | reverse complement strand
CTGGTGCCTTACAACCCGTACGCCGACGACCTGATGAACGCCCTGGCACCGCCTTCCGCCGCCCACTGGTTCGGCACCGACCAGATCGGCCGCGACATCTTCTCGCGCATCGTTGCCGGCGCGCGCCCCATCCTGTCGGTCGCACCCATTGCGACGCTGCTCGCGACACTCTGCGGCACCACGCTCGGCCTGATCACCGGATACGCGGGCGGCTGGGTGGATGCGGTGCTCAGCCGGCTGATAGAGGTGATCCTCGCCTTGCCGCTGATCGTGGTGGCACTGGTCGTGCTGGTGGCGCTCGGGCCGTCGTCGCTCAACGTGACCGTGGTGATCGCGCTGGTGTTCACCCCGATCATCGCGCGAACGGTGCGCAGCGCGGTCATCGCCGAATGCAAGCTGGACTACGTGCCCGCCGCCCAGCTCCGCGCCGAACGCCCGCTGCACATCATGTTCGCGGAGATCCTGCCCAACATCCTGCCGCCGATCCTGGTGGAGGTGACCGTGCGCCTGGGCTACGCCATCTTCACCGTCGCCTCGCTCAGTTTCCTGGGCTTCGGCATCCAGCCGCCCTCGCCCGACTGGGGTCTCACCATCGCCGAGAATTACGGCCTGATCGTCGGCGGTTACGGCTGGACGGTGGGTTTCGCCGCCCTGGCCACGGCCTCCCTTGTTGTGGGCGTGAACCTGCTGGCGGAAAGCCTGCAGGAGGCGCTGGAGTGACCGAAGCCGCTCTCCGGTTCGGCGATGTCTCGATCGCCTACGGCCGCGTCCCGATCCTGCACGGTGTGTCGTTCGCGGTGCAGCCGGGCGAATGTTTCGGCCTGGTGGGAGAATCCGGCTGCGGCAAATCGACCGCGGCCCTCGCTGCCCTGCGCGCCTTGCCGCCATCCGGCCGCATCACCGGCGGCGTCATCCAGATCGGCGGAACAGATATCGGCTCGCTGTCCCGCGCCGGCCTGCGCCAGCTTTGGGCGCGGCAGGTTTCCATGGTGTACCAGGACCCCAGCCGCGCGCTGAACCCTACGCTGACCGCCGGCGCGCAGTTGATGGAGGCCTTCGCCGTCCTCCGCCAGGCGGACGCCCGCGGTTCCGCCGAGGCGATGCTCGCCCGGGTGCAGATACCGGCGCCACGCCGGGTCATGGACGCCTATCCGCACCAGCTTTCCGGGGGCACCCAGCAGCGCGTGGTGATCGCGATGGCGCTGGCCAAGAACCCGTCGCTGCTGGTGCTGGACGAGCCGACGACCGGACTCGATGCAACGGTCGAGGCTGAGATCCTCGACCTGATCGACGCGCTGCGCCGCGAGCAGAACGCCGCCGTGCTGCTGATCAGCCACAACCTGCCGATGGTCGCCCGCATGGCCGACCGCATCGGCGTGCTCTACGCCGGCTGCCTGGTCGAGGAGGGCGCCGCACAAGCCGTGCTGCATGCGCCGCGCCATCCTTACACC
>CAZZWO010000065.1:0-13848 GCA_964657885.1 uncultured Acetobacteraceae bacterium | reverse complement strand
CTCCAGGCTGGTCATCTCCAGGCTGGCAAGCCATCCACCGGCCCGGCAACACCGGCTGCGAACGGTGGACTTCACCTGGGCGACCTCTCGATGCGGTTCGAGACGGGTTACCGGCCGGGCCAGGAGGCGGAAGCCGCCGGCACGGTGTCCAGCGGGGCCGGCGATAAGGGAGGGGTCTCCTACGGCGCCTACCAGCTCGCCAGCTCGGACGCTGCCGGCAAGCAGGTGCAGGCATTCCTGAAGGCCGAGGGCGCACCCTGGGCCGCCGAGTTCCGTGGCATGGATCCTTCAAGGCGAAACGGCGACTTCGCCGCGACATGGAAGCAGGTTGCCGCCCAGGAGCCGGAAAAATTCTTCGCCGCCCAGCACGCCTACATCCAGCGTACGCATGACCAGCCAGTCGTCGATCACGTGAAGGCCGCGACCGGCCTCGACATCTCGTCCCGGTCGCAGCCGGTGCAGAACGCCGTCTGGTCGATGTCGGTGCAGCACGGCCGCGCGGCGAGCCTCGTGGATCGCGCCGTCCGGCTTGCCGGCCCGCAAGGTGGCCAGTCAGACGCCGAGTATGACCGCAAGCTGGTCAATGCCCTCTATGACGTCCGCGACAACTACGTCGACGCTCTTGGCCAGCCCAACCTGAAGACGCGTTACGCACAGGAGCGTAAGGAAGCGCTGCAGCAAATCCGGTGAGCCATCGGGTATGCGCCATTCTTGCCCTGGCCGGAGTTGTGGCCGCCGCGTCCGCATCAGGGGAGGACTTACAAACATACGAGCAATGCCAGCAGAAAGCCGGCGGTGTCACCGTGCAACTGCAAGCCTGCAATGGTGCGGAACTGACGAAGCGCGATGCGGTGCTGAACCAAACCTACCAGAAACTCCTGGCGGCCCTTCCGGCTGGCCGGCAGGGCAGATTGCGCAACGCTGAACGCTCCTGGCTCGCGTTCGCAGATGCCGAATGCGATTTCAGAATGTCGGCGGAACTGGGCGGCACCGACGCGCCGCTGGTGGCCGAAAGCTGCCGGCTTTCGTTGATGGCAACCCGCATCGCGGATCTGCAGCAGGCATTGAAGGTCGCGCAGTACTAAGCATCTCGCGCGTTGGGCACTGCTCGGGCATCAGGATCCGGATGCGACGGTCTCGCCGCCTCGATAGCACCGGCTCCGCTGGCGCCTAGTCGAACCGCCGGTCCTGCCGCCGGGGTCCAATCTGCCCCGTCCCACACCCGCCCCTCGATCACCGCACTGCCGTCCGCCGCCACCGCGATCCGGTTATATGCGTTCGGCTCCCCCCTGAGCCGCACGGACGTCGCCGACCCCCCTTGCAAGATCACTGGCGCCGCCTCTCCAGGCGCACTCACCCGCGCGTAGCTCCTGTGCAGATGCCCAGCCAGCACCAGCCGCACCTTATGCTGCGCAAACGCCGCCAGCGCCCGCCGGGACCCCCCGGCCACCTGGCGTGAAACCTCCCCCTCCGGCGCCAGCAATGGGTGGTGCGCCACCACGATCCGCATCAACCCCGCCGGCAAAGCATCCAGCCGCTCCAGAAGATGCTTCAACCGGAACGCGCTCACCCGCCCCCGCGACCAGTCCAGATGCGGCCCCATCCGGCGGGCGGTGTTCAGCCCGACGACGCCCACCCGCGCGTCCTGCCACACCGGCTCGGTATCCGGCGCGATCTCGTCGTGCCAGCGGGCATACGGCAGCAGGAACCGCTCCGCCAGCCGATAGGGCGTGATGTCGTGGTTGCCGGGGACCGCCAGGGTCGGCGACGGCAGCCGGTCCATGAAGGCGCGGGCGGCACGGAACTCCGACCGCCTCGCACCCATGGTCAGGTCGCCGCTGATCACCACCAGGTCGGGCGGTTCCGCGGCCAGCTCGGCCACCAGCGCCTCGACCACCACCGGGTCCTCGGCGCCGAAATGGATGTCCGTCAGGTGCGCGATCCGGGTTCGCGCGGCTGGATCGCTCAAACTGCGGTCTTCATGTGCCAGCCGGCGGGGCGGGGGCGAGAACACGCAGCGCCTTTGGCCGGATTGCGTATTTCAACGCCGGGCCGAGCAGCCTCAGCTCGCCGTCGACGAGCACATGCAGGGCGCGCCGCGGGCTGCCGATCTCGACCGCCTCGGTCGTGATGATCTCGATCTCCGGCGCGCGCAGGTTGCCGCGCCACGCCATGCGCAGCAGCATGCCGACCTGGCCCAGCACCGAGCTGCGCCGGACCACGTAGATCGCCAGCTTGCCGCCCTCCAGCCGCGACCGGCCGAACAGCCGGCCGCTCTCGTCGTCCAGCCGGTTGACCGCAATGGTCAGCGAGGGCGTGCGGACGCGCCGGACGATGCCGTCGTAACGCAGGACCAGCCGGGTGCTGCGGTTTGCGCGCAGTGCCCGCATGGCGGCGAAGGCGAACACGCCCCAGGCGAGCACGCCGTTGCCGCGCTCCCGCCCCGCCTCGCGGTGCCGGCTCAGGCGTGCGGGGGTGCCGAGCATGGAAGCGCAGAGGAACACGTGCCCCTCGCCATCGGCGCCGGTCACCTCGCCCACGTCGATCGCCCGCTCGATACCCTCGCCGAGCACGCGGACGGCGTGCTGGCGGTCAGTGGGGTCGAGGCCGAGATCCTGACCCAGCAGGTTCATCGTGCCACAGGGGATGATGCCCAGCGCAGTGGGGCTACCCGCCAAGGCCTGCGCCGCACAGGCGATGGTGCCGTCGCCGCCGGCAACCACCACGCAATCGGCGCCGGTCTCCAGCGCGCGGGCCATCCGTTCGGGCAGCGTTCCCGCCGCCTCGGGTATCACCTCGAGGCGCGCGGCTTCGGCGCGCAGCAGGTCCTCCAGCGAGCCGGCGCCCGCAGCCTGGCCCAGCAGCGCCCCCGCCGACCCGTTCATCACGAGCGCCATGCTGCGCTTTTTCGCGGGTCCGGTCTGCACGCCCTCTGTCGAGGCCTGTTCGGCATTGGCTGGCATACGGGACCTGCAATTCTGCTGCGTGGACAAAACGCGCCACCTGCAAGATGGTGCCGCCACCTTCCCGCCCGGAAGCCCGGGTGCCAAAAGCAAGAACAGCCCGGGACGACGCCACGGGACCACCCTGTCACGGAACCCCCGGCTTTAGACGACCCGACCTACCGAAGACCATCCGGCGTTCTAAGGTTCGGCTTTCACGGAAACCCCACATGGATATCTACACCGGCCCGTTCTTCGAACAGGCGCGCGAGAACTTCGCGGTCATCGCCGACTACCTGGACATCCCCACTCACCAGCGCGACCGGCTGCTGCTGCCCAAGCGCGCCATCATCGTCAGTTGTCCGATCCACCGGGACGACGGCTCGGAAGCGGTGTTCCACGGTTATCGCGTGCAGCACCATCTGACGATGGGGCCGACCAAGGGCGGCACCCGCTACGCCTCCAACCTGCATCTCGGCGAAGTGGCGGCGCTGGCCATCTCCATGAGCTGGAAATGCGCGCTGACCGGCCTGCCATACGGCGGCGCCAAGGGCGGGGTCGCGGTCGATCCCTACAGCCTGTCGCGGCGCGAGCTGGAAGCGGTCAGCCGCCGCTACATGCAGGAGATGATCCCCTTCGTCGGCCCCAAGACCGACGTGATGGCGCCCGACATGGGCACCAACGAGCAGGTGATGGCGTGGTACATGGACACCTACTCCATGTACCAGGGCCAGACGGTGACCGAGATCGTCACCGGCAAGCCGGTCGATGCCGGCGGAACGGTGGGCCGGCGCGAGGCGACCGGGCGTGGGGTCGTGCACCTGGTCGGGCGCGCGATGGAGCGGCTGCAGCTCAACCCGATCGAGGCCACTGCGATCATCCAGGGTTTCGGCAATGTCGGCAGCGTCACCGCGGCATCGCTGGTGCAGCAGGGCGTGAAGGTGCTCGGCGTGTCGGACCACACGGCCTGCTATTTCGACCCGCACGGCCTCGATGTTCCCGCGCTCATCCGCTACGTGGACAAGCACGGCACGCTGGCCGGCTGGTCCACCGAAGCGGCGTTCGATCCGCACGAGTTGCTGGTGCAGAAATGCGACGTGCTGGTACCGGCGGCGATGGAACAGGTGATCACCGAGGACGTCGCCAGGCGGCTGCAATGCCGAATCCTGGCGGAAGGCGCCAACGGGCCGACCACGCCGGACGCCGACCGCGTGCTGAACGAACGGCGCAGCGAGATCTTCGTCATCCCCGACATCCTGTGCAACGCAGGCGGCGTGGTGGTGAGCTACTTCGAATGGGTGCAGGACCTGCAACAATTGTTCTGGACCGAGCCGGAGGTGCGCGACCGCCTCAACCGCGTGCTGGAGCGTGCTTTCCAGGCGGTGATGTCGCGCGCCGAGCGCGACCAGGTGCCGCACCGGACCGCGGCACTCGCAATCGGTGTCGAGCGTGTGCAGAAGGCCAAGCTGACGCGCGGCCTGTTTCCGTAACGAAGTTTGGGGACGGCGCCGTTTCGCGCCGTCCCCATCCCGGTTGGACGCTACTTCAAAGGCGCCAGCAGGTCGTCGAGCAGCGCCGGCTTGCCGGGTACCCGTTCCAGGTGCGGGTAGCGCAGGCCGTCATGGTAATCGATGTGCAGGGTGCGGAAATGCCGGTCTTCCTGCACCAGCAATTCGATCGGGTCCTTCGAGGTCGCGGCGAGCCTGATCGCGGCGGAAAGATCGTCGGCGTCCTCAAAGGAAATGCCGTTCACCGCAATCAGCTTGCCGCCCTTGACTAGGCCGGCGCGGTACGCGGGACCGCTCCAGATGACGCTGCCGATGGCGCCGCCGGAACCGAGTGACAGGCCGATCGACCACGTGAAATCATGCACGTGCCGCTTGGCTTCCAGGCTTTTCAAAGTGTCCGACGGAGTGTCGGTGTACACCAGCCGGTACCCACCGCGGGTGATCCCGTCGAATGGTGCATGTCCACCGCGCGCGTCCAGCCGGGTGCGCAGGAAATTCGCCCAATCATACGGCAACACCTCGTTCAGCGTGTGCACCACATCGTCGAACACGTAAGGGTGCGTCACGAAGCTGCCGTCTTCGATGCCGAAGAAAGCGTGCGCGAAATCGTTCATCGATTTCTGGCCGTGCGTCTGCTCGCGGATCAGCGTGTCGGCATCGAGCCAGATCAGCAGGCCCTCGACGTAGTAGTCTTCCTGCCGTTCCCAGCTATGCCAGGATTGCGGCCGCCGCTCGTTGATGATCGGGTCATTGGTGGTGTCCTGCAGCGGACGCCAAAGCCGGCCGGTTTCGGCTTCCATGCTGGCTGCATCATCGGCGATCGCGTCGAGGCCTTGCGCGCGGCTCCACAGGCCCGAGCGGGTGGCCAGCACCTGGCCCCAGAACTGCGTCTGGCCTTCATACACCCAAAGCAGGCTGTCGCGTTCGGGCACGTTGAAGTTCGGCGCCCACAGATCCGCAGGACGGCGGAATTTTCCGTTCCAGGAATGCGTGTATTCGTGCGGCAGCAGGTCGCGGTCGGCGACGGTATGGTTCCAGTCGGTGAAGTAGTCGCGGTCCACGCCGTCTTCGCTGGATTGGTGATGTTCGAGCCCAACGCCGCCGAGCTGGCTGCTGAGCGCCAGCAGGAAGTCGTAATGCGCGTAATGCTGCGCGCCGTACAGCTTGACCGCCTGCTGCACCAGCGCACGATGCTTGGCCAACTGGTCCGGCGAGATCGCCAGATCCTGAGGCCGGTCGGCGAACACGTTCAGATGCACCGGCGTCGCAGCCCCCGGTGCGAGGTCGATGCGGGCCGAATAGCGGCCGGCATATAGCGGCGAGTCGACCAGGGTGTTCAACGGGGTCGGCTTGAAGCTGACCGCGCCGTTCCAGCCATCCGCTCGTTCCAGCGCCGTCGCCACCTGCCAGCCTTTGGGCACCGCAATGCTCGGCTGCACGGTGATGCCGCGGCTGAACACGCCGGCCGGGTAGAGCACGACGGTGTTCCACGCCAGATCGACCATGTCGGGCGTCATCTCCACCCGGCCCTCACGCGTGGTCGGCGGCGACAGATACTGGAAACGGACATCGATACTGCGAACACCCTGCGGCACCGGCACGTGGAAGGCGTGCACGTTCACCGGGTCCCGGACCCAGGCCAGCGCCTGTCCACCGGCCTCGATCGTCAGTCCGGCGAGGTCGGCCAGCGGACCGGTCGGGCCATGATCGCCCGGCACCCATTCCGGGTACAGCAGCACGAGGTCGCCGTCCTTCTGCACCGGTACGGTCTCATGCACCGACACCACATGCCGCGCGAGGTCGGTGATATCGACGGTCAGCCCGATCGTGCCGGGCCAGGTGGTGTCCTGCGGGGCCGGAATGGCGGGTGGGAACGGCAAGGGTTGCGGCTGCGGCAAGGTTTGCTGCGGGGTTTGGGCGAAGGCCGGGGTGGCGGTGGCCAGCAGCAGGGCGGCGGCACGGCTGATCTTCAAACGGCTTACTCCGGAGAAATGGTTTCGGACCGTCCTGAAAGCCCGGACGGCCTCAAGCGGCGGCAGCTTCGGCGCGGCGCCTCGCCATCGCAAGCACGCCGTCGACCAGCGCGTCGGCATCCTCCGGCTGCGTGCGGTGGTTGAACAGCGCGGCGCGGATGGCCAGCCTGCCGCCGATCGTGGTGGTCGACGGCGCTGCAATCCCCGCTTCCTGCAGGTCGGCGACGATGTCGCGGTTCAGCGCGTCGAGGTCCATGTTGCTACCGCCCGGCCCGGCCCGGCCTTGTTCGAGGTGGGCCACCCGGAAACAGACGATGTTGAGGCTGACCGGCGCCAGCAGTTCCAGTTGCTCCTCGCGGGCAATGCGGGCAGCGAGGTATCTCGCGATGTCGCAGCCGTTTTCCACGACGCGCGCGATGCCGGTGGCGCCGTAGGCCTTCAACGTCATCCACACTTTCAGCGCGCGGAACTCGCGCGAGAGATCGGGCCCGAGATCGCGCGGCCAGGGCGGGTTGCCGGCCAGCCCCCTGGTTTCCTGGGTGAGATAGGCGAGCGACTGCGCGAAAGTCTCGATGTGCAAGGCCGGGTCGCGCACCAGCACGCAGCCGGCGTCGTACGGCACCTGCGCCCATTTATGGAAGTCGAACGCCAGGCTGTCGGCGCGTTCGATGCCAGCCAGCAGCGGCCGCAGGCGGGGCGACAGGGCCGCCGTCGCACCGAACGCGCCGTCAACGTGAAACCACAGGCCCGCCCCGGCCGCGATGTCCGCGATCTCCGCCAGCGGGTCGATGGCGCCGGTATCGACAGTGCCGGCGGTTCCGACCACCAGGAACGGCTGCATGCCGGACCGCCGGTCCGCGTCGATCGCCTGACCGAGTGCAGCGGGGTCCATGCGATGCGAGGCGTCGGCCGGGATCAGCCGAAGCGCGTCCGAGCCGATGCCCGCCATGTCCAGCGCACGCGGTATGCAGCCATGCGCGGCGGCCGAGGCATAGGCGGTCAGCGGCGCCGATTGCAATCCGTGCGCCCGCACCCCGGCGCCGAGCGCCGCGCGGCGGGCAACCAGGACGGCGACCATGTTGGCCATCGACGAGCCGGTCAGCAGCACGCCGGTTGTCGCCGGCGGCATGCCGACCATTTCGGCCGCCCAGGCGATCACCTGCCGCTCGACCTCGATTGCGGCGTGGTCGCGGCCGCCGCAATTGACGTTGAAGATGCCGGTCAGCAGTTCGGCGAGCAGCCCCGCGGCGCTTCCCCCGCCATTCACCCAGCCCATCATGCGGGGGTGTTCATTGGCGCTGCTGTACGGCAGCACCAGCCGCTGGAAGTCGGCATAGACCGCCTCCATCGGCGCCCCGTCGCGCGGCATGTTGGTGCGGAGTTCGGCGCGCAGCGTGTCGGGCATGCGTTGCCAGACCGGGCGCTGGCGGCTGTGCGCCAGCCAGTCGATCATGTCGTCCAGCATGCGGTGGCCGAGCGCGCGGGTTTCCGCCCAATCGGCCGGGTCAAGTCCCTGAAGGGCGGGGGCGCCCGCGGCCGGCGTGTGCGGGTCGGTGTTGTGTGGCATAGCGCCGCGATGCCACGAAGCGCACCGCAAGCCAAGATCAGGCAGATCCCGGTTTGGCTGGCGGCCATGCCGGGGCGCCGCTTCGGATGGCTGACGGCCGATGGCTGGCTGGTGGTCGGCTGCGCGGCGTTGCTGGTGGCACTCTCGTTGGGTGTGCACGCGATCAAGTATCCCGATTTTTCCGGGTTCTGGGCGGGAACCGACCAGCACCGCTACCTGGTCGCGGCACAGGCCTGGGCGGCGGGCGATCATTCACCCGCACTTCACCATTACCTGCCATTCTACCCGTTGCTGGGCGCCGCTTTCGTCCGGCTGACGCCCTGGCAGCCGTTCATGCTGCCCGATGCGCTGTGCCTCGCCGCCTCGCTGCTGATCTTCGTGCAGATCGGCCGAAGGCTTGCACCCGCATGGCCCGGCTGTGCGCTTGCCGCGTGCTTCATGGCGGGGGTGCTGGCCGGGCGTTCGCTGCTCGCCATCTGGGTGGTGCCCTGGAGCACGACCGGCTCGGCGCCATTCCAGTTCGCGGCGGTGCTGTTCACGCTGCGCCTGCTCGAAAAACCGTGCTTCCGGCGCGCCGTGCCTCTCGGTCTCGCGGTCGCATGCATCGCCGGTTTCCGGCCTAGCGACGCGGCCGTCCTGCTCGCCACCGGCGGCGCAACCACGTGCGTCGTGCTGCTTCGGGAGCGGTCACTGCCACGCGTCTGGGCCGGCATCCTGGGCGGCGGGGGCGCCGGATTGCTGGCCGGACTGGCGCCGGTGGTTGCCGCCCACCTGATGGTCTTCGGCTGGTCGCCCGGCCCCTATATCGGCGACTCCGCGGCGATGGGCTTCGAATGGCGATTGCTGCCGATGCGCTGGGTGATGCTGGTGGTGGACCCGCGTCCGCTGCTGCAGGCCGGTCCCGGCATGGCCGAGGCGCTGCCTTGGATCGTGCCCGGCGTCGCGGGCCTGCTGTTGAGCCTGGTGCCCCGCCGGACACCGGCGTTTACGCCTGCAGTGTTCGTGGCTTTGACGGTTGCGCTGCACTGGGCGCTGTATCTCGCCTATCGCGACCTGCAGCCCTACGGGCTCTGGCGCTTCTACAACATCCATTACTTCAAATGGACTTTTCCGTTCCTGGTGCTGTGGGCGGTGCAGTGGGTGCTTGCGCTGGCAGCGAGCGGCCGGCGCCGGACCGCGCTGCTGGCGGGTGCGGCAGTATTGCTGCTGTTTGCTTGGCGGCCGGTGCTGCGCGAGCCGGCAACGCTGCAGGCCGTCATCGGTCACCGACGGATTGAGTTGCCGGACGGTATCCACCGTCTGGACCAGGCGATCGGGCTTAAGCTGACCGGCCGATGGGAATCGGAGTATTTCGGCAGGTTCGTCTGGCGCAGCGCGGGACGCGATTTCGAGAACACGCGCGACTTCAAGATCCTGCCAGTGAGCGACGGAGCCCTGCTCATCCCGCTGCGACGCTTGCCGCCCGGTCCGGCGACACTGGAGCTGCCGGACGACGTGCAGGTGACCCCGAATTCGCCGGTCATGCTGTTCCGTCAGGAGTTGGTGCCCGGCCCTTCGTGCATGTTGCTGAAGGCGCTCGCTCGCAGCTGTTCCTGAACCGCCGGCATCATGGGCAGGCTACGGCTGCCAGTGCACCAGGCGCCCGCCAGCGGTAAACGTAGCGTCCGAGCGTGCATGCGATCGCCGAGAAGCGTTCTGCGCCGTGCCCATGATCGTCGCCGCGCGCGTAGAGCACCGGGCCCTCCAAGGTGACGCCGTTACGGGCAAAATCCTCGCTATGCGCAATGATCGGCACGGTCTGCCAACGGGTGACCTCGATGTTGCGGGCCGGGATCAGCACCAAAGCGGGTGTCCGGGGCGGCACGATGCCATCCACAAGGCGGCGTTGATCGACATAGAGATGCGTGAAGGTTGCGGTGACGAGCGCGAAGCCGAGAAAGACGGCCAAATGCCCGGCTGCGAGCGTTGGAGCATGCAGCCGCCATTTTCCGGCCCGCAACCATCCGGCGCCGCTCGATGGATGTGCAAGTCCCGTGACGACGCCGAGCATCGCCGTAGGCCACGCAAAGAACCAGTATCGCGGGCCGAACTCGTGGCCGCCGCTCGCCGGATAGAGGAAAAAAAACCCGACCGCGGCTGGAAACAGCACGTCGTGCCAGCGCAGGGTTCGCGCGCGGCATTTCGCCGCCACGGCCAGAATGACCAGTGCGATCAGCAGCGGGCTGGTGAATGCCGCCAGTTCCGAGAACCAGTGTGCCGTTCGGAACACCGCATCTTCGACCGCGTCGCGCATGACGACGTGCTTGCCCCACAACCCGACATGCGCGCCGCCCGAAACCCAGGCGTACGGCGTCTTGAAGGCGCGTCCGGTGATCGCCCGGTTGTAGATGAGGAACATTGCGGCGAACGGAAGGCCGCCGGCCGCCAGCTCCGGCAAGTCACGGCGGAAATCGCCGCGGCGCCGCCAGAGGCGATCCGCAACGAAGGGCGCCGCAGTCAGCAGGAACACATCGTAGCGCGTCAGCAGAAGCGCGCCGAAAGCCGCGCCGATGCCGAGGCGGTTTCGCTTCGACGCTACGGCCTCCTCACGCGATTGCAGCAGCACGATCAACATGACCAGCAACGCTGTCAGGCTGTGTGGGAACAGCGACGCTCCGTTGAACACCACGAACGGCGAAAACATCAGCAGCATGGCCAGCGGCCGAGCCAGTGCCGTGTCCGGTTGCAGACGGCCGAACACGCGGAGGACCAGGGCGCCGAGGCCCGCGGTGACAAGCGGGTTCACCAGCCAGCCGGCCCGGAAAGCCACGAACGGGGCGAGCAAAGCAGGCCATCCCGGCGGGTATTGCGAAAACCACTTGCCGTCGCGGACATAGATCCACGCGACATCGAAGATCAGTGGAGCAGGCGGCGGCGGGTTCCACAGCCTTCCATGCAGCAGGGTCTGCGCCAGGAAATTGTAGCCGTACTCATCCGCGGAGTTCGGCCACCAGCTTTCCGCGCCCGCTTCGGTGATCAGCGTAACGACGAAAAAGGCTGCGATGAGCCACAGGGGATCCGCCGGCTTGCACTTTGCTCCGTTCGCCGCCGGCCTGGGCACGCTGCTCCATGACGCGGACATCGACCACAACAGCCCCGATACCGGCAGCGAAAAGGCCAGAACGTACACCAGCAACTGGTCGCGGGCGCTCAGGTATGGGTAGATGAAATTGCCGGTGCCAACGGCAGCTCCGCCGGCCAGGAGCATGGCCGGCTGCCACCAGGCTGCCGGCCGCAACGCATTGCCCGCAACCGCCGCGCCAAGCCGGCGCGCCCAGCGGCCTGGATACAGGGCCTGAAACACAAGCCCACAATAGCCACGAACGATCATTCCCGGAAGGCGAGCCGCAAGTCGACGCCTCGTCAGGGCTGGGGAGATGTCCGCATCGAATCGATCCGTTGCAGCATCTGGTCCACTTCGGCCAGCGGAACCGGCCGGCTGTAGAAATAGCCCTGCACGCTGGTGCAACCCTCCGCCCTCACCAGCGCGAGCTGCGTTGCGGTCTCGACCCCTTCGGCCGTGGTCGGGACACCGAGGCTGCGGCCGAGCGCTGCTATCGCACGCACGATCGCGTTGTTCTCCTGTGAGGCCGCGCCGATACTGACGAAAGACCGGTCGATCTTGATCTTGTCGAACCGGAAACGGCTGAGCTGGCTGAGCGACGCATAGCCCGTTCCGAAATCATCCAGCACCAGCCGCACGCCTTGCTTGCGCAACGCCGCGAGTGTTTCCAGCACGGCTCCGGTATCGCGCAGCAACAGGCTTTCGGTGATCTCGATTTCCAGCCGCCACGCCGGCAACCCGCTTTGCGCCAGCGCCTCGGCGACCGTTTGCGCGAAATGTCCGGTCTCGAACTGCAGCGGCGACGCATTGACCGCGATCGTCACATCGCCGGGCCAGGCGGCCGCCTTCGAACAGGCTTCGCGCAGCACCCAGTCGCCGATCTCGACGATGAGGCCGTTCTGCTCGGCGAGCGGGATGAACACCACCGGCGGCACCATGCCGAGGCGTGGGTTACGCCAGCGTATCAACGCTTCGAGCCCGGTCACTCGCCCGCCCCAGACCTCGACTTGCGGCTGGTAGTGCAATTCGAACTCGTGGCGGGTCAAGGCGTGCCGGAAATCCGCTTCGAGCGCATGGCGTTCCCGTGCACACTCGATGAGCGAAGCGTCGAAGAAATTGACCGGGCAAGCCGGGGCGGCGCGGGCAGCCAGCAAGGCCAGAACGGCGTTGGCGATGAGCGTGTCGGCAGCGTCACCATCGTCCGGCGCCACGGCCACGCCGACATGCACGCTGCAACTCACCCGCTGCCCTTCGATCGCATACGGCTTGCCGAGCGTGTCGCAGACCGTGGCGGCGAACCTCTCGAGACCGGCACGATCGCCCGGGCGTGCCAGGATGACCGCGAACTCGTCACGCGCGAATTGGGCCAGCATGTCGTCCGGCGCCAGCAGCGCCGATAGCCGGACACCCGCCATGCGCAACAGCATGTCGCCGCCGCCCAGCCCCAGCGTTTCGGTCACCACCGAGAACCGGTGCAACCCGATCAGCAACATCGCCGGCGCGGGTTCCAGTTCGCCAGCCTGTTTCTGGGTCAGCCGGTCCTGCAGCATCAGTGTCAGATGCTGCCGGTTCCACAATCCGGTCACCGGATCGGACGACACGTGCTCCAGCAGCCAATCCTGCGCGTCATGGCTGCTCGTCACGTCCGAGAAGCTGATGATCCAGCCCACGCCGGCCGCTGCACGGATGTCCACCGCTATGCGGCGCGTGGTATCCGCCGACCTGAGTGTCAGCAGCACATCGAGCGGGTCCGGTCCGGCATCATCCAGTGCGGCGGTGAGCAGCATGAGCGCGTGGCTGTCGATCATCCGGCATCCGGCGAGCAACTGCATCACCGGTAAGCGCGCATGATCTCCGGATGGCAAACCGAGCATCGATGCGGCACGGGACGTGACATGCCGGACGGTGAGGTCCGGATACAGAACCATCATCCCCGCGGGCGCGCTGTCCAGCGCCGCCTGCATCAATTCATCCAGGCGGGCCGGTGCGTCGGACACTGGCACACCATTCTTCGAAGACGCGAACATCCTGCATGGTAATTGCTGGAGCGAGCCATTCTGGTTCATCAGGGCCTCGGGCATGTGAGCCAAACTTTCGAGCCTCGATCGCGGTGCATTCTGCACACCGTCATACTCGCGAAATGTTGCCGGAAAGCTAATCCCACCCCGATGCAAGGCCCTCAGAACGCCGGCGCAGTGCGGCGATCAGTGGAGACCCGCACAGAACGCGCCGATCCGCTCGCATGCAGCATCGAGCATGGCGTCGCTCGCGGCGGTGCTGATGCGCAGATGCGGGCTTTGGCCGAACGCTGCGCCATGCACGGCCGCAACCCCCGCCTCCTCCAGCAGCGCCGCGCAAAATGCCTCGTCGTTGTCGAGCACCCGTCCGCCGGGGCTGGTCCGGCCAATCAGGCCCGCGATGCCCGGATACAGGTAGAACGCTCCGGTCGCCGGCGGGCAATGCAACCCGGGGATGGTGTTCAGCGCCGCCGAAACCCGCCGGCTTCTGGCCGCGTACACACCCCGCATGACACCTACCTGCCCCTGTTCACCCTCCAGAGCCGCCACCGCCGCTGCCTGGGTGACCGGCGAAACCCCGCCGGTCGACTGGCCCTGGACCTTGGCCATCGCACCGATGAGGTCCGCCGGACCGCCGGCAAACCCCACGCGCCACCCGGTCATCGCATAGGTCTTCGACACGCCCGCGATCGTCAGCACGCGCGCGGCGAGGTCGGGCGCCACAGCCGCCATCGTTG
>CAZZWO010000064.1:11408-14183 GCA_964657885.1 uncultured Acetobacteraceae bacterium | reverse complement strand
CATCGGGCGGGAGCGGCGAGGCTGACGGAGCCTGGGTCAGTTTGCGCGCCACCAGGGCTGCCGCTACCGTCACTCCGGCTGCCGCCAGGCCTGCTCGACGCGTCAACAGAGCCATACGATGTCCTCCCAAACCATTAACGACCCGCCCGCCAACGCCCAGTGGGGCGGGCGTTTCGCCGCGGCACCCGACGAGGTGATGCAGCGCATCAACACCTCGATCGGCTTCGACCGGCAGCTTTGGCGGCAGGACATAGCGGGCTCGCGCGCGCATGCGGCCATGCTCGCGCAGGTGGGGATCATTTCACCGGCCGACCAGATGGCGATCGATGACGGGCTGTCGGGCATAGCGGCGGAGATCGAGGCGGGGCGCTTCGCGTTCAGCGACGCGCTGGAAGACATCCACATGAACATCGAGGCGCGGCTGGCCGAGCGCGCGGGCGATGCCGGGCGGCGGCTGCACACAGCGCGCAGCCGCAACGACCAGGTGGCGACCGATTTCCGGCTTTGGGTGCGCGACGCCATCGACGCCCAGCATGCCCAGATCGGCGATCTGATGCAGGCTTTCGCCAGCCGGGCCGCCGAGCACGCGGCGACGCCGATGCCCGGCTTCACCCATCTGCAAACGGCGCAGCCGGTGACGTTCGGCCACCACCTGCTCGCCTATGTGGAGATGCTGGCGCGGGATCGCGGCCGGCTGGCGGACTGCCGGGCGCGCCTGAACCAATGCCCGCTCGGCTCGGCAGCGCTGGCGGGCACCAGTTTCCCGATCGACCGTTCGATGACGGCGGCGGCACTCGGGTTCGACGGGCCGACGGCCAACTCGCTCGATGCGGTGTCGGACCGCGATTTCGCGCTGGAATACCTGTCGGCGTCGTCGATCTGCGCGATCCACCTGTCGCGTTTTGCCGAGGAGGTGGTGATCTGGTGCAGCGCCCCGTTCGGCTTTCTCCGCCTGTCGGACGCGTTCACCACCGGCAGCTCCATCATGCCGCAAAAGCGCAACCCGGATGCCGCCGAGCTGACGCGCGCCAAGGCCGGCCGGGTCACCGGTGCGCTGGTCGGGCTGCTGATGGTGATGAAGGGCCTGCCGCTGGCGTATGCCAAGGACATGCAGGAGGACAAGGAGCCGGTGTTCGACGCGGCGGCGGCGCTCGGCTTGTCGCTGGCGGCGACCGCCGGCATGGTGCGCGACATGCAGCCGGACACCGCACGGATGCGGGCGCTGGCCGGAGCGGGGTTTTCCACCGCGACCGATCTTGCGGACTGGCTGGTGCGGGTGCTGGGCTTGCCGTTCCGCACCGCCCATCATGTCACCGGGCGGCTGGTCGCCAAAGCCGAGAGCAGGGGGGTGGATCTGGTGGGACTGAGCCTAGAGGAGATGCAGGCGGAGGAGCCCGGGATCACCGGCGAGGTATTCGGCGTGCTGACGGTGGAAGCGTCGATCGCGTCGCGCACCAGCTACGGCGGCACCGCGCCGGCCCGCGTATCGGCCCAGGCCGCGCGCTGGCTGGAGGCGATGGCCTGATGCGCATCCTGCTCGCGGCGGCACTCGCAACCCTGGCCCTGGCGGCCTGCGGCAAAGTCGGGCCGCCGAGCCCGGCGGGACCGCCGGACCAGATCACCTTCCCGAAAACATATCCGACGCATTGAAGCGGTGCTGATGGCTCCCCGATGCGGATAGATCGCGGCGATGGCGTGGAACTCGCCTATGCCAAGACCGAGGGTGCCAGCCCGACCCTGGTTTTCCTGCCCGGCTTCATGAGCGACATGACCGGCGAGAAGGCGACCATGCTCGCCGCCCACGCCGCGTCGCTGGGCCATGCGACGCTGCGCCTGGATTATGCGGGGCATGGCGCGAGCGGCGGCCAGTTCATCTATGGCACCATCGGCAGCTGGACCGGCGATGCGCTGTTCCTGATCGACCGGCTGACCGAAGGACCCATCGTGCTGGTCGGGTCGTCGATGGGCGGCTGGATCGCGCTGCTGGTGGCGCTTGCCCGGCCGGACCGGGTGGCGGCCCTGGTCGGCATCGCGGCGGCGCCGGACTTTACCGAGACGCTGATCTGGACGCCGTTGGCGGAAGAGGCGCGCGAGACGCTGCGCCGCGAGGGGATGCTACGCCGCCCGAGCGATTACGGCGGCGAACAGGTGATTACCTGGGGGCTGGTCGAGGACGGAAGGCGGCATCTGCTGCTCGGCGCACCGATAGCCATCGGCTGCCCGGTCAGGCTGCTGCAAGGGCAGCGCGACCCGGATGTGCCGTGGGAGACCGCGTTGCGGCTGGCCGAGACGCTGGAGAGCGGCGACGTGCGGGTGGTGCTGGTCAAGGACGGCGACCATCGCCTGTCGCGGCCGCAGGACCTCGACCTGCTACGGCGCGAAGTCGGCGCTTTGCTGGGCGCGCTCGTGACGGAGGACGGCGGCTAGCCCCTCGCGATAGGTCGGGTAGAGCCAGGAAAGGCCCAGGTCTTCCTTGGTGCGGGCATTGGCGACGCGGCGGTTCTCGGCCCAGAAGCTGCGGGCCATCTCGCTCATGCCGGGCAGCGCTTCGGCCAGCGGGATGCCTGGCGGCACCGGCAGCCCGGCGAGGCGAGCCGCGTATTCGGTGACGACGGCGCTTTCGGCGGGCTCGTCGTCGGAGAAGTTCAGCACGCGCGTGCCCTCGGGCGGCCGGGCGATGGCGGCCATGACACCGGCGGCGATGTCGTCCACGTGGATGCGGCCGAACGCATGTCCGGACTGGACGATCCGCCTGGCGCGCCCTGCGGCGAGATC
>CAZZWO010000064.1:0-11398 GCA_964657885.1 uncultured Acetobacteraceae bacterium | reverse complement strand
ACACCGAGCGGCCCGGGCCGTAGATGCCGGCGAGGCGGAAGATGTCCAGCGGACGGCCGGCGGCGGCGTCGCGCCACGCCTGCTCGGCGGCGAGGCGGCGGCGTGACCGGTCGGCGGTCGGGGCGGGCTCGGCGTTCTCATCCACCCAGCCGCCGTTCCGGTCGCCATAGACGCCGGTGGTGGACAGGTAGCCGAGCCAAGCGAGCGATGGCGCAGCGCGGATTTCAGCGTCGTAGCGGGACAGCACCGGGTCGGCATCCTCGCGCGGCGGGGCGGTGGCCAGGATGTGGGTGGCAGTGGCGATCTCCGGCCCGGCGGCGCGGAACGCCACCATCCTGACGCCGGGATGGCGCGCGCCCTCCGGGTTGCGGCTGGTGGCGGTCACCTGCCAGCCCGCGGAGACGGCCAGCCGGGCGATGGCGGTGCCGGAAAATCCGAGACCGAAGATCAGGAGATGCATGGCCAGGCTCCAAGGAAATCATGCGGCGGGGTACGGCAAAAACTTTGGCGGCCCGCCGCGGCCAAGATAGTCAGTGCAGGCGCCGCACCCTACATAGGCGGTCATGAGACTACGCGCGGCCCTTGCCGGCGTCGCGGCGTTGCAGGCCGCTTCGCTCACCATGTTGCCGGCGGCAGGGGCACCGGCGCCTGCCGTGTCGCACACCAGTACGCAATCGCCTCTCCAGCCTACGCCTTCACCGCCATCGGCCGCGGCTCCGGTGACCCCAGCACCGGCGGAGGGGGCGGAGAACGCGCCGGCTGCCGACGATGGCCCGCTGCCCATTCCGCCGGTGCCGCCGCGCATTGCGGAGGGCGCCGGCTACGAGGCGTGCCTGGACATGCTGGCGACCGACCCTTCCGGCGCCGATGCGATGGCGGGCAGCATGGCCGAGTCCGGGGCGGGCGAGGCGGCCCAGCACTGCCACGCGCTGGCGCAGGTCGAGCTCGGCAACACCGAGGCGGGTGCCGCGCTGCTGGACCGGCTCGCCGCGAGCAGCCACGCGCCTGCGGCGTCCCGTGCGGTGGTGTTCGGCCAGGCGGACCAGGCCTGGACGATGTCGGGGCGTAGCGACCAGGCGTATGCGAGCGCCAGCCAGGCCCTGGCGTTGTCGCCGGACGACCCGGAGCTGCGCATCGGCCACGCGATTGCCGGGATGGCGCTGCGGCGGTTCGCGGAAGCGGTGGACGATTTGACGCAGGCGCTGGAGCTCGACCCGAAGCGGGCGGACGCGCTGATCCTGCGCGCCACCGCACTGCGCAACCTCGGGCAACTGGACCGCGCGCGGGCGGACATCGACGCCGCCTTCGCCCTCGATCCCGACAACCCGGACGGGCTGCTGGAGCGCGGCATCATCAGGCAGCGGCAGGGCGACCTGACGGGCGCCCGCAACGATTGGGAACGCGCCGCCGACCTCGGCTCCGACACGCCGACGGGCGACCTGGCGCAACAGAACCTCGCACTGCTTGCCGCCGGTCCGGCCCGTTAGGCGGCCGCATCCGGCATCGCGACCGCGTTGCCTGCAGCCATGTTGCCAGCTTGGGGGCACGGCTATAGATGCGGGCGATGGATGATACCGAGACCTTGCTGCCGATCCTGGTGGCGCCGCACCGTTCGCTGAAGACCAAGGCGCGGGCTGTTCAGACGGCAGACATGGACCGCGTGCGGGCGCTGGTGCCGCGCATGTTCGCCGCGATGTACCGGGCGCCGGGCATCGGGCTGGCGGCGCCGCAGGTCGATGAAGGCCTGCGGCTGGCGGTGGTGGACCTGATGCCCGACGAAGTGCGGCAGCCGATCGTGCTGGTGAACCCGGAAATCCTCAAGGTCAGCCAGGAATGGGCGACGCGCGAGGAGGGTTGCCTGTCGTTGCCGGGCCAGTACGCGGACGTGGCGAGGCCGGCGATGGTGCGCGTCGGCTATTCCGACCTCGATGGCGTGCGGCGCGAGATCGATGCTGAAGGGCTGATGGCCGCTTGCCTGCAGCACGAGATCGACCATCTGGACGGCGTGCTGTTCGTCGATCACCTCTCGCCCCTGAAGCGCAACATGCTGATGCGCAAGCTCGCCAAGGAACAGAAGCTCGGGAAAGGCGGCGATTGAGGCTCGCCTTCATGGGCAGCCCGGCATTCGCGGTGCCGGCGCTGCACGCCTTGGCGGACGCGGGTCACGAGCTGGCGGCGGTCTATTGCCAGCCGCCGCGGCCGGCGAACCGCGGCAAGGGCATCGTCCGCTGTGCGGTCCACGACGCCGCCGCGGCACTCGGCCTCGAAGTGCGGACCCCCGCGAGCTTCCGGCGCAACCCCGAGGCGGTGAGGGGCTTCGTCACGCTCGGTGTCGAGGCCGCTGTCGTTGTCGCATACGGGCTGATCCTGCCGGTGGCGGTGCACGAGGCGCCGGAGCGGGGTTGCCTCAACATCCACGCCAGCCTGTTGCCGCGCTGGCGGGGTGCGGCGCCGGTGCAGGCCGCGTTGCTGGCCGGCGATGCGGAGACCGGCGTCACCATCATGCGCATCGACGACGGCCTCGATACCGGGCCGATGCTGCTGCGCGAGGCGGTGCCGATCGGGCCGCGGACCACGGCGCCCGCATTGTTCGAAATGCTGGCATCGCTGGGTGCCGCGCTGGTCCTGCGGGCGCTCGCGGAGAACCCGCAGGCAGTGCCGCAGCCGGCCGAAGGCGCCACCCATGCCGCCAAGCTGAGCCGGGACGACGGCCGGCTGGATTTCACCCGGGATGCGGCGGCGCTGGACCGGCAGGTGCGCGCGATGATGCCCTGGCCCGGCACGTTCGCGACCTTCGGCGGCGAGGTGCTGAAGGTGATCGAGGCTGAACCTGTCGAGCTGCAGGCGGGGGATGCGCGAGGCGGCGCGGCCGGCCAGGTGCTCGACTCCGGCTTCACGGTCGCCTGCGGATCCGGTGCGTTGCGGCTGCTCCGGGTGCAGCGGCCGGGCCGCCCGGCGGTCGCGGGCGATGCCTTCCTGCGAGGTGTCGCGGGCTGGCAGGGTCTGCGGCTGGGGTGACACGCTGGGCGTTGAAGCTGGAATACGACGGCACGCCGTTCGTCGGCTGGCAGCGCCAGATCACCGGCCCATCGGTGCAATCCGTCCTGGAGCACGCGCTGGCGCAACTGGCCGGGCGCCCGGTCGCCAGTGTCGCGGCGGGGCGCACCGATGCCGGGGTTCATGCGCTGGGACAGGTCGCGCATGCCGATCTCGACCGCGAGATCGCGCCGGACAAGCTGGCGTCGGCGATCAACTACCACCTCAAGCCGCATCCGGTGGCGGTGTTGCAGGCGGCCATGGTGCCCGGCGACTGGAGCGCGCGGTTTTCGGCGATCGGGCGGGCTTACCGCTATTGTATCCTCAACCGGCCGGCGCGGGCCGCACTCGAGGCTGGGAAGGTCTGGCACATCCCCGCGCGGCTGGACGTCGATGCGATGCACGAGGGCGCGCAGCTGCTGCTCGGGCGGCACGACTTCACGTCGTTTCGCGCCAGCGGGTGCCAGGCGAACTCGCCCCTGCGTACGCTGGACCGGCTGGACGTGGCGCGCGTGGGCGACATCGTTGAGGTCGTGGCCGAAGCGCGCAGTTTCCTGCACCACCAGGTTCGCAACATGGTCGGCACGCTGCGTCTGGTGGGCGACGGGCGCTGGCAGCCGGCCGACGTCGAACGGGCGCTCGAGGCGCGCGACCGGACCAGGGCCGGGCCGACCGCACCGGCCACGGGCCTGTTCCTGACCGCTGTCCGATACGGCAACGATCCGTTTCCGGCAGGTCCGCTCTTGCGCTAATGCAACAGTCGAGGGCAGTGTTCACGAAATTGTGAAGATTTCGTTTACAGCAACCCAGGGATGTGCGATCACCAAATCGTGATGACGGCGGTTTTTTTCCGCCGGGCAAACGAGTTTTCGGGGAAGAATCGCCATGAGTGATCACGCCGCAAGACACCACGCCGGCAACGTCGTCGCTTTCCCGGCCATGAAAGCCAGCATGCCGATCTTCAGTTTCGAGGACCGCGAGACGCTTCGGCGGGAAATGCGCCGCCTGGGCTCGCTGCTTCAGCTCAGCGTGTCCGTGCACGCCGCCGACGAGGTCGGCGAGTTCGCGGTGTTCTCGTTCCAGGACGAAAGCAGCTCGTCCTGGTGCCTCGGCAAGAAGGACGGGTTCCTGCTGCTCTGGAACTCCCGCACCGGCGCCGACCTCGGCGTGTTTGCGACCATGTATTGTGTGCTGAACAAACTGGCCGAGCTGTCGCCGCTAGACGGCGTGGGCGCCGCGCCGTTCGAGCCGTCGGGCGACTTCGCCGTCCCGACTGTGGTCTGTTTCGAGACCGCACGGGCCGGCCGCCTGGCGCTGCTGGCGGAAGCCGCCGCCCTGTGCAGCCTCACCGGCTGATCATTGAGGCGGCGGTTTCCGGCGCCGCCGGGGTTTTGCCACATCGAGCTCGATCCAGGCCGGTGCGTGATCGCTCGCATTCGCCTGGCCGCGGCAGAACCGGTCCACGCCGGCTGCCAGCAGGCCGCCGACTAGCCCGGGGCTGAGCAGGATGTGGTCCAGCCGCAGGCCCGCATCGCGCTCCCACCGATCCCGGAAATAATCCCAGAAGGTGAACATCGGCTCGGCCGGATGCAGGTGGCGTAGGCAATCCGTCCAGCCCTGGCCAAGCAGGTCGCGATAGGCCGCGCGGCTCTGCGGTTGCAGCAGCGCGTTCCGCAGCCAGGACTTCGTCGAGTAGATGTCGGCGTCGGTAGGCACCACGTTGTAGTCGCCGGCGAGCACCACCGGCACGCCGGCCGCGAGCAGCCCGGCCGCATGGGCGATCAGCCGTTGGAACCATGCAAGCTTGTAGGCGAATTTCGGCCCGGGACACGGGTTGCCGTTTGGAAGATACAGGCAGCCGACCAGCACGCCCTGCACCGCCGCCTCGATGTAGCGCGCCTGCTCGTCCGCGTCGTCGCCCGGCAGACCTCGCCGCGTCAGGACCGGCTCGGCACCGCGCGCCAGGATGGCGACCCCGTTCCAGCTTCGCTGCCCGTGCCACACCGCGCCGTAGCCGGCGTCGCGAAGGGCTGCCGCAGGAAATGCCCGGTCCTCGGCCTTCAACTCCTGCAGGCAGACCACGTCGGGCGCCGACGCCGACAACCAGTCGAGCAGGTTCGGCAGCCGTTTGTTGACGTTGTTGATGTTGAAGGTGGCGATCTTCAGGTCATGGTCCGATCGGACGGCCGGCCAGCAAGGCGGGGGCCTGCAGCAGCAGCCCGGTGCCGAAAACCACGGCAAGCATCACCACCAGGGCGCGGCCGCGGGACAGGTCGAGCACGTGGCGCGCGGCAAACCAGTGGAACCACAGCACATACACGCCGAACAGGACGATGACGGCCGTTGCCGCCTGATTGGCGGTGGCGCCGAACGCCAGGCTGAGGCTGGCGGCCGGAAGCAACAGCAGGAACGATGCCGCCATCAGCCATTGCGAGAAGTTCAGCACGTTCGCGTACAGCGCCCAGTGCTGCCGCCGCTGCCACACCCGGCAGAACAGGTCGCCGATCACCGGTGGCGCAAACAGCGCGCATACTCCGGTCAACACGGTCGCCAGCCCCTTCAGCGGCTGGCCCGACCAGGCGATGACACCGCCGATCACGATCAACAGGCCGAGCAGCGGCGCCAGGCTGGCGAGGTACGCCTCCGTGCTGCCGCCGAACTGGGCGAAGCCGGCGACCCTGCCGGTGCCGATCAGCAGCAGCCCAAGAGCCACTTTGCCGTTCGGCCGCTCCACGCCGGGCTGGCCCTGCGGCCGCAACAGCCTCGGCATCTTCATCGATCACTCATGGCAGCAGGTCCTGCAGCATTGCGCCGTAGATATCGGCCAGAAGCGCCAGATCCGCCACCGGCACGCTCTCATCGGCCTGATGCATGGTGGCGCCGACCAGCCCGAACTCGGCCACCGGCGCGAAGCGGGCGATGAAACGTGCATCCGAGGTGCCGCCACCGGTGTCGAGCTTCGGCGCGCGGCCGGTGACGCGCTGCACCGTCCGGGCCAGGCGCTCCCCGAAAGCCGGCGGTGTCAGGAAGGCTTCGCCGCTGATGGCGATGACGATCTCGGCTCCCGGAGCGTGACGCTCGACCGTGGTGCGCAGCCAGTCCGACAGCGTGGCTCCGGTGTGGCGGTCGTTGAAGCGGATGTTCAGCCGCGCCTGCGCCGACCCGGGGATCACGTTGGCCGCCTGGTTGCCGACATCGACGGAGGTCAACTGCAGGCTGGAGGGTTCGAACGCGCCGCTGCCGGGCATGCCGGCGTGTGCGTCCAGAGGCGTCGAGGTCATCTCGGCCAGGGCGGCAACCAGGCCATGCACCGGGTTGCGCGCCCGATGCGGGTAGGCGACGTGACCCTGCACGCCGCGAACGGTGATCGCCGCGTTCAGGCTGCCGCGCCGCCCGATCTTCACGATGTCGCCGAGCGCCGCCGGGTTGGTCGGCTCGCCGACGATGCACAGGTCGGGGATCTGGCCGTGTTGCCGCATCCACTCCAGCACGCGCACCGTGCCGTCGGTCGCCGGCCCTTCCTCGTCGCCGGTGATCAGCAGGCTGATCGACCCGCGCGGTGGCCCCGCCCCCAAAAGCCGGGCGCAGGCCGCGGTAAAGGCTGCGATCGCGCCCTTCATGTCGCAGGCGCCACGGCCGTAAAGCACGCCGTCCTCGATCACCGCCCCGAACGGGTCGTGCCGCCAGCCGGGGCCGGGCGGAACCACGTCGGTATGCCCGGCGAAACACACATGCGGCGCGGTGTCGCCGCGCCGCGCGAACAGGTTCTCGGTCTGGCCGAACCGCAGATGGGTGACGGTGAAACCCAGGGCGAGCAACGCCTCGGCCAGCACGGCCTGTGCGCCGTCGTCGTCCGGGGTGACCGAACGGCAGCGCAGCAGCGCGCGCGCCAGGTCTAGGGGGTCAGCAGCATCCACGGTGACTGGGTAGCGTGGGCGGCTTCGACAGGCCAGCATTGGCCCGACCTCAGGACCTAACGGCATGGCATTCATCAGCATCACGCGCTTGCGGGTTCGATCGCTTCGCTTTCTGCCGGCGTTCGGGGTGCACACGTCGCGGTCGATCCGGCAGGTCAAGCGGGCGCCGGGCTTTCGCGGCGGGTCGTTGCTGGCCGACCGGCAGTGGGCGTTCTGGACGATGACGGCCTGGGACAACCGGGACAGCATGCGCGATTACATGACGGCGGGCTCGCACCGCGCCGCGATGCCGCGGCTGCTAGACTGGTGCGACGAGGCGTCCGTAGTGCATTGGGACATGCCGGACGACAGCGCGGGGCTCGAGCAATCCTCCCAAGGCGATGGCCTGCCATCCTGGACGGAGGCTGACCGGCGGATGCGCCAGGACGGGCGGGCGTCGAAGGTTCGCCATCCCAGCCCCGACCATGCCGGGCTGACGTTCCGGGCACCGCGACTGACCGGCGGCGGACCGATCAGGCCGGCGCGGGACTAAGGATTACGCGCCGAGCGACACCACGAAGCGGGTGCCCGGGTGAGTGCGGTCGAGCTCGACACCGGCCTTGAGCGACTGCGCCATCGACCCAACGATGAGCGAGCCGAGGCCGCTGCCCTTCGGCGCCGCGTCGGGTTGCGGGTAGCCGACGCCGTCATCCTCCACCACCAGCCGCAGACCGTCCGCATGCTGCCGGAGCGCCACCCTGACCTGGCCCGGCAGGCCGGGCGGATAGGCATATTTCAGGGCGTTGGTGACGAGTTCGTTGACCATCAGCCCGATCGGCACGGCGCGGTCGGTCTCCACCCGGACGGGATCGGCCGTCAGCTCGATGCGCCGGGGTGCCGCATTGTCCAGCCGGTCGCCGATATGCACCGCCCGCTCCAGCTCATCCACCAGGCCGGCGAGGTAGGCGTCCATTTCCACGAACTCGACATTGTCGCCGGTGTAGAGGCGCCGATGCACCAGGGTCACGGCTTCGACCCGCTCGGCCGCCTGCCGCAGCATCTGGCGGGCCACCGGGTCCTCGACGCGGCGGGCCTGCATGTCGATCAGCGAGGTGATCAGCTGCAGGCTGTTGGCGACGCGGTGGTTCACCTCACGCAGCAGCACCGCCTGTTGTGCCGCCAGCGTCGCCAGGCGATCGCGGCTGGCGCGCACCTCGAGCTCGGCCGCGTCGCGCTCGCGCTGCAGGCGGGCACGGGTGATCTCCTGCGCGATCGAAGCGCCGAGCAGCTCGATGAAAGTGCCATGCACGTCCTTCACCACGTAATCCGCGGCGCCGTTCTTCAGGGCCGTCACCGCAATCCGTGGCTCCTCGGCGCCGGTGACGAAGATGACAGGAGGCGCCAGCGGCAGTTGGCGCAGTTCCAGCAGCACCTCCAGCCCGTCCTGCCCGGGCATGTAGTGGTCCAGCCCGATCGCGTCGAAACGTCCGCTGGCAGCGAGCGTCAGGCCTTCGGCGCCGCTGGATGCCACCGTCACCAGGAAGCCGCTGCGCTGCAGGTGGCGTTGCACCAGGCGGGCGATGCCCGGATCGTCATCGATGTAGAGGATGTGCGGAGCCGCCGAGCCTTCCGGCATCAGGCAGGCTCGGGAACCTGCATCACCGTCAGGAACAGGCCGAGCTGGCGGATGGCGGCCGCGAAGCCCTCGTACTCGACCGGTTTGGTGATATAGACGTTGCACCCGAGATCGTAGCAGCGCTGGATTTCCTGGCGGTCGTCCGTGGTGGTCAGCACGATCACCGGGGTGCGCTTCAGCAGCTTGTCGGCCTTGATGCGCGCCAGGATGTCGGTGCCGCTCATGTCCGGCAGGTTCAGGTCCAGCAGCACCAGGATGGGGTCGGACTTGACCGCCTCGCCACGGTCGAACAGGTGGGCCATGGCGCTGGTGCCGTCCGCGACATGGGTGATCTCGTTCGCGACCCCGGCGCGGCGGACGTTTTTCTCGATCAGCCTGGCATGGCCGGGATCGTCCTCGATGAGCAGGATCGTCACGGGCACCGCGTTCATTCCACTTCAGCTCCACGTCTCAGCATCGCGGTGCCGGTGCCGCGTTCTAGCATCGTGGCGCTGGCCGGCGCCAGCACGGCCGGCAGGGTCACGATGAAGGTCGATCCCACGCCGGGCGACGACTCGCATTCTATCGTCCCGCCCAGCCGGCGGAGCAAGGTGCGGACATGGGCGAGGCCGATGCCTTCGCCGGTGGTGTCCTGCGGGCCGGCGCGGCGGAACAGCTCGAAGATCCGTTCGCGGTCGCGTTCGGCGACGCCGCGCCCGTTGTCGCGCACCTCGTAGCGCAGCGATGCGCCGGCCCGGCTGCCGGTGATGTCGACGCTGACCGGCCGGCCCGGGCTCGGGTATTTCAGTGCGTTCTCGACCAGGTTCGAGAACACCTGTTCGATCGCGATACGGTCCGACACCAGTGGCGGGGTCGGTCCCAGCGACAACGAGGCGCCGCCTGCATCCGCCTGGTGACGCATGCTGTCGAACACGCCGGCCAGCAGTTTCGCCATGTCGAGGCGTTCCGGGGTCAGCACGCGCCGGCCCTCCCGCGAGAGGCGCAGGATGGCGGTGATCAGGCGGTCCATCTTCGCCGTGCTGGTCTGGATGAAACGGATCGCCTCCGGCAAATCCTCGCGGCTCGCCTCGCGCACGTCGGGCGGCACGGCAATGCCGGCTGGTTCGAGGTTTTCGGCGACGAACCGGTTGAGGCGCTGCGTGGCGTTATCGAGTTCCGAGGTGAACCCGATGATGTTCAGCAGCGGCGCCCGCAGGTCGTGGCTGACGATGTAGGCGAAACGCTGGATTTCGCTGTTGGCGTCGGTCAGTTCGGCCGTACGTTCGGCAACCGCCGCTTCCAGTTCGTCGCGCCCGCGCTGCAGGGCGGCGTTGGCGTCCGCCAGGGACCGGCGCGACTGGCTCAGCGCGTTGACCGTGGCGCGCAGGCTGCGCCCGACAAAGGCCGCCAGCAGCACCAGCATCAGCAGGGCGACGGCATCGACCCAAACCAGTTGCCGTGCGCCATCGCGGCTGCGTTGCAGGTCCCTGGCGACAACGGCGCGTTGCGCGGTGCCGAGCCGGTTGGAGATGGCGGTCGCCACTTCCATCGCGTCACGCCCGCGGCCGGTGAGCACCTCGGCGAGCGCTGCCTGGTGCTGGCCGGTTTCCTCGAGCTGCACGGTCCTGGCGAGTTCCGCCATTTTCGTTTCGATGGCTTGGCGCCAGTTTCGGAAATCCGGGTCGCCGCCGATACTGGCGCCCAGCCGCTCCAGCAGCGCCGGCACGCGGGTGTGGGCTTGCAAATAGGGTTGCAGGTAATCCCGCTGGCCGGTCAGCAGGTAGCCGCGCTGGCTGGTTTCCGCCGCGGTTACCGCCTCCATCAGCTCGACGCTGAGGCTGCGGGTGGCGCGTGCGGTTTCCGCATCGGCGAGGTCGGCTTCGGTCCGCCGGGCGATCAGGCCCGAAGCGGTCACGATCAGCAGCATCAACAACGCGCCGGCGACCAGCGCCAGGCGTTCCCGCCGGCCGTACAGCGCGCCATCGGCGAGGCGGCGGTTGGTCGGGAAGGCGCTGGCGTCCATCGTCCGTCCTGGTTTGGGTGCGCGTCGGATCTGCGACAATCGCAGCGCGATGATGTGCGACATGCCAAGGCCCCGACAAGTGCCGGTCCGGTGACCCGGCAGGCCGCTTTGATGCGTGGATCGCGGCGGCTACAAGCTGCCCCATCGAACGACCGAGAGGATGCGCTGACCGATGGCCGATGTCTTGCCGCCGCTTTCGCCGGCGCCCCGCGTGACGGTGGGTGGGGCGGTGTTCGACAATGCCGCGCCGTTCTCGGTGATTGCCGGTCCGTGCCAGGTGGAAAGTGCCGCGCATGCCATGGAGTGCGCCCGGGCGTTGCACGAGATGACCCGGCGTCTTGGCGTCGGCTTCGTGTTCAAGAGCAGCTACGACAAGGCCAACCGCACCAGCCTGGCCGGCGAACGGGGTGTCGGCATGGCGGCGGCGTTACAAATCTTTGCAGATATCCGGGAGGCGCTGGGCGTGCCGGTGCTGACCGACGTGCATGAGCGCGAGCATTGCGCACCGGTCGCCGAAGTGGCCGACATTCTGCAGATACCCGCGTTCCTGTGCCGCCAGACCGACCTGATCGTGGCCGCCGCGCGCACCGGGCGGGTGGTGAACGTCAAGAAGGGGCAGTTCCTGGCGCCCTGGGACATGAAGAACGTGATCGCCAAGGTGACCGGCGCCGGCAACGACCGCGTGCTGGTGACCGAGCGTGGGGCGAGCTTCGGCTACAACACGCTGGTGTCGGATTTCCGCGCGCTGCCGATCATGGCGGCGATGGGCGCCCCGGTGATCTTCGACGCGACGCATTCGGTGCAGCAGCCGGGCGGCCAGGGCAGTTC
>CAZZWO010000063.1:0-14227 GCA_964657885.1 uncultured Acetobacteraceae bacterium | reverse complement strand
AACGGAACCTGGAATGACGCTCACGGTGTATCAGTGCCGGCCCGAATCGAAAGGGTCAATCCACGCCAAGTCAAACGATCCGACAGCTGCCCCAGCAATCCGGCCAAACTATCTGGCAGACCCGATCGACCAGCGTGTGCTGGTGGAGGGCATGAAGATCGGCCGAAGCATCATCAGCAAGTTCGATGCAAGCTCCGGACGCGTCCGAAGGCCGTCCACGATCTCGACAGGCGGGTCGATGACATCGCGGCGCCACGAGGTCAGAACCGCATTCGGCGTGGCGAGCTTCATGCTCCAGCCATCGAAGGCGCGTTCGGCGATCCGTTCGTTACTCAGCACGTTGACGTCCGTGTGGCGCGCATCACCGCGAATCGAGTGCATGATGCGGTCCACACTGTCAGCGGGTCCTTCGATCCACTGGAAGAAGCGGTGATCGTCGTAAACCATCAGGCCCGTGACGGCTTCCCGCTCGTTACGGGCCTGCGACGTGCAGGTCAGCTCGTCGATTTCCTGCGGAGACAATGCTCTCGACGCACGGCTTTGATACACAACCTTCGACATTGGCCGGCCAGCATCGCCCGGCGACGCATCCACCGCGCGAAATCCGGCAGGTCGGGCATGAGTGGCCTGACTCATTATTGGCTCTCCCGGACGTCCCCAGACTAGCGGAAGTCACCATAGCGCAGGCTTGCCCCCGGTCAATCTATCTCGAACGGGGCGGGGGCCGCCCGGCCGGCTGTCCTCGGGGCAAGGGCGCCCCGGGGGTGTGACCGTCACGAACTCGATGGAGTGAACCATCGCGCCGGGCAGCTTTCGTCTGGCGCCCCAAGTAAGGAGCACATCTCGACCTGGTTTGTACCCCGCCCGCCACTATCGGCACTGGTAAACCGTGTCGTTGCTCGACTGAAAACATTCTCGCCATTCCCGACTATCGGGAGACATCCGGGAGTTTTCGCTATAGCTACGGGGGCTGAAGTCTGCTGATTGTATTCGGCACGGCTGCGATGCTGCGTGATTGTTCAGCGAACACGGTGTTCGAACCTGGCGCGGTGTTGGGCGTTTTGCTTCAGGCGCTCGTGACGCTTGAAGGGATCAGGATATCCCCGGGCCGGTCGAGCTGAACATCGGTTGACGCAACTGAATCATGTCTTGTGCCTTTCTGACAGCGCTGCGGGAAATATCCGGTTTGTTGGGGCCGGCACTTGCGCTTGTGCTGTGTGCCGGCGCGCCCGGGCAGGCGGCTTGCCTGCTGGAAGCGGTTGCGGTCACGCCGCTGACGCTGGCCGCCGGGCACTTCATCCTGGCTGCGGAAATCAACGGCAAACAGGCGGACATGCTGCTGGATACAGGAGCATCCATGACCAGCCTGAGTTTGACGTCGGCGCCGAAATTCGGCGTATCCCTGCACCTGCGCGATACTGAAAGTCCGGGCATCGGTGGGAGCGAGCGAACCTATCGCGGGTTCGCCGGCCGTATGCGGCTGGGCGCGATCGATTGGGACGGGCATGTCGTCGGTGGAACGAGTGCTGCGCCGTTATCCGGGTTCGACGGTTTACTCGGAACGGATATATTGGCGGAGTACGACGTGGATCTCGACATCGTCGGCCAGCATGTCGTCGTGTATGAGGCGAAAGGCGAGTGCAGGACACCGACGGTTTCCATCGCACCGCCGCTGCACGGAGTGCCGCTCGTCTACAGCAAGGGGGACCTGCAGCCGGAGATCGAGATGTCGATCGACGGCAGGCATTTTCGTGCGCTGATCGATAGCGGAGCGCCCAGGAGCAAGATGTTCCGGAATGCGGCTGAACGGCTGGGCCTGGACATGTCCGGCTTACGCTCCTCGCAAGGGCAATGGAGCCGCGGCATCGGAGAATTTCCCGTCCGCTCGTTCGTGCATGTTTTTGATGATGCGACCATCGGGTCGTTGGTGCTGCATGGGTTCTCGCTGGATGTCGTCGATCAGTCGGGGTTCGGCGTCAATCGTGTGCATGTCGGATCTTTGTTGCCCGACGAAACCCGCGGTGAGGCCGGAGGCGAGGATATCCTGCTGGGAGCGGATTTCCTGCGTGCGGTCCATGTCTGGATTTCACATTCCTCGCAGCGCCTGATCATGCAATATCCGCCGCAAGCCTCGGTTCTGCCGCGGTAGGCAGCAAAGGCAAACCCCACAGGCGTCTTCTGCAACTTCAGGAAGCTCATGCCCGCTTGCCGGGCGCCTCCCGCAGCGTTGCGGTCGAGAGCCGCGGCAGGAGAACGAATGGCGGAAGGTCTGCGGCATCGTCGCTGTCGCACGCCGCCGGTGTGCGGCCCTCAATCAGGTATCGCACGGCAAGCGCCGCCATCTCGGCGATCGGCTGGCGCAACGTGGTCAAGGGCGGCCTGCTGAGACGCGAGCCGCCGCTGTCGTCGAACCCCGCGATCGATATGTCATGCGGCGTGTGCAGTCCCATGTCGTCGGCTGCCGCCATGCAACCGAGCGCCATGTCGTCGTTGCTGGCGAAGATGGCCGTCGGCCGCCGCACCCGCCGCAGCATGGCCCGGCCACAGGTCAGGCCGGATTGGAACGTGTAATCTCCCCACGGCGTCCACTGGGCGCGGAGTCCGTGCGCGCTCATGGCGGCCAGAAAGCCCTCGCGCCGGGCATGGCTCGATCCGTAGCGTTCATCGCCGCCGATGAAGCCGATACGGCGATGACCCAACGACACCAGGTGCTCCACCATCGCCATTGCGGCGGCCCTGTCGTCGAGGCGCAGGATCCGGCCACCGCCACCAGGACGTTCCGGTCCCAGCCGGACATGCGGTGTGCCGAAATCCCGCAGGACGCCGAGCACGGCCTCGCTGTCCGAACTGGGCGGCGTGAGGATGACGCCGTCCGGCCGCAGGGTGGCGAGCATCGTCAGCAGCTCCTGCCTGACATCGGCGGCGCCGTGATCGACGAGCGTGATGAAGGGGTGGTAGCCGGCAGCGCGGCAGGGCAGGAAGGCACCGAGCTGGATGCGCGCCAGATAGTCCGCACCCAGACCGGTTTGCCAGTGCTCCACTGTCAGCTTCTCATCGACTACGATGGCGATCAGGAACGATTTGGAGCCGGCCAGGCTGCGCGCCGAGAGGTTCGGGTGGTAGTCGAGACTTGCCGCTGCCGCGAGCACCCGTTCGCAGGTCTGTGCCCGCACGTTCGGTTCGGCATTCATCACCCGCGACACGGTCTTGATGGACACACCCGCACGGGCGGCGACGTCATAGATGGTCGCCACACTCACCCTCCTGCTTGCCTGGCCCAACCATACCGCGTAGCGGGGGGTTGCTCATGACCACGCAACCAGAGGCGCATAAGCCGGGCTTGATGGCATCGCAACGGTCGCGCGGCGTTGCAGCCCACGACCAGGTCGATTGCGGGAACGGGCAGCCTTCCGTCGGACACAGCTTCATGGCGCTCTATGCGCTTGCCCAGGTCGGCGGCTTCATCGCCTTCGTTCCATTGCTGCAAATGCTGGTGCCGATCCGCGCGGAAACCATCGACCTTCCGCATGGTGCCGCACTGCTCAGCAAGGTCGCCATCGCCGGTGCGATCACCGCCAGCATCGCCAACATCGTTTTCGGGGCGCTGAGCGACCGTACCCGTACCGAAGCTGGCCGGCGGCGCCCCTGGCTGTTTGCCGGACTGGCAGGCACGCTGGGCAGCTACGCGGTGATCTTTGCAGCGACGACCCCGTCTGTTCTTCTGGGCGGCGTCGTGGCCTTCCAATGTGCGTTCAACGCCTTGTTCGCGCCATTGGGGGCAGTGCTGGCGGACGACGTGCCCGATCGGCAGAAGGGTATGATGTCCGCACTGCTCGGGTTCGGCTCTCCGCTGGGCAGCCTGATCGGGCTGGGGGTCGTGGGAGCGTGGTTGACCGGCGAGCCCGCGCGCTTTGCCGGCATGGCCGCCTTGGTCGCAGCCTGCATCCTGCCCTTCGCGTGGCGGCTAAAGGGGACGGCAGCACTGCCGCAACCGCGCGAGAAGGCGGCAGGCCAGTGGCTCGCGCCATTGCGGGACGGGAACTTCGTCGCGGTCTGGGTAAGCCGCTTGCTGGTGGTGACGGCGCTCAGCATGGTCCAGGGCTACCTGCTGTTCTACCTGCAACGGCGCGCTGCCTGGCTGCCGGGGCGGCCCGAGACAGGAATGGCGCAGCTTGCCGCCATAGTTTCGGTGTCCAACGTCGGCAGCGGGCTGCTTGGCGGTGTCCTGTCGGACCGCCAGGGGCGCCGCGTCCCCTTCGCCGTGGCGGGCGCCGTGTTCATGGCGGCCGGTCTCGGCGCCGTCGCTCTGGCGTCCAGCTGGCACGCGATGCAGGCGTCGATGTTGGTGTACGGTGCAGGCACCGGGCTGTACACGGCGATCGACCTGGTGCTGATGGTCAACGTGATATCTTCTCCGCAACGTGCCGGACGGGATCTCGGCATACTCAACCTGTCGAATACCTTGGCCCAGGTCATCGCGCCGCTGCTCGCGCTTCTTATCCTGACCGACAATCCGGCGTCATTTAGAACGCTGTTCGTGGTCGCCGGGCTGCTTTCGCTGGGCGGTGCCTTGTCGATATGCGCCCTGCGAAACCGAAACTGAACCCGCGCCGGGCTGCGGACTGCCGCCGACCGGCCCGGCGACGCGAAACTTCGCTATAGACAGCGCTGTCATTTCGCCGTTAACGTTTCGCACCTGCCGGTTTCCGGCTCCTGAAACATCGGCGTCGGCTGTCGCACTCTCGCGGCAGGACGCACGACCACGCTTCTTCAGAATAACGGAAAGCCATCAGGCCCCACTACAGGAAGCTCCATCCATGAACATGAACATCTGGAAGCCCGCCTTGAGCGTGGCGCGCGGCTTGGCAATGCTGTCGATTGTGTCGCTATCAACCACCGCCCTGGCCAGTGGCCGGGTCGGAGCCCCCGATCTGGGTGCGGGGTCCAAGCTCGTCGGACGCACGGATCCCGGCAAGCTGATCACGCTTTCCCTGCATCTGCCTTCACGCGATCCCGCAGGCGCCGCAGATTTCATTGCTCATGTCTTGCGGCGCGGCGACCCGCTTTACCACCAATACCTGACGCCGGATGAATACGCCGCGCGGTTCGGCGCCAGCCAGGCCGATTACGATGCGCTGGTCGCCTGGGCAAAATCCAAGGGCCTTACGATCGGTGAGCATTACACGGCGCGCACCGTGCTTTCCGTCACCGGCCCGGCCGGAACGATGGAGTCCGCGTTCGGAGCGGCCTTCAGCGATTATCGCGACGAGAACGGGCAGGTGTTCTATGCGGCCGCGGGCAACGCCCATCTGCCGGCCGAGATTGCCGGCAAGATCGGCGGTATCGTCGGCCTGTCCAGCAGAACCCGCTTCGCATCGCTCGCCCGGCGTCTGCCGGCCGGCGTGCATCCGCTCGGGTTGGGATCGGGACCGTCCGGCGGCTTTTCCGCGTCCGATCTGCGGTCGATCTATAGCGTGCCGGCCCAGACTTTCGGACCGAAGCAGGTGCTGGCGGTCTTCGAGCAGGGCGGTTTCGACCCGAACGACGTCACCACCTATTTCACGCGCAACACCTTGCCCAAGGTGCCGGTGAAAGTACGCAACGTCGACGGTTATGACGGCAGCATCAACGATCCGAACGTCGAGGCCGAGGCGGTTCTCGACATCGACATGCAGGCCGCGATGAATCCCGCGGCCAAGCAGATCCTGGTTTACGAACAGGGCAAGTCGGCGTTCCCCGTCGCACTCGTCGACAGCCTGTCGGCGATGGCCAGCGACAACACCGCGAAGACCATCGGTATTTCCTATGGAACCGACGAGTCGATACAGGGCACCGACGCTCTGAATGCCGAGAACGACGTGCTCGAGCAGATGACCGCGCAAGGCCAGGCGGTGTTCGTCAGTGCCGGCGATGATGGCGCGTATGGCCGTTCCGGCAACGGGCTGAACGTCGAGGATCCCGGATCGCAGCCCTTCGTCACCAGCGTCGGTGGCACGACGGTGTTCCCCGGCCCCAAGCACAGCTACAACGTCGAGGAAGTCTGGAACGATCTCGGCGCTGGCTATGGTGCGACCGGCGGCGGCGTCAGCGCCGTGTGGTCGATCCCGGGCTGGCAGATGCCGGGCGGCTACATGGTGACGGAGCGCAACGGTGGATCGGTCACCATGCGCAACGTGCCCGACGTCGCATCGGTGGCAAACCCGCTGACCGGCGTGTCGATCTATTCCGCAATGAACGGCGGCTGGCTGGTCATCGGCGGAACCAGCGTCAGCGCACCGATCTGGGCCGGCTTCTACAGCCTCGTAGGCGCAGCATCCGAGGGCTTCGGGTTCGGAACACCCGGCTTCGCAAGCCCGGGCATCTACGACATCGCGACTTTCAGGGGCCTGATCTACACCACGCTGAACGATGTGTTCGACGGCAGCAACGGTGACGCGAACCTGTTCGGCACGCCCGGATACAACGCCGGCGACCTCTACGACAACACCACCGGCTGGGGCTCGTTCATAGGATCGAGCTTGCTGGTCGATTTCGTCGTGCCGCCGACGCAAGGCAAGAATCCCCCGCCGGCGCCGGTGGACATCCAGGCGACACCGACAGCAAACTCCATCACCCTGACCTGGACCGGCGACAAGGCCGATCGTGGTTACGCCGTGCTGGCGAACGTCAACGACACCGTGCAGATGGTCTCGACACAGCTCGTGAAGTCGCCATCGGCCACGATCAGCGGCCTGCAACCGAAAACCCAATATTACATCCAGGTCTATTCGGTCTCGAAGCAGGGCGAGACCCTGGGCAACCCGATCGTCGTGACAACGGCGAAACCTGCGGGCTAGCCAATTTCCAGGCCGGCTGCGTGGATGCGAAGCCGGCCTGCTTGCACCGGCAAACTTAACGACACGCAAAAAATCGGGGCGGCACACTCGATGTGCCGCCCCGATCATTCGAGCTACGCCGTGTCGTGCTGACGAAAGCCTAGTCTCGCACGAGGTCGAAACGGTCGGCGTTCATGACCTTCGTCCAGGCGGCGACGAAGTCACGCACGAATTTCGGCTGTGCATCGGCGCAGGCATACACCTCGGCCAGTGCGCGCATCTGCGAATGCGAGCCGAAGATCAGGTCGACGCGTGTGGCGGTCCACTTCTCCGCCTTGGTCTTGCGGTCGCGGCCGACATACGCGTTCTCGGACTCGGTCGGCTGCCACTCGGTGTTCAGGTCGATCAGGTTGACGAAGAAGTCGTTCGTCAGCTGGCCCTGCCGCTGGGTGAACACGCCGTGCTTGGACCCGCCGGAATTGGCACCCAGCACCCGCAGGCCACCGACCAGCACCGTCATCTCCGGCCCGCTCAGGCGCATCAGCTCGGCCTTGTCGACCAGCGCCTCTTCGGGCGCCATGAACTGGAAGCCCTCGTAGTGGTTGCGGAAGCCGTCCGCGGTGGGTTCCAGCGGCACGAACGACGCGGCGTCGGTCTGCTCCTGCGAAGCGTCCATGCGGCCCGGGGTGAATGGCACCTCGACATCGCTGCCGGTCTCTTTCGCCGCCCGCTCCACGGCCGCGGTACCGCCCAGGACGATCAGGTCGGCGAGCGACACCTTCTTGCCGCCGGCCGCCTGCGCGTTGAACGCGGCCTGCACGCTTTCGAGCTTCTGCAGCACGCCGGCGAGCTCGGCCGGGTTGTTCACCTTCCAGTTCTTCTGCGGCTCCAGCCGGATGCGTGCACCATTGGCACCGCCCCGCTTGTCGGAGAAGCGGAACGTCGCGGCCGATGCCCAAGCGGTGCGAACCAGCTCGCCCACGCTCAGCCCGGTGGCGAAGATCTGCGCCTTGAGGGCCTCGATGTCCTGCGCGTCGACCAGCGGATGGTCCACCGCCGGGATCGGATCCTGCCAGATCAACGTCTCCTTGGGCACGAGCGGGCCGAGGTAGCGCTGGATCGGACCCATGTCGCGGTGGGTGAGCTTGAACCAGGCGCGGGCGAACGCGTCGGCGAACTCGTCCGGGTGCTCGTAAAAGCGGCGCGAGATCTTCTCGTAGGCCGGGTCCATGCGCATGGCGAGGTCGGAAGTCAGCATCGTCGGCACGCGCTTCTTGGCCGGGTCGTGCGCATCCGGGATGGTGGCTTCGGCGTCCTTCGCCTGCCACTGCCAGGCGCCGGCCGGGCTCTTGGTCAGCTCCCACTCAAACTTGAACAGGTTGTCGAAGTAGTGGTTGCTCCACTGCACCGGCGTCTGCGACCAGGTCACTTCCAGGCCCGACGTGATGCCGTCGGCGCCGTGGCCGGTGCCGTGCTTGCTGCGCCAGCCGAGGCCCATGTCCTCGATGACCGACCCCTCCGGCTCCGGGCCGATGAAGGACGGGTCACCGGCACCGTGGGTTTTTCCAAAGGTGTGGCCGCCGGCGATCAGCGCCACCGTCTCCTCGTCGTTCATCGCCATCCGCGCGAACGTCTCGCGGATGTCACGAGCCGAGCCGAGCGGATCGGGGTTGCTGTTCGGCCCTTCCGGGTTGACGTAGATCAGCCCCATCTGCACCGCGCCGAGCCGGGCATCGAGCTGCCGCTCGCCGCTGTAGCGCTCATCGCCCAGCCAAGTGCCTTCCGGGCCCCAATAGAGCTCCTCCGGCTCCCAGGTATCGGCGCGGCCGCCGGCGAAGCCGAACGTCTTGAAGCCCATGGATTCGAGCGCGACGTTGCCGGTCAGCACGAACAGGTCGGCCCAGGACAGCGCCTGCCCGTATTTCTGCTTGATCGGCCAGAGCAGCCGGCGCGCCTTGTCGAGGTTCGCGTTGTCCGGCCAGCTGTTGAGCGGGGCGAAACGCTGCTGTCCGCCACCGGCGCCCCCGCGTCCGTCGGAGGTGCGGTAGGTGCCCGCGCTGTGCCAGGCCATGCGGATGAACAGGCCGCCGTAATGCCCGAAGTCGGCCGGCCACCAATCCTGCGAATCGGTCATCAGGGCGTGCAGGTCGGCGATCACCGCGTCGAGGTCGAGCGTCTTGAACGCCTCGGCGTAGTCGAAATCGGCGCCCATCGGGTTGGCGCGCGGCGAATGCTGGCTGAGCGTGTGGAGGCTCAGCGACTGCGGCCACCAGTCACGGTTGCTGCCCTTGCGCGTGTTCTTGCGCGTTGCCGGGCCGCTCCCGTGCACGACCGGGCACTGGCCTGCCGACGCCATATCGCTAATTCCATCCATGTCGTCTCTCCTGGTGTCTGAAAGGTCCGCTGGCGTCCGCGTCAGCCGTCGGCGGCAGATGCGGCGACGGACCTTGTCCCGCTGACTTATGTCACGGCCACACCCTAGCGCCAACATTCACCGCATGGAAATTGATTGTCCTGAGCGTGTTGATCGACCCAGCCGATCAATGCCACCTCCGTTCAGATCCGGTGCACGCTCGGCGGGAGATGGTCGCAGAGGGTTCGGGACAGCAGATGGATGTCGCGCTGCCTGGGGTGGCTGCGGCGCCAGGCGAGGCCGATGCGCCGCCCGACACCGTCCTCCAGCTTCCGTGTCGAGAACGAGCGCGCGCGCGCCTCGCCGCACGCCATTGCCGGGAGGAGCGTGCTTCCCAGACCGGTTGCCACCATCTGCAGGATGGTCTCGAGGCTGGTCGCACGGAAATCGCTGTCGGCCTCGCGGTCGGCGGTCCCGCAGATCGCCAGCGCCTGATCGCGCAGGCAATGGCCTTCGGTCAGCAGCAGCAAAGGCCGCCCGCGCAGTTCCGCCTCGGTCATGACCTTCGCGGAGGCGGGCCGTTCGCCCTTCGGTTCGGCGAACCAGAACGGCTCATCGAACAGCGCGAGCGTCTCCAGACGCTCGTCGGGGACAGGCAGCGCCACCAATGCCGCATCGAGGCGGTGCGAACCGAGCCGTTCCAGCAAGGGCGCCGTCAGGTCCTCGCGAAGTATCAGCCGCAGGGCGGGGTATTGGCCCTTCAGGGCCGGCACGAGCCACGGAAGTATGTAGGGCCCCAGCGTCGGGATGACGCCCAGACTGAAATCGCCGGTCAGTGGCCCGGATGTCTGGTGCCCGACGCTCAGGATGGCATCCACCTCGGCCAGCACCTGGCGCGCATGCCCCACGATCTCGGTGCCGATGGCTGTTACGCTCACGGATTTCTTCGTGCGCTCGAACAGCGTCACGCCAAGCTGCAACTCGAGGTTCTTGATCTGTATGCTCAGGGTGGATTGCGCGATGTTGCACGCGGCGGCGGCACGGCCGAAATGTCCGTGTTCGGCGAGGGCGATGACGTATCGCAAATCCTGTAAAGTCATCGCGCCGGCGAAACCATAGACTGTGTCGATCAAAGCTTATGCGTCGATTGCTGCCTTACCTGCTGGCGAGGGTCAAGCGCGGCAGTCTCGCCAGTCACCAGCTTCCACACTAGAATGCGTTCCGGACAATGATGGAGGCGAATATGCGTATCTTCATTGGCGTGTCGGTGGTGCTCGGCTTCGTAACGATGGGGGAGGCACGCGCTGCAAACCTGATCAAGGACCCCGGCTTCGAAACGCCTGTTGTCCCTGCCGGCTCGCTGACCCGGTTCACCAACGGCGACAAGATCTCCGCCTGGACCGTTGTCGGCGCCAGTGGCACTGTCGATCTGATCACTTCGACCTATACATTCGACGGCTTCGTGTTCAACGCCGCCAGCGGCAAGCAATGGCTCGACCTGACGGGCGCCAGCCAGACGGCCACCGGTGTTGCCCAAACTTTCGCGACGACAGCCGGTGCGAGTTACCTGCTCAGGTTCTCGGTCGGCAGCGTGTACGACACGGGTGGCCAGGTCGGCACAACCTCGACCGTGTACGTCATGAAAGACGGCAAAAAGATCTTCAAGGCGGTCGCCAAAGGTAAGCCCGGTTCGACGTCGCAGGCGTGGCACGCCTTCCAGGTCACTTTCAAAGCGACCTCGTCGAAGACAACCCTGTCCTTCATCAACGGTGACCCGGCGAACGACACGGATTGCGGGCTGGATGCAGTGTCGGTCTCCGCAGCACCGGCAAACACGCTGCTGGACGGGCTACGCAGCCGGTAAGTCAGCCAGTCCGGCTTGGCCCGCCACGGGTTCTTCCGGTGCGGCCGGGGTGTGCGATGCGGGAGGTATCACAGCCTGCCGTTCAGGTACTCCCAAACCTTGGAGACCACGACAGAACCTTCGCCCACCGCCGACGCGACACGCTTGACCGAGCCGGAGCGTATATCGCCGACGGCGAAAATGCCGGGCTGCGATGTTGCAAACGGCGAACCGGCGCTGGCGCCGGCGTCCGCGCCCGTGCAGACGAAGCCCTTCGCGTCGAGTTGGACCAGGCCGGACAGCCAGTCGGTATTGGGGGCCGCGCCGACCATGATGAACAGCGCGCGCGTTTCGATGTCGTGCGTGGCACCCGTGTTCGCGTCGCGCACCGTTATCGACTCGAGGTGTTCGCCGCCGTGCAGGCCGACGACTTCAGCGTTGTAGAGGATGGAGATCGCGGGATCGGCCTCCAGCCGGCTCGACAGGTAGCTCGACATCGAGGCGGCGAGCGAGGGGCCACGGACGATCAGGTGTACGCAACTGGCCGAGCGGCTGAGATACATCGCCGCCTGGCCTGCCGAATTGCCGCCGCCGATGATCACCGCCTGTGTGGCCTTGCAGTATCGCGCCTCGATCTCGGTCGCGGCGTAGTAGGCGCCCGCACCTTCGAACTCGCCGAGCCGCTCGATCGGCAGGCGCCGGTATTGCACGCCTGCCGCAACTATGACGGCCCCGCCGCGCACGCGCTCGCCGCTGTCGAACGTTGCGCAGAAACTGCCGTCGCCCAGCCGCTCGAGTTTAGCCACGCGCCGGGGCATTGCGAAGCGTGTGCCGAACTTCATCGCCTGCACCTCGCCGCGCCAGACGAGGTCGCCGCCCGAGATGCCGGTCGGGAAACCCATGTAGTTTTCGATGCGGCTCGACGTGCCGGCCTGGCCGCCGATCGCCGCGTCCTCGATGACGAGGGCGCGCAGCCCTTCGGTGCCGGCGTAAACCCCCGAGGCGACCCCCGCCGGGCCGGCGCCCACGATCAGCACGTCGAACGATTCGTCGTCGCGGAGGTCGCGGTTGAGGCCGAGCAGGACTGCAATCTTTTCCGGCGTCGGATCGGTGACCACGACATTCCGGCCGAAGATGACGGCCGGCTGCCGCACCGCGATCGAGCAGCTCGTTGCGGTGCTGGCGGCTTCGGGGCTGTCGAGCGGGAGCGACGTGTAGGGTATGCGGTTGCGGCTGGCGAATTCGGCGACGCGCCGGACATTCCGGTCCTCGTCCTCGCCGATCAGCCTCAGCGAGCTGTCGTGGTCGTCGAGTTGCCGGCGCCGGCGTGCAGCGAAGACGGTGATGATGATGTCGGACATTTCGGGGATCCGCGCCATCAGCGTCAGCATCGCGGTGCGCGGCACCTCGATGACGCGCGTCTCGCAAACCGCACGCGTCGCCAGCGACCAGACGCCGCCATTCAGAAACGCAATCTCGCCCATGAATTGTGTCGGCCCGAGCGTCGAGGGCAGAAGCCGTTCGTCGGTGTACGGGTTGACGACCTCGATCTCGCCATCCTCGACATAGGTGAAGCGGTCCGCCGGGTCGCCGGGCCGGGTGATGAAGGCGCCCGCAGGATAGGTTACGACCGAGCCCGCCGCACGCAACGCGGCGACATGGCGGTCCGTCAGCGGAATACGCTGCATCTGACGAAGATCCGCGCCGATCGTCTCCATGTCCGGTTCCCTTCCAAGCCCCGATATGTGTCCGCTACTCGCTTTGCCCTGTCGAGCGCCCGAAGCCGCCGCCACCGGGTGTCGCGATGCCCAGCACGTCACCGGGCGACAGGTCGATGCGGGCGGTGCCGGGCAGCATCCGCGTCTCACCACCCGCACGCTCGACCCATTGCCGGCCGGCCCTGCCGTCGGCCCCGCCGCACAGCCCGCGCGGTGCCACGACACGGCTGGACGCGACGATCACTGCTGTCATGGGCTCGAGGAAACGCAGGCGGCGTACGACACCATCGCCCCCGCGACGGGAGCCCGCTCCGCCCGACCCGCGGTCGATCGAGAACTGTTCCAGGCGCACCGGATAGCGCAGCTCCAGCACCTCCGGATCGGTCATCCGCGTGTTGGTCATGTGCGTCTGCACCGCCGACTGGCCGTCGAACGTGGCACCTGCTCCGGCCCCGCCGCATATCGTCTCGTAGTATTGCCGTGTGGCGTCGCCGAACAGCAGGTTGTTCATCGTGCCCTGGCTGTTGGCAAGCAGGCCGAGTGCGGCGAGCAACGCGTTGCACACCGCCTGGCTGACTTCCGTGTTGCCGGCAACGACTGCCGCGCCGGGCGCCGGTGACAGGAAGGTTCCAGGCGGGATCACGATCGTCAGCGGTTTGAGGCAGCCCTCGTTGAGCGGGATGTCCACGCCGACCAGGCAGCGCACGACGTACAGCACCACGGCACGCGTGACAGCCGGCGGCGCGTTGAAGTTGTCTGGCGATTGCGGTCCGGTGCCGGTGAAGTCGATGGTGGCGCTGCGTGTTTCGCGGTCGACGGTGATGGCGACGCAGAGCCTGGCACCGCTGTCCAGCTTGGTCTCGAGGCGGCAATCGTGCAGTTTCGCCAGCGCGCGCCGCACACTCTCCTCGGCGTTGTCCATCACGTGCCGCATGTAGGCCTGCACGAGTTCCCAGCCGTGTTCGGCGACGATGCGGGACAGCTCGCGCACGCAGGCCGCGTTGGACGCCACCTGCGCCTGGATGTCGGCGACATTCATGTCGGGTGCGCGGGCCGGGTAGCGCGCGCCGGCGAGCAGGTCGCGGAAAGCTTCCTCGCGGAAGATGCCCCGGTCGACCAGCAGGAAGTTGCGGATCACCACGCCCTCGTCGTCCAGCGTGCGCGAGTTGGGCGGCGTCGAGCCGGGTGTCAGGCCGCCGATGTCGGCATGATGGCCGCGTGCGCCGACAAAGAACCGGATCCCGGCGCCTTCGGGATCGAACACCGGGGTGATGACGGTGATGTCCGGCAGATGCGTGCCGCCGGCATACGGGTCGTTCAGGGCCACCACGTCGCCGGGGCGCAGCGAGCCGGCGCGCGACCGCAGCACGGCCCGGACGCTCTCGCCCATGGCGCCGAGATGCACGGGGACATGCGGCGCGTTGGCGACCAGGCCGCCTTCCGAATCGAAGACGGCGCAGGAGAAGTCGAGGCGCTCCTTGATGTTCACGCTTTGCGC
>CAZZWO010000062.1:0-14558 GCA_964657885.1 uncultured Acetobacteraceae bacterium | reverse complement strand
GGATGACAGCCTGATGGCGCTGGCCGCCACCCGCCAGGGCACCCTGTTCGAAGCTTTGGGCCGCCGCGCCACCGAACGGCCGGATTGGCAGGCCGCGCACCGGTTCTTCACCACCCTGCTCGGCCGCGTCGATTACGCATCGCCGCACGTGCTGCTGTCCGAGGCGCTGGGCCCGCTCGGCGGCCGCGCCCGGCTGTTCGCGCGGTTGGGGCCGCAGGCGGCCGAACCGGTGGACGAGCTGCTGGCGGCGGCCTTGATGCACGCCGCCTCGCACGCGCCGTCGCTGCAGGGCTTCCTGCACTGGCTGCATCTGTCGGCGGCCGAGGTGAAGCGCGAGGCGGAGGCGGCCGGCGACACGGTGCGGATCATGACCGTGCACGGCGCCAAGGGGCTGGAGGCGCCGCTGGTCATCCTGCCCGACACCACGGGGTTGCCGCCCGACGATTCCGGCCTGGACTGGGCGCTGGACGATGGCACCGGCGCGCACCTGCCGCTTTGGCGCCCCCATAAGGAGCTGCGTTGCCAGGCCGTGCAGCAACACCGCGCCGACAACGCCGCCTCCCGGCTGCGCGAGTACCACCGGCTGCTCTACGTGGCGCTGACCCGCGCGCGCGACCGGCTGCTGGTCTGCGGGTGGGAGCTCCGCCACACCCAGGACGGCAACTGGCACCAGCTCGTCACCCGCGGCATGGGCGCGTTGGGCGCCGAGCCGCGGCCGTTCGACGCCTGGCCCGGCACCGCCCTGGTGTTCGAGACACCCCAGGAGGCGCCCGCTGCCAAGGTCCGGGTGAGGGCGGCACCACAAGACGAGGCGATGCCCGCATGGGCCGGCCAGGCACCGGAATGGCGGCCGGCGCCGCTGCCACAGGAACCCGCCTTGCCGCGGCCCCTGGCGCCGAGCCGGCCGGAAGGGGTGGAACTCGGACCGGTTCCGCCCGCCCGGTCGCCCCTGGCGCAGGTCAAGCCGGGAGTGCCGGCGAAAGCGGGCGGCCTGGCGCGCGGACTGATCGTGCATGCCCTGCTGCAGCACCTTCCGGCGCTGCCGGACGGCCAGCGCGACGCAGCCGCAAGCGAATTCGCAAGGCGTGCGGTGAGGGCGAGCGAACCGGCGGGCGGCGGAGCAGCCTGGGCGGCCGAGGCGGACGAACTGGCGGCGCAGGCCATGGCCGTTCTCCGCGCGCCGGGCCTGGCCGCGCTGTTCGGTGCGGGAAGCCGCGCCGAACAGCCGATCACCGGACTGGTGGCGGACCGGATCGTGTCGGGCCAGGTGGACCGGCTGGTGGTGACCCCGGGCCGGGTGCTGGTTGCCGACTACAAGACCAGCCGCGCCCCGCCGCCCGCACCCGAAGCGGCGCCCGTGCTGTACCTTCGCCAGATGGCCGCCTACCGTGCGGTGCTCGCGCGGCTTTACCCGGGCCACGAGATCGCCTGCCTGCTGATCTGGACGGAAGGACCGGTGGTGATGGAACTGCCGGGCGGCCTGCTGGACATGCATGCGCCGGGTGCAGCACCGTCAAGCGTTGGCGCAGAGGCCGCGAGCCGTTCAGCTTGATCCGGGTGCGCCGCCGACCATGTCAGCCCTCACGCAGTTGCAGGAGCCAATGCCATGAGTGCCAACACCTCGGCCGCCACCGATGCCACCTTCGAAACCGACGTTCTGAAGGCCAGCGGCCCGGTGCTGGTCGATTTCTGGGCGGAATGGTGCGGCCCGTGCAAGATGATCGCCCCGGCGCTCGAGGAGATCGGCGCCGAGTATGCCGGTCGGGTCCGCGTGGTGAAGGTGAACATCGACGAGAACCCGCAGACCCCGAACACCTTTGGCGTCCGCGGCATCCCGACCCTGATCATGTTCAAGGACGGCAAGCCCGCTTCCACCAAGGTCGGCGCCCTGCCCAAGAGCCAGCTCAAGGAGTGGGTCGCCAGTTCGCTCTGACCGAGGCTACCGGATGACCTCGATACCCTCGAGGCCATCCGCCAGCAGCGCCAGCAGATCGGCCCTGGCCACGGCGATGCACCCTTCGGTGGGTGCGTAGCCGGGCGGCGCGACATGCAGGAATATGGCCGACCCGCGGTTCCGTTCCACGGGCCGGTCGTTCCAGCCGAGCACCCCGACCACGTCGTAGAGGCCGTCCCGCCGCCAGAGTTCTTCGTGGCGGCCTTCGTGCGGCAGGCGCACGGGCGTGTTATAGTCACGATGCGCCGGATCGTCGCACCAGCCATCGGCCGGGGCGATCGGCTCGACCGGCAGCACCGTGCGCGGCCTGGCGACCCGGTCGGCGCGGTAGAACACGCGGCGCAACAGCAGCCTGCCCGAGGGCGTCGCACCGTCGCCTTCCTGCTTGCCGGACGTGATGCCCGCCCGGCCGAGCGACGCGCGAACGACATGGCGGCCGAACCGCAGCAGGCCGTCGCCTGACACGGTTGCGATGCTGCGATCCGGATCAGCCAAGGCCGTTGCCGCTAACCCAGCAGGTGGCCGAAGCGGCGCGCCTTGGTCTCGAGATACGCGTCGTCCACGCCGTTCGCCGCGATGATGTGGCTGACCCGGCTGGTGACGTCGATGCCGTGCGCCGACAGGCCAGCGAGCTTGCCGGGATTGTTGGTCAGCAGGCGCACGCGGGTGATGCCCAGGCGGCGCAGCATGGTGGCAGCCGCGGCAAAGCTGCGTTCATCGGCGCCATAGCCCAGCGCCCGGTTGGCATCGAGCGTGTCGAGCCCCGGCGCGCCGCCGATGCCGTCCTGCAGCGTGTAGGCGCGCAGCTTGTTGACCAGCCCGATACCCCGCCCTTCCTGCGCCATGTACAGCAGCACGCCGGCGCCTTCGGCCGCCATACGGCGGATCGCCTGGTGCAGCTGGGGCCCGCAATCGCACCGCTTGCTGCCGAGCAGGTCGCCGGTGAAGCACTCCGAATGCACCCGCACCAGCGGCGAGTGCCCGTCGCGGAACGCCTGCTCGGGCTGGCCGATCAGGATGGCCAGATGCTCGATGCCGCCGTCCGGTGGCCGAAATGCCACAACCCGTGCGTCGCCCGCCTCCTCCAGCGGGACCCGCGCCTCGGCCGCGCGCACCAGCCCCTCGGACGTGTCACCGGGGTAGGCCAGGATGTCCGCAGCCGCCGCTTCGAGCAGGCCACTCGCGGCGGTCGCACCGGTGAGCGTTTGCGGCGCCATCAGCACGGCGGGCAACAGGCGGCCGAGCTTTGCCAGCATCAGGCCGGCTTCCGCCACGTCGTTGGACAACGCCGCCGCACCGCCACCGCTGGACGAGCCGGCATGGCTGCCGGGGGACAGCGTCGGGTCGGCGAGCCGCCGCAGCCCGGCCACGTCCAGCCGGGTGCCGGGAAGTGGCATCTGGAACACCGATGCGCTCGCGGACGGCGTCAGTCCGAGATCGGCCGCACGCGACGGCGCCAGGACCAGGACAGCGCTGGCGCCCCCGGTCTCCGCCAGGAACTCCTCGAGCGTGCTCTCGGTGGCGGTCTCGGCCGGCAACGCCAGAAGCCGTTCGCCGGCGTCCCCGGTGACCACAACTGCCACACCGCGGCGCAACTCGCCCACGGCGCGGTTGACAGCGCGTGCCGAGTTGACACCTATTCGAAACGATGTGTGGTTCATGCCCGGGGCTGCTTCAACTGCGCTTCGCTCCTGCGCCTCATTGGGCATAGGTCGGGCATTGTGCAGCGTAAACAAGCCCGGCGCCACAAACTGCCGGCTTTTGCGCGCCCAACCACTTACAATCTAAAAAGTTTTGCAACCGATCCGGCGCGAAGCAGGTTAGCACGACACGGAATGCGCGAAGCCAACCCGGCAACGCGAGTTGGAGAAAACCAGATGGCGGGCGAGCGCCCCATCCTCATCGTCGATGACGACCAGTCCCTGCGTGAGGAACTGGCGGCCCAGTTGCAGGTGGACGGTGAGTTCACGGCCGACGAAGCCGCCAGCGTCAGCGAAGCCGAAGGCAAGATACGCAAACACGAACAGCGTTTCGACGCACTTATTCTCGATGTGGGGCTGCCGGACGGGGACGGGCGGGATCTGTGCGCCGACCTGCGGCGCCAGGGCCTTCGCATGCCCATCATCATGCTCACCGGCTCGGACGAGGAAGCGGATGTCGTCCGGGGCCTCGAATCGGGCGCCAACGACTACATCGCCAAGCCGTTCAGACTGAACGAGCTGCTGGCCCGGCTGCGCGCCCAGCTGCGGATCTTCGAGAACTCCGAAGATGCCGTGTTCACCATCGGCCCCTACACTTTCCGGCCCTCGGCCAAGCTGTTGCAGGAGCCGTTGCGCAACCGCCGCATCCGCCTCACCGAGAAGGAGGCGGCTATCCTCAAATTCCTCTATCGGGCAGGCACCAAGCCGGTGGCGCGCCAGATCCTGCTGAACGAGGTTTGGGGCTACAACGCCGCAGTCACGACCCACACGCTGGAAACCCACATCTACCGCCTGCGGCAGAAGATCGAGCCCGATCCGGCGAATGCCCGCCTGCTGGTGACCGAAGGCGGCGGCTACCGCCTGGATCCTGCGGCCACCGCCTGAGTTCCGCGTCTAGTCGGCAATCTCGAGCATGACGGGGACGTGGTCCGACGTCTGCGGCCAGTCGCGAGCATCCTTCAGGATCTCGTGACGCCGTAGCGCGCCCACCAGGTCCGGGCTGACCCAGATGTGGTCGAGCCGGCGCCCGCGGTCCGACCGCCGCCAGTCCTGGTTGCGATACGACCACCAGGTGTACAGCTTCTCGTCCGCCGGCACGAAATGCCTGATGGCGTCGCGAAAGCCCGCCTGCAGCCACGCGTTGAGATGGGCGACTTCGACGGGCGTGTGGCTGACCACCCCCAGAAGCTGCTTGTGGCTCCAGACGTCGTGCTCCAGCGGCGCGATGTTCAGGTCCCCCACCAGCACGGTCCTGGCGCGCACGCCGGAGGCCGCGAACCAGGCAGTCGCCTCGGACACGAAATCCAGCTTGTGGGCGAATTTCGGGTTCAGATCGCGGTCGGGGACGTCGCCGCCGGCCGGGACGTAGAAATCGTGCAGCTCGACCGGCCCGCCAGGCGAGTCGACGCTCACCGCCAGATGCCGGCAATCGCCCCGGCTGCACCATTCCGGCGCATCGATGCCCGTGAGCGCCCGGCGCGACAGGATGGCCACCCCGTTGTAACCCTTCATCCCGCGATGCGCGTAATGGGGATAGCCGAGTCGCGCGGGGGCATCGCCGGGGAACAGCTCGTCCGGGACCTTCGTCTCCTGAAGGCAGATGACGTCCGGGTCCAGCGCTTCGGTCAGCCGTTCCAGCAGCGACAGGCGAAGCCTGAGCGAGTTTATGTTCCAGGTGACGATGCGCATGAGCCGGGGCCTGCCCCACCGCGCAGGCCGGCGCAAGCATGGCGGTGAAACCCCGGCCGGCGGAAACGCTCCCTTTACCAATCCCGCGCATGATGGCCACGGCGCATTCCCGCAGAATTGGTGCGGATGCTGCAGGAGCAAACGGGGTGACACCGCTCGACGTCAACGAATGGCAGCCGCCGACCTTCGCGCAACGCGGGGTCGCGATACCGTTCACCAGCCCGATGCTGGCCGGTGCACGCGCCCGCCTGACGGAGCGCCGGTGCGACCTGGTGGTGCCGCAACCCGGGGGCATGCGGGGCGTGCGTATCTTCGCCCTCGGGTCGTTGGGCGAGTTCTGCGCCGCAACGATGCATGATTTGCGGCTGGCAGAGCGCATCGCCGGCATCCGTCCAATGTCCCCGCAGGCGGTGCGATTGGCGGCCCGGTCGGTCGCCGCCGACGGCAGCGCGGGCCGCGGGGCAGCCCTGGCCGCAGCGTCGGCCGCCCTGCAGGATCGCCGGGCCAAGGAGCGGTTCGAGATGATGCTGCTCCAGTCCCTGGTGCGGGAGGCTGGCGGCCCCACGGCCGACCCTGTGCTGCGGACCGCGCAGGCGGTGTTGAAGCTGGCCAGCCGCACCGGACACGATGCGGGGGCGGTGAAGGCCGACATCGAACGCCTGTCCGACCTGCTGGCCAGCGCGGGACTGGGCTCCGGCGCGACCGGCGCTGGCCGATGTTCAGCGCTCCTGGACACCATCGACGACACCAGGAAGTCGCTCGCTTGCTGGCTCGACCAGACCGGCCCGAACAATGCGGCGGAGCAGTTGGCCGAGGCCGCCGGCGCCATCTCCGCCATCGGGCGCCAGGTGCTCGGCGAGACCAATGCGCTTCTGGATGACCCGGCCGCCTTGCTGACAGCCTGGGCGACCGGGCCGGAAATCGTGCTGGCCAAGCTGTTCCGGCCGGATTGGCTGCTCGATGGCTGGGAAGGGCTCTGCCTGCTCTGGCGGGTCGCCGAAACGGACGAACAGCGCGCCGATGCCGTGGCCGAAGCCTGCTCGCTGACACCATCCATGCCGATGGAGGCCGATAGCTGGATCGGCTCGCCTGAGTTGCTGGCAACCTTGCGCCGGCGTCACGCGCGTGCGCCGGCATCCCGATCGGGCCGGGATCGACCAGGCGCCTCCCGTGTCGGCGGCAAGCCGCGTGCTGTCTTCGGTTGCGCGTAACGAGCGGATAAGGGCGCTGGCGGCGTGAATCCCTGGCCGCAGTCACCCGCTCATCCGCCGGCCGCCTGTGTCTCCGCCCAGGCCCTGCGTGAGGTCCGCCGGGGCGTTGCAGCGGCTGGCGATGCGCAGGTGCTGAAGGTGTTGCGCATGGTCGACGCGCTGGAGTGTCGCGGCGGCACCGATGCGGTTCTCGACCCCGTGCGGTCCCGCCTCCGCGACATCCACCCGGTGCGTCCGTTGCGGTTCGCCCGCCTGCTCTTCATGCCGCTGGACCCCCTGATCGTGCCGCCGAAAGCCTGGCGGCCGGGCACGCCTTCGCTGTCCAGGGCTGCGCTGGCCACAATCGCCGGGGCCGTACGACATGTGATCGCCGCGTCGGGTCCTGCCGAAGCCGCTTCGCTCGCCTGCATCGACGGCCTGATCGCCCGCGCGGATACCGGAGATGCCGGCGTGATACGCCAGGCCGGCAGGCTGCTGTGGCCGCTGGCGGCAGGCGTGCTGCACAAACTGGGTGCGCCCGCTTGCCCGGACCGTCCGAAGGACGACCCGTCGAACGCGGCACTGAAAACCGCCATCGACGCTTGCCGCGCCAAGTGGACTTCCGACGGGCTGAAACTTACCGAGTTGCTGCCGTTCGCACTGGCGCTCGCCACCGTTCTGGGGAACGCGCGCGCCCTGCACGATCACGAACACGCCGGCGTTTGCCTGTCAGCGGATGCCGTCCTGGACATGCTGGCCCGTGCCGAAGCAACCGGCCCGCGTGCCTGGGGCATGATGCTCGGCCTCCTGACGATCCGGATGCCCCAGATGGTGTCGAGGCTACTCGCCATCATACCGCCGGGGACCGCCTATCGCGAGCAGGCGGCACTCGCCGGCGAGGCTGCCCTTTCCTGCATCGAAGCCGAAGCCGCAGGGCAGCCTGGCGACATCTCGGATGCGGCGCCGCACGAGGTGGCCCGCCAGGCGGCACTGACCGACGCGCTGATCGGCCAGTCAGGCGATGCCAACCACCGCCGGCGAGCGGTCGCCGTGAAGGCACAGTTGCTGCAGGGATGCGTCCGGCGCCTCGAAAACTCGCTGCAGGCCGGTGTTGCGTCGCCGTTGCAGATGCTGCCCGACGATGCCGCCGGCCGCGGGGTCGCGCTGGACGAGATAGAGGCCAGCGCCCGGATGATCCGCCGCTTCGAACAGGAAGCGCGGCGGTTGGGCGATGGCAGCGCACTCGATGCCCTGATGAAATCCGCCGCTTGTCAGGTGACCGCGGCCACCGACCTGCTGCCGATGGATCGCGCCCGGCTGATGGAGATCGTTGCCGGACCGGAGGCCGCGATGGCCATGTTGCGGGCGCGCGACGAACCCGAACGGCTGCGAACCGACCTGGAGGCGGCAGATCGAACACGTTAGCTGCCGCGTCCTGTCGGGAACCGTCATACACCGGCGTCGCGGAGAACTCTTCTCCGCCGCGCCTGCATCGTTTAACACCGGCGATGTGCGGAACGGGGCTGTGCGGATGGGCGGGTCATGAGCGGGGTCTGGACAGGCTGGATGCGCCGGCTGCGCAAGGGCGAGGAGTCGGGTGAACCCTCTTTCGACGGCCAGGTTTCCGCCTCGTCCGAAGACAACCTCCAACACACCGGACGGCAGCACGACGGGCCGGATCTGGAACCACCAGGTGTCGATCCGTTGCACGTCTCGCCGGACGCGGCGGAGCACGATGGATCGACAGGGTCTTTCGGCCAGAAATCAGGTGAACCTGCTGCGTTTGTCGCAAATACCCGTCATGATGCCGGTATTGAGGACGCCGCCGCCAAGCAGGGCCACATCATGCCAGACACTGAACCTTCCAAACCCGATACGGACGACGCCGATCACGAGGCTTTTGCCTTCGATGATGCGGAATTTGACGAGACGGAGATGGGAGAGTTCGACGAAGCCGCTCCGGCATCCGGCAGCGAACAAACCGGCGTCCTGCAGACCGAAGCCGGCGAACAATCCGGCTCCGGTGCGGAAGCCGCCCCGTTCGTCCGTAAGCGCCGCCGCAAGCAGCCGCCTGCCGGAAAGCCCGCTTCGCCGCGCCAGTTGCTCGCCCAGGGCAAACTGCCGGAGGCGCGGGCGGCCGTCGAAACCAGCATCATGGATCGGCGCCTCGCCAACCGGATAGCGGCCATCGACGCTGGTGAACACCTGCTCGAAACGCTCGGTCTCAATGCCAAGGGCGTCAGCAGCAGCATCCTGCAAGGCATCATGCTGGCCCCCAGCACCGGCGCACGCCAACTGATCGTCGTCTTCGGGGCAGATAACGGCGAATTCGCGCTGCCACACACGCTGGAGGCCGGACGCATGCCGCACATCCTGTATGTGCGCGACCGGCTGAACTGCCTGGCGCTGCAGGGCGTGCCGAGACTTGGCACCAATTACGACGAGTGTCTGGTCACCATCCTGCAGATCGCCAAGACGTTGGAAGCACGCGCCATCTTCTGCCTGGGCGCAGGCAGCGCGATGTACAGCGCGCTGCGTTACGGGTTGGACCTCGGCGCGTCCGGTGTGCTGGCTATGGGCACGCTCGAACGGCTGCACCCCGATGAGCCGGTGCCCGGAACCCGGCCGCCGCGTTACACCGTGCGGATGCAGCAAACGGCGCAACGCCTCGGCGCCGACCTCGCTCTCGCCTACGCGCAGGCGCCGGAACGCCCCGGCCTGATCCTGTGCCGCCCCGTGTCCACCATGGGCACCGTGGAGGGTCTCGCCGCAATCCCCCGCATACCCATCACCCGGGCTCCCGCGGCGGCCAGCCAGGCGCTTCTCGCCTGGGCCGACCAGAGCGGGCAGTTGCGCAGCCTGGTGCGGGATCTGCTGGCGAGCAAACCCGTCGAGAAGCGCCGCGGCAAGAAGAAGCCGGCGGCACCCACAGGGGACACCAGCCCGTAACGTTGCGGCGGCGCGTGCGCCCTGGCTATCGGTGGCGCGCATGACCGCACAACAGGAAGAAACGAAGGCGTCACAGGGCAACGCCGGACCGGAGCTCTGCGTGCTGGTGCCCTGCTTCAACGAACGCGCGAACGTGGCGCCGCTCGTGACCAGGCTGGATGCAGCCTTGCAGGGCATCGCATGGGAAGCGGTGTTCATCGACGACGACAGCCCGGACGGTACGGCCGCGGAGGTCCGGCGCATCGCATGCCGCGACACTCGCATCCGCTGCCTGCGCCGCATCGGGCGGCGTGGCCTGGCGTCCGCGGTGATCGAAGGCGCGCTCTCCACCTCGGCGCCGGTGCTCGCGGTGATCGACGGCGACCTGCAGCACGACGAGACCCGCCTGCCGGAAATGCTTGCCGCGATACGCGCGGGTCAGACAGACATCGTCGTCGCCAGCCGGTTCGCGGCAGGCGGCGACACGGCGGGGCTGGCCGGCGCGCACCGGCTCGCGCTGTCCAACCTGGGGATCAGCCTGGCCACCTGGATGCTGGGCACCCGGCTGACCGATCCGATGAGCGGCTACTTCATGCTGCCCCGTTCATTGTTCGAAAGCCTGGCGCCGCGCCTGACCGGACAGGGCTTCAAGATCCTGCTCGACATCCTGTTGTCGTCGCCGGTGCGCCTGCGGGTGACCGAGGTCGGAGCACGTTTCGGCCCGCGGATTGCCGGCGAAAGCAAGCTCAGCCCGCTCGTGCTGCTACAATTCGCGGCTTTGCTGCTGGACCAGGGCTTGGCCGGGCTGGTGCCGCTGCGGTTCTTCGCCTTCGCGCTGGTCGGCGGCTTCGGCCTCATCGTGCATCTGGCGGTACTGACGGCCGCAACCTCGTTCGGCGCATCGTTCGTGATAAGCCAGACGCTCGCGACCCTGGTCGCGATGGCGGCAAATTTCCAGCTCAACAACGTGATCACCTACCGTGACCAGAGGCTTCGCGGCGGACGCCTTTGGCGCGGGTTGCTGCTGTTCATGCTGGTCTGCGGCGTGGGTGCCGCCGCCAACATCGGCATCGCAAGCGCGCTGTACGCGGGCGGACAAGCGGGCAGAACCCCCGCCGGCGCGCTCGGTGCGGTCATCGGGGTCGTGTGGAACTACGCAATGTCGGCAACCCTGGTCTGGGGAAGGCAAGCCCGTTGGGGCCGCCGCATCCAATCCATCCATCCCTGAACCACACCTTGTTTGTCACGAAACTGCACGCCGCATCCTTTTCTGGATGATCCGTGCGGAAAATCGCATCGAACACCGACACATCTCTGCAGATCCCGATCCGGCCGAGCCGGGTCCGATGGTTTTGAAACAACGCAGCGCCTGCATGCCTTATTCCAGACACCGATACCCATACGCATTCGCAACGGTTCTCTCCGACTGTCGAAATCGATAGGGCCTCGATAGAGCTGCGATACATGCCGCTGCTGCCTGCCAGGATCGCGTTGCAAAACCGCACTGGCCGATATGCGTGCTGCCAGCTCACGATTTTCTGATGCTTGTCGGCGGGACAAGTCGATGTTCCTATTGCGGGCCGCTCGTAAGGCAAAAGAAGATTTCCGGGAGATATCGTCATGCAGAAACAAGGCGTTCGTTGTAGCCGCGCGATCGGCTGGCGCAGTTCGCTGCTCATGGCCGCAATGCTGGCGCCCAACCTCGCCCCGCCCGCCCGGGCTGCTGTCACAAAGATCGTGGTGGACAGCACGGCGCCCGCGTTCGGCGGCGCCGCCATCGGCAATGCAGGCGCCTACACGCTTCTCACCGGGCGGGCCTTCGGTGAACTGGACCCGACCGACCCGCACAACCAGATAATCACCGACATCGACAAGGCGCCGAAGGATGCGAACGGCAAGGTCCATTACATCGCAACCTTCCAGCTGGCCGTTCCGCAGAACGCCGCCGCCGCGAACGGATTGATGTTCTACGAGGTGCCGAACCGCGGCGGAAATGCCATCCCCGCCGCTTCCTCGATCGTGCCGGGCGCCATCTACCTCCAGAGCGGCTGGCAGGGCGACCTTCTCGCGCATTGCACCACGCCCTACCCCTGCACCTCGCTCGAGGCGCCATACACCGGCGGGAACCAGGTCATCGAGGTGCCGGTCGCGTCGAACAAGGACGGTTCACCGATAACCGGCCCGGTCTATGGCCACATTGCCGGCGCGAGCGGCAGCACCGCGCAGCTCGTCATCTTCACCACACCGGTGCCCTACAAGCCGGTCAGCCTCGATACTTCGCCGACCATCACGCGTTTCTACAGCCTGGCTCGGCAGACGATCACCGGCATCGACGGTCCCAAGACGACGATCCCAGCCAAAAGCTGGGCCTGGGCCGATTGCACCACCACGCCCTTTCCCGGCACGCCCGACCCGACGCGAATCTGCCTGAAGAACGGCTTCGACCCGAACCTGCTTTACGAAATGGTCTTCACCGCCAAGGACCCGCTCGTACTCGGGGTCGGCTACGCTGCAACCCGCGACATCATCTCGTTCTTTCATCGTGAACGTGTCGACGGCAGCGGCACGGCAAACCCCATTGCCGGCGAAGTGTCGAAAGTCATCAGCGTCGGCGTCTCGCAATCGGCCGCCTTCCTGCGCAGCACGATCCATCTCGGCTTCAACGAAAGCGAGGGCGGCGGTCGCGTGTCGGACGCTGCCTGGTCGCAGATCGACGGGCGGCAGCTCTACATGAACGTGCGCTTCGCACTGCCGGACGTGATCACCAACCTGTACATGATGGCCGACGAAGGGCCTGTCTGGTGGGGAAGCTATCCGAACCTGGCCCGCCACCAGCCGCCGTCCAGCCTGCTCGACCGCTGCCACGGAACGAACACCTGCCCGGAGATCCTCGAGACATTCGGTTCGAACGAGATGTACGAGGAGAAGATGTCACCCGACCTCGTCGGCATGACGGCCATTGCCGACATACCGCTGCCGGCCAACGTTCATCGCTATTACGAACCATCCACCACACACGGTGGCGGCGCCGGCGGGTTCGACTACACACCCACCCTGCCGCCTGCAGGCAATTGCACCTTCCCCGCCAACCCCAACCCGGAGACCCAGACGAACAACGCACTCCTGGCAGATTTCCTCGCGTTCCTGACGCAAGGCACGCCGATGCCGGCAAACGCCTATCCCACGCTCTCCGGCAACCAGCTCGTTAAACCCGAAATCGTCGCGCAATCTTTTCCGGACGTTCCCGACTACCCGTACAAGGGAACGGCACTGAACCATCCTGAGAAGTTCAACTTCGGCCCGCGCATCGACTATTTCGACGAGTCCGGCGTGATCACCAACCAGCCGCCGATCGTGGAGCGCGTATTGCCGGAACTCGTGCCGGTGGAGAACAAGGACGGTAACGAAACCTCGGGCGTGCCGTCCGTGCTCCTGCAGGCGCCGCTGGCCACCTACAGTGGCTGGAACACCTATGCCACCACCGTCTACAAGGGCCAGCAATGCGGCCTGACCGGCTCATCCTTTCCGTTTCAGAAAACGAAAGCGGCCCGGTTGGCTGCACACGACCCAAGGGCCTCCCTTGAGGAGCGTTATGGCACCCATGACGGCTATGTCTGCGTCGTGACTAAGGCCGCCGACCGCGCCGTCAAGCAGCGTTTCCTGTTGCAGACGGATGCCACCGCCCTGATCTCCCAGGCACAAGCCGGCAACGTCCTCACGGACATCACGCCCGACGCGGAAGATCAGGCCCACGCCGGCCGACTCTGCAAAGGGCAAGACTGAACATCACGAAAGCACGGAAGGTGGGCTCGCTCCCACCTTTCCGGGTTGCGGCAACATGGCGGCTCGAGGACGGCCGCGTGTTCAGCCGGCAGCGATCGAGTCGGCCTTGGCGATCAACGCTTCCGCCATCCTGATGCTCGCAATATCGATGAGACGGCCATCCAGCGAAACCGCGCCGCGACCGGCGGCGGCCGCTTCCTGCATGGCGGTCAGGATGCGGCGTGCCTTGGTCACCTCGGCTTCCGATGGCGAGAAAACCTCGTTGGCGAGCGCAATCTGGCTGGGATGGATGGCCCACTTACCCTCGTAGCCGAGCACGGCGGCGCGCTTGCCGGCGGCGCGGAAACCGTCGGCATCGCTGAAATCGCCGAATGGGCCGTCGATCGGGCGCAAGCCATAGGCGCGGCAGGCGACGAGCATGCGATTCTGGGCGAAGTGCCACGGGTCGGCCCAGTGGAAATCCCGTTCGCCCGCTTCGGATTTGTCGGTGAGCACGCCGTAATCGGGGTTCACGCCGCCGATGACCGTGGTCCGCGCGCGTGTGCTGGCGGCGTAATCGGCCACGCCGAAGCTCATCGCCTCGAGGCGTTTGCTGCTCTGGGCGATGGCTTCCACGTTGGCCATCCCGAGTGCGGTTTCGATCAGCACTTCGAAGCCCAGCCGCTTCGTGCGCTGTTTCGCGGACTCGATCTGTGTGACCAGCATGTCGATGGCGTACACGTCCGAAGCGGTGCCGACCTTCGGGATCAGCAGCATGTCGAGCCGCGGGCAGGCTTCCACGATGTCGATCACGTCGCGATACATGTAGTGCGTATCGAGACCGTTGATCCGCACCATCATCGTCTTGCGGCCCCAGTCGATGTCGTTCAGCGCCTGCACGATGTTCTTCCGGGCCTGCTCCTTGTCGTCGGGCGCCACGGCATCTTCCACGTCGAGGAAAACGACATCCGCAGCGCTCGTCGCGGCCTTGTCGAACAAAGCCGTGTTCGAGCCCGGGACGGCAAGCTCTGACCGGTGGATGCGCGGGGTGGCCTGGTCGATGAGAAGAAAGCTCATGAAAACTCCTGATGCGTGCTCGAAAGTCTCAGCCGGTGGTGCCGAAGCCTGCGGCGATGCAGTTGATCGACCGTAGGAGAGCCACCCGTATCGTGTCACTCGGTTCGGCGCGATACCGGCGCAGGAGCTCGACCTGTTCGCGGTTGACGGCGTCGATCACCGGGAGGCGGGAGGCGAGTCGGCTGTTGTAATGCGTGAACCGGCCGGCGATGCGGCTGCCGCCGGTGATGGTGAGGATGGTTTCGCAGGTGAGGTGGT
>CAZZWO010000061.1:0-14669 GCA_964657885.1 uncultured Acetobacteraceae bacterium | reverse complement strand
GAGTAGATTGGCGTCCCGTAGGGGATTCGAACCCCTGTTAGCGCCGTGAGAGGGCGCTGTCCTGGGCCTCTAGACGAACGGGACGTCTTGGCCGGGGGCTTCGTCTAGGGCAGCGGGGCAGATCTTGCAACACCTTGGCGGGTGGGGTGGTGAACGCCGGGCCCGCTGGTGGCGGCACGTCTTGATCCCGGTGCGCAGGGCGGGCACTTTCCCGCCGCGCCGATCCCGTGCGCGGCTGCGGCGCCCGGCCGCCGACTTGGAACCTTCACTTGCCAGCCATCGCCCGGGCTCGAAACCCATTCTCTGCCGACCCGCCGCCGCTTGCTCCCGGCGCTCACCCGGCTGTTGCCGGGGCGCGATCGCCCGTCATCGGGTCCCGCCCTTGCCGGCCGAGCGACGGCGCATCTGCCGTTTTCGAAAAAGTTAGCCTTTAGGAGTCGATGTGGTCAAAAAGCTCCGCAAAGCGGTCCTGCCGGTGGCGGGTCTGGGCACACGGTTCCTGCCCGCCACCAAGGCGATGGCCAAGGAGATGCTGCCCGTCGTCGATAAGCCGTTGATCCAATATGCGATCGACGAGGCGAGGGCGGCCGGGATCGAGCAGTTTTGCATGATCACCGGGCGCGGCAAGATGGCGCTGGTCGAGCATTTCGACGTGGCCTACGAGCTCGAGGCGACGCTCAAGCAGCGCGGCAAAGAGGCCGAACTCGCCATGCTGAAGGAAGCTCAGCTGTCGCCCGGCGACATCGTGACGGTGCGCCAGCAGGTGCCGCTCGGCCTGGGACATGCCATCTGGTGTGCGCGTGCGTTCATCGGCGACGACCCGTTCGCCATCCTGCTGCCGGACGACCTGATCCTGTCGGACGTGCCGTGCACCAAGCAGCTGGCGGAAGCCTATTACCAGACCGGGGGCAGCGTGGTTGCGGTGACCGAGGTGCCGCCCGATCAAACGCACAAATACGGTATTCTCAAGGTGGGGTCGGATGACGGCCGGCTGGTCGAGGTCACTGGCCTGGTTGAAAAACCCAAGCCGGAGGACGCGCCGTCGAACCTGTCGATCATCGGCCGCTATGTGCTGCTGCCCGACGTGATCGAGCATCTGGCGATGATGGAACGCGGTGCCGGTAACGAGGTTCAGTTGACCGACAGCATGGCGCGGATGATCGGCAACACGCCCTTTCACGGCCTGCGTTACGAAGGCCAGCGGTTCGATTGTGGCGACAAGATCGGTTTTCTGGAGGCGCAGATTGCGTTTGCGCTGCAACGGCCGGAAATGGCGCCGCACGTCCGCACCTTCCTGCGTAAATATCAGGAGCCGATTTGATGGACGCTTTCACGCATGATTTCGACCCGACCTCGCTTCGCGAATACGATATTCGCGGCGTCGTCGGCCGGACGCTGCACCCTTCGGATGCCTTCGCGATCGGCCGTGTTTTCGGAAGCGTCGTGGCGGGGCACGGTGGCCGGACTGTGGCTGTCGGTTTCGACGGCCGGTTGTCGTCACCCGACCTGGAACCGGAACTGGTCCGTGGCCTGGTTGCGAGCGGGATGGAAGTGCTGCGGGTTGGGCGTGGACCGACGCCGATGCTTTATTATGCCGCTGCCACGTTGAAGACCGATGGCGGTGTGATGGTGACCGGAAGTCACAACCCGCCCGACTATAATGGTTTCAAGATGGTGCTGGCTAACAAGCCGTTCTTCGGCCGGCAGATCACCGACTTGGGCGCCCGGGCCTCAGCCGGCGACGTGGTCGAGGCCGAGCCCGGCAGCATCCGCGACGTGGACGTGATGTCCGACTATGTGGCCCGCATCCTGAGCGATTGGGACGGTGGCGACCGGATCCTCAACGTCGTCTGGGACAACGGTAACGGTGCCGCGGGCGAGGCGCTTCAGCGGCTGGTCGGGTCCTTGCCCGGCAAGCACACGGTGCTGAACGGGGAGATCGATGGCCGCTTTCCTGCCCACCACCCGGACCCCACCGTGGCGCGCAACCTGGAACAGCTGATCGCCGAAGTTCGGGAACGCGGGGCCGACCTGGGTGTGGCGTTCGATGGCGATGCCGACCGGATTGGCGCCGTGGACGACAAGGGGCAGATTTTGGCGGGGGACCAACTGCTGGTGGTTTTGGCGCGCGATGTTCTGCGCGATCATCCTGGCGCCACTATCATTGCGGATGTGAAGGCAAGCCAGGTTCTGTTTGACGAGGTCTTGTTGGCGGGTGGCGAGCCGCTGATGTGGCGGACCGGCCATAGCCTCATCAAGGCGAAGATGGCGGAGCTGGGAGCGCCGCTGGCCGGCGAGATGTCGGGCCATGTGTTCTTCGCCGACAAATGGTATGGGTTCGACGATGCCTTATACGCGGCAGTGCGGCTTCTGGGCATTGTGGCGCGGATGGACGGGCCACTCTCCGCGGTGCGCGATGCGTTGCCCCACGTCGTGAACACGCCCGAGCTGCGTTTCGATTGTGACGACACAAGAAAGTTCGCCGTTATTGCTGAAGTGGCGGAGCGGCTTCGGCAGGCGGGGGCCAAGGTTTCCGACATCGACGGAGTACGGGTGACCACGCCCGACGGCTGGTGGCTGCTTCGGGCTTCGAACACGCAGGCGGTTCTGGTGGCGCGCGCGGAGGCAAGTGACGATGCGGGATTGGAGCGGCTGAAGAGCGCACTTGTCGAACAGCTTTCGGCCAGCGGTCTTGCCGCTCCGGATTTTTCGGGCGAGCACGCCGGGCATTAGGAGGATTTCGGCGCCGTTGAGTTGCGGCCGGCTGGTCGAAGGCTCGCCGGTGCAACGTGCTGGGGTGTGTTGAACGCCAGGACGCTGCGCGTTTTGCTCGGCGGCCGGATTGCGCTCTCGTTACGGGTGCCGATGCGGGGTGCGGGATACGCGCTCGACTGTGCGGATCGGCTCAGTCGTCGCAGGTTAGGTCGGCGCCATCGACGATTGCTTTGGTGTCGAGCACCGGGTTCTCCTCGCCTGTCGTTATTACCTTCAGCAGAACGCCGCCTTTTCCGACGAACTCGAAACTGCAGGTTGCCTTGCCGTTGAGTGCGCAGGAGCGAAGTTCAGTGTAGCCCCGATCGTGAAACACCGACTGGTTGCCGGACAGTTCCGAGAATTGCGAGCCATGTCCCGGTGACCAGCCGGCGGCCAGGAGGGCGGCGCGGGCCTGATCGTAGGACAGCCCCCGGATAACGGGAACGGGCGGTGCAGCGCCGAGATCACATGACAGCGCGCCTTGCGCGCAGGCGACTGTGCCGACTGCCAAGCTGAGAATCATGCCCCGTATGTTCATCGCGCAAACGAGAGCACAGGCCTGGGAGGATTACGACCGGGATTTTCCTCTCGATACAAGGTTTTGCCGTGCTGTTGCCCGGCGGACGCGGATCGGACTCAGGCAACCGGCTGCAGCGCCGCTCCAACCCGTGTGTAAATGCCGGGCTCTCCGGGCTGGACGCAGAATGCCTCGGTCAGACCGAGGACAGTTTCCGCTCCGCCTAGAAATAAGGCTCCATCCGGTGTCATCTGGCGCGCAATAGCCTCCAGCACCCGGCGTTTTGTCGGTGGATCGAAATAGATCAGCACGTTGCGGCAGAAGACGACGTCGAACGTGCCGAGCGGCTTGAGGTCGGACAGAAGGTTCCACTCTCGAAAGCTTACCGCTTCGCGCAGTGCGGGTTTGACGCGCCATTGCGCCTCATCCTTAACGAAGTGCTTGACGAGCATTTGCATCGGCAAGCCGCGCTGGATCTCGAACTGCGAGTAAAGGCCCTGGCGGGCGCGCTCGAGTGGTTCACGGGCAAGGTCGGTGCCGACGATTTCGATCCTCCGTCCAGGCATGCTGGTGGCCATGTCGGCCACGACCATTGCAATGGAATATGCTTCCTGCCCAGTCGATGCAGCGGCTGACCAGATACGTAACGGAGCACCGATCGGGCGAGCTGCGTGAAGGCGGGGCAGCACGGTGCGCCGTAGGGCATCGAAGGGCTTGCTGTCGCGGAAGAATAGCGACTCGTTCGTGGTCATTGCTTCGACCACCTCGCGTTCCAGGGGGCTGCCGGGCCGGAGCTGTGCGGCAAGGCCCGAGAGGTCGCGGATGGCTTCGCGCTTGAAGATGTGCGAAAGGCGCGTTTCGAGCAAATAGAGCTTATCGGGGCCTAGCGTCAGGCCGGAGCGGGCCTTCAGCATCTCGGCGACCGCTGCGTAGGCCGGCGTCACTGCCGTGTCCTCCCCGATGGTCCGGCTCCGGTGGCGAGCATGGCTTTCAGCTTGGCGCCGATCTGCGGCAGGGGAAGAACGGCGTGGGCCAAGCCTGCCCTAGCCACCGCACCTGGCATCCCCCAGACCACGCTTGTCGACTCGTCTTGGGCGATCAACGCGCCGCCCGCTTCGATGACCTGTTTGGAACCGAGCAGGCCGTCCTGCCCCATTCCCGTGAGCATCGTGATCAATACCCGTCCGGCGGTAGCTTCGCAGGCGGACCGCAACATGGGGTCAACCGACGGCCGGCAGAAGTTTTCGGCTGGCCCGTCGGAGAGCTGTGCGACCAGGTTTGCCCCTTGTCGCCTGACCAGCAGGTGCCGGTCACCCGGCGCCAGAAGGATGCGGCCAGGCAGCAGGACATCGCCGTCACGTGCCTCGGCGCACGGGATGCCCAGCTTGTCGAGATGCTGCGCCAGGATGGGCGTGAAGCTTGCCGGCATATGCTGTGTCAAAACAATCGGTATCGGCAGGTTCGGCCCGATCTGCTGCACCAGTGAGAACAGGGCGTTTGGTCCTCCTGTCGAACTTCCGATAGCCAGCAGGCGTGCGGGCATTGTCGATGCGGGCCGCAGGTTGATCTGCGGTGCTGCCGAGCGGTCGCAGGCGGCTAGTCCGTCCGCGCGTTTCAAGCGTCGCAGGCGGGTCAGGCCGTGAACTTTCGCGATCAGCTCGGCGCCGAAGCTCTGGTCGCTGGCGAGGACCGCTGCCGATGGTTTTGGAAGCGTATCGGCGGCGCCGAGCCGTAGGGCCAGCATGGAGATTTCCGCACCACGGGTCGTGAGCGATGAAGCCATGATGATCGAAAGTCCAGGCGATTGCGCCAACAGCAGGGGCAATGCCGTCAACCCGTCCATGATGGGCATCTCGATATCGAGGACGACGACATCGACATCCTGCCGCTTGAGCATGTCGACGGCTGCGCGACCGTCAGCCACCCGGGCGACGACTTCTATGTTGGGATCGGCCGCCAGAATTGCCGAGATCGCACTGCGAATGACCACCGAGTCGTCGCAAACCATCACCCGTGCAGCTGCTCGCGTGGGCGCCGCGACGCGTGTTGCGCCAGTGATGTTCCGGGAGGGGAGAGACGGGGACGCGGCCGGCATCAAAGCAGGCCGACTTGTTCGAACTTGCCGCGCACGATCGCTTCGTCGAACGGCTTCATGATGAATTCCTGGGCGCCGGCTTCGATCGCCTGTTCGATGAACGAGACGTCGTTCTCCGTCGTGCAGAACAAGACGACCGGCTTCTCCGGTCCGAACTCCGACCGCAGCGCGCGCAGGAATTCGATGCCGTTCATCACCGGCATGTTCCAGTCCAACAGGATTGCGCGCGGCATATGCCGGCGACACGCAACCAAGGCGAGTGCGCCATCCTCCGCCTCTTCCACCTCGAAGCCGGTGGCTTCCAGGATACGGCGTGCGACGCGACGCACGACCCGGCTGTCATCTACGACGAGACAGAGCCCGCCGGGTGCGGCGTCGGTCATGCCGCAAGTTCCAGATCGAGTTTGAGGAGCCGTTCCACGTTGAGCACGACCATGAGCCTCTCGCCCACGCGATAGATGCCCAGGCTGTGCTCCGCCCAGATAGGCGGAAGTGTCGGGGGATTGTGTTCGACGGATGCTGCTTCGAGCGAAACGACTTCACTGACCTGATCGACCTGCAATGCGTAAAGCTCGCTGCCGAGTTCGGTGACCACGGACATCGGACAAACACCGGGTGGACGAGGCGGCAGGCGCAGCCGGGCACGCAAGTCGATCGCGGTCACGATCCGGCCCCGAAGGTTCAAATTGCCGGCCACCTCGGGCGGAGCCAGCGGAATGCGAGCGACCGCCTGTCCCGCGAGGACGTCACGGACTGCCAGCACGGGGACGCCACATAGCTGGTCCGCCAGCATCAGTGTCACATAGGCCCGCGCTTCTGTCGCCTCCGCGGTCCGGCGTTCCACCCCTTGTTTCGCAGCAGGAACGCTGGCGTTTTCGTTCGCGCGCGGATGGTTTGCAGCTCTGCCTGTCATGGTGATCGGCTCCTACACCAGCGCCTGGTCGGCAAGGCACTGCCGCAAGCTTTCGATCAGCGCCTCGCGCTGAAATTTTTGCACGTAGTCGGTGAACCCGGCGGCGCGGCCGCGTTCGGCATCCGACGGGTTGCCGTGACCGGATAGAGCGATCATCGGCAGCCCAGCCCAAGGGCCGCCTTCGCGCACCGCCATCGCGAAGCGAAGACCGTCCATGTCCGGCATTTCGATATCGGATACGATCGCGTCGATCGTCATACCGTTATCCCTGAGCCGCAATGCCTCTGCGGCGCTGCGGACCGCGGTGACTTCGTAGCCCGCCGCCGAAAGGGTGGGCACCAGCAGTTGGCGGAAGAAATCACTGTCTTCGACCACCAGGACACGGCGGCCTTTATCGGCCTTGGTCCTGCCATCGCCGAACCAATCACCCCACGCCAGCGTCAACCAGTGGCTCGTGTCGAGAACATCAGCGGCCTGGCCTGCAACGATAGCCGTGCCGAGCAGACCCGGTCGTGAACTTCCCAGTTCGATGCTCAGACGATCGTGCACGACGTCGATGATCGTATCGACCATCAGGCCCATGCTGCGTTGACCGTCTGCAAAAACCAGGACGGGTTGCAGGGTTTCCTGACCGCTTCCATCTCGATCTGCAGAAAGGGTTGGCGGCGCATCCATAGCGATCAGCGGCATCAGGCATCCGCGATACTGCGTCACCAGGCCGGACCCTGAACGCTCGATCTTGGAGTGGGCGATATTTTCCAGCCGGGCAACGAGGCTGAGCGGAACCGCAAAGATCGATTGTTCGACGCCGGCGCGGAACAGCAGCAGCGCCACTTTTTCCTCGGAGTGGGCGGGCAGTGTGTCTGTGGCTTGTGCGGCTGTGGAAGAGCCGCGTGAGAACACCCCGGCGCTGCGTGCAACGCCGTTCGGGTCGAGGATCATGATGACAGAACCATCCCCGAGTATCGTGTTGCCGCTGAACATCGTCACGTGACGGAGGATCGGAGCCACCGGTTTGACGACGATTTCCTCGGTGTCGAACACTTCGTCCACGACGATGCCCAGAAGTCCGCTGCCCACGGCTGTGACAACCACGGTCGTCTCGTGTGCTTTCGCGTGGTCTGAAGCTTGTTCGGGCGCGAGCCGCAGCAGGGTGCCGAGGGACACGAGCGGCAGCAAGCGGTCGCGCAGACGCAGGACGGGTGTGCTGCCGATATGCTCGATGGCCATTCCGGCGGATGTTTCGGTGTTTGCACCGGGTTGTGCGTCACTGCCGACGCGTACCAGTTCCATGACGCTGATCTGCGGAATGGCGAAGCGTTCACCCGCGGCTTGCACGATCAGCGCCGACACGATTGCCAGGGTCAGCGGGATCTTCACGGTGAAGCACGAGCCTTGGCCGAATGTGCTTGCCAGTTCGACCGTGCCGCCGATGCGTTCGATGTTCGAGCGAACCACGTCCATGCCGACGCCACGGCCGGAAATTGCCGTTACGGTTTCCGCGGTGGAAAAGCCCGCACGGAAGATGAAGGCGCGTATCTGCACGTCGGTCATTGCCGAAAGCTCGGCTTCGGTCGCCAGGTTCTTCGAGAGGGCCTTGGCTTTTATTCGAGCGACGTCCAGCCCCTGGCCGTCATCGCCGATTTCGATGATGATGTGCCCACCTTCGTGATAGGCGTTCAGCAAGATTCGCCCGGCTTCGGGCTTGCCGGCAGCCCGGCGGATCGCGGGCGTTTCCAGCCCATGGTCCGCGCTGTTGCGGACCATATGAGTGAGTGGGTCACGCATAAGCTCGAGCACCTGGCGATCCAGTTCGGTGTCCTGGCCGCGCATCTCCAGCTCGATTTTCTTGCCGGTTTCCTGGGCCAGATCCCGGACGAGGCGCGGGAGCTTGTTCCATGCGGTGCCGATCGGCTGCATGCGGGTTTTCATCACGCCTTCCTGCAGGTCGGATGTGATGTGGGAAAGGCGTTCCAATGGCGCGCTGAACGACGATGTTCCGTTCGCCCGCGACAATTGCAGAAGCTGGTTGCGTGTGAGCACAAGCTCGCCGACGAGGGTCATCAACTCTTCCAGCACGTCCACCGTCACGCGGATTGTCTGCGAGTTGAGCGAGATCTCGGCCGCGGGGTCGGCGGACTTGTCGTTTGTGGTAGTTTCGACGGCATTTTTCCCGGCGTGAAATTCCGTCAACTCCGTTGCTGCCGGCGACACCGCAGGTGGAAGCGTCGGTGGAGCAGCAGCGGGCGGGGCGTGCGCCGGAGCGGCCTCGCCGGCTGCCACGCGGCCCAGCGCGGCGATGATCTCGGCGTCGTCTCCGGCCGGTTCCGCACCTGTCGCGCCAAGGGCCGAGACGATTGCCTTGATGCGGTCGAGGGATGACAAAACGAGGCTGATGACGTCCGGAGTAGCGGCCAGCTCACCGTCCCGCACGCGCCCGAGCACGTTTTCGGCGGCATGGGCCACGTGCTCGAGACGCGGCAGCCCGAGAAAGCCGCACGTGCCCTTGATGGTGTGTACGAGGCGGAAGATCAGCGAAAGCGTTGCACTGTCGTCCGGGGTACGTTCGAGCTTGACGAGCGCCAGGTCGAGATCGGCCAGACTCTCATTCGTTTCGGTGAGGAATTCGGGAAGCAGGTCGTCCATGGAGGTTCCACCGGCCTAAAATGTTTTGCGACGTACCCGGTCGGGTATGCCGCTCGCAGCAAGGATGCAGTGGGAAGAGAAAGAATTCGTAAAGGGCGGCGCGTCAGGATGGCCGGGCGTTCAACGACAGGTTTGCGGCGTCGTGCACGGTGACCTGCAGGGCCGATACCGTTGCGAGCAGGCAGAACACCGCGACCCCTACGTCCCGCGTCGATCGGCACGCTGCTTCCAGGGCATCCGGGTCGACAAGGCACGGGCTCAGGCAGGCGGGCCAGCCGGCGCGGGTGCCAATTATCCGGGCTGAAATGCCGGCTCTCTCGCCGGACACATGAATGGTCCCGCCGCGCGGCAGCCCCTGGGCGGCAAGGAGCAGCAGGTTGGGAACCATCCTCCGCTGATCAGGCCCGAGCTGAGGCGGCAGGCCCGACAGGTCCACTGTGAGCCGCTCGGTTCCCGGAAGGCCGGCGGCCAGCGTGTGCAGGTCGGGGATCTCGGCATCCATGCTCCAGGCGGCGCGCAACAGGCGCAGCCGGGCGGAGAGTTCGCGGGCGCAGGCGACGGCGAGCGCCAGCGCTTCGGGGTCTGCCGCCTCCAATGCCATGTCCAGCGTGCCGGCCAGGGCGCCGACCGTGCTGGCGAGGTCGTGGCAAACCCGCGCGGCCAGAGTGAGGGCGAGCGGAAGTTTGGCGCTCGCCGGCGGCGAACCCGAGCCAGACGGCGCCCGTTCCATCGTTGGTATCCCTTGATGTGACGCATTCCGAGGCGGAGCACGATTTGGCCAGAACAAACGCCGCCTACGAACCCGGCCAATTCGTCTTGCATCCTGGGCGGCCGGATTGGGGACGGGGTCAAGTCCAATCGGTCGCCGGCGCGCGTGTCACGGTGAACTTCGAACACGCCGGTAAGGTCCTTGTTAACACCGACGTGGTAGTCCTGGAGCCGGAGGGATGATGGCGCAGGGCGCATTGCCACTTGACCCATGGCCTGCCACTCGCGATCTGTCGGCCAGCATGGCATCCCTGACCGACCCTTTTGCCCGCCCGATCACCTACTTGCGGGTATCAGTGACGGACCGGTGCGATCTTCGGTGCGTCTACTGCATGTCGGAAGACATGACCTTCCTGCCGAAAGCCGAAATCCTCACTCTCGAGGAGCTGGATCGCGTCTGTGCTGAATTTGTGGCGGCCGGCGTCACCCGTCTGCGGATCACCGGCGGCGAGCCGCTGGTCCGGCGAGGCGTGATGGAGCTGTTCCGCAGTTTGGGCTCGCGGCTGGGCCAAGGGCTGAGCGAGCTGACGCTGACCACCAACGGAACTCAACTGGCCCGTTACGCCGAGGATCTGGTGCGGGCGGGTGTCAGGCGCATCAACGTGAGCATGGATACGTTGGATCCTGAGCGGTTCGCCCGGCTCACGCGCTGGGGCAGGCTGGACCAGGTGCTCGCGGGCATCTTCGCGGCCAAGGCTGCGGGCCTGCAGGTGAAGATCAACGCCGTGGCGCTGCGTGGCGAGAACGAGGATGAGCTGAGCGATCTCGTGGGCTGGTGTGGCCGTCACGGGTTCGACCTCTGCCTTATAGAGACCATGCCGATGGGCGAGATCGGTCCGTCGAGGGCCGACCATTACCTGCCTTTGTCGCTGGTGCGGAGCCGGCTGAAGCAGCGATGGACCCTGGACGACAGCCCTTACCGGACCGGCGGGCCCGCGCGCTATGTCGACGTCCGCGAGACCGGGCGCCGCCTCGGGTTCATCACGCCGATGACCCATAATTTCTGCGAGGACTGCAATCGCGTCCGTCTGACGGTAACCGGCACGCTCTATATGTGTCTCGGCCAGGACGATGCCGCCGATCTGCGCGCGCCGCTTCGCCGCGGAGATGACATGCAGGTGGCGATACGGGAGGCTATTTCACGCAAGCCGCGCGGCCATGATTTCGTGATCGGGAGAGGAGCGCGCGGGGTTTCGGTCTCCCGCCACATGAGCGTCACTGGCGGCTGAGGCATTTCGGGGCGCTTCCGACGGCTGGTGCATCGCCGCTGCACCCTGGCCCAAAACGGCTTGGGTGCGCTGCGCGGGATTACCGATTTTTACACCTTTTCCTGCGAGCTTCCTGTTAGATGCGGCGCAACATTCAGGCGAAGCGGCTCTCTTGACCAAAATCATAAGCTGGAACTTGCTGCGTCTGACTGGTGCCACGATCGGTGACGTGGTGGCGCTTGCCAAGCGTGAGCGGCCCGACCTGCTCCTGATGCAGGAGGCGACGGTCGCGATGAACGCACTGCCGCAGCATCTCGGCGGGTTCTACACCAGGGTGCCGCTGCCCGGGCGCATCCATGGGCTCGCGGTCTGGAGCCCCACCTGCCATGCGCGGCCGCGGGTCGTCCACCTGCCGTCGGGCGCGCTGGTGGATCGCGTGTGTCAGATCATCGATCTGCCGGCGTTCTCGGTCGCCAACGTTCACCTGTCGCATGGCCAAGTGCTGAACCGCCGCCAGTTGCGCTATATCGCGACTCATCTGCCGTATCGCGCGGCGGTTCTGGGTGACTACAACCTTGTCGGGCCGGCCCTGCTGCCGGGCTTCCGGGATGTCGGGCCGCGCGAGCCGACGCATGTCTGTGCGGACGTGGTGCCGTTGAGGCTGGACCGCTGCTATGTGCGCGGCCTGGTGTGCGGGCAGGCCAACGCGCTCGACCGCGCAGGCTCCGATCACCGCCCGATCGTCGTGCGTCTCGATGCGCTCACGGTCGCGGAGCGTCTCGCGGCTTAACCCGGCTTCGCCCGCCTCATGCGGCGGCACTGACAGCGGGACGGCGACCCATCCCGCTGTCGGAAATAGCCGGGCTTAGCGCCCCGCAGTTCAGAAGGCGGCTTCTTCCAGCTCCATCATGCTGGCCTTGCCGGCCTTGATGCTGCTCCACAGCGCGCCGGTCTGGGGCAGCAGGCGGTCGGCGAAGAACTGGGCCGTCGTCAGCTTGGCCTTGTAGAACCCGGCATCGCCGTTCGCTTCCGGCAGCTTCGCCTCCGCCACCTTGGCGGCTTTGGCCCACATGAAGCCCAGCGCAACCAGGCCCATGAGGCGCAGATAATCGGTGGCCGCAGCTCCTGCTTCCTCGGGGTCTTTCATCGACACCTGGGCGAGGTGCGCGGTGGCCTGCTGGAGGGCGGCGAACGACTTCGCCAAAGGCAGCACCTTCGGGTCAGCGGCATTTTCTTCGATGAAGGCCTGCACCGGGTGGAAGAACTGGCGCAGGAAACGGCCCATATGCGCCGGCATCTTGCGGCCCACCAGGTCCAGCGCCTGGATGCCGTTCGCACCCTCGTAGATCATGCAGATGCGGGCATCGCGCACCAGCTGCTCCATGCCGTGATCACGGATGTAGCCGTGGCCGCCATAAACCTGCAGCGCCATGCTGGAGAGTTCGAAGCCGAGATCGGTGAACAGCGCCTTCACGACTGGTGTCATGATAGCGACGAAATCCTCGGCCTCCTGGCGGCGCTGCGGGTCGGCCGCCTTGGTCTCGAGGTCGAGCGAGGTCGCCACCCAGCCCGACAAGGCGCGGCAACCTTCGACATAGGCACGCACCGTCATCAGCGTGCGCCGTACATCGGGGTGCACGATGATCGGGTCGGCCGCGCGCTCCGGGTATTTTGCGCCGCTCAGCGCGCGGCCCTGGATGCGGTCCTTCGCGTAGAACGCGGCACTCTGATACGCGGTCTCGGCAACCCCCAGGCCCTGGATACCGACGGAGAGCCGCTCGGCGTTCATCATCGTGAACATGGCGCGCATGCCCTTGTTGGGTTCGCCCACCAGCCAGCCCACGGCGTCGTCGAAATAAAGCTGGGCGGTCGCCGAACCCTTCAGCCCCATCTTGTGCTCGATGGCGGTGCAGGTGACGCCGTTGCGCGCACCCGGCCGGCCGTCTTCGTTGGGCACGAATTTCGGCACCAGGAACATGCTGACGCCTTTGATGCCCTTCGGCGCATCGGGAAGGCGCGCCAGCACCAGGTGGACGATGTTCTCGGTCAGGTCGTGCTCGCCGGCGGAGATGAAGATCTTGGCGCCGCTGACCTTGTAGCTGCCGTCGCCCTGTGGCACCGCCTTGGTGCGCATCATGCCGAGGTCGGTGCCGCAATGCGGCTCGGTCAGGCACATCGTCCCCGACCAGGTGCCGTCGATCATCTTCGGCAGATAGCGCTGCTTCAACTCGTCCGAGCCGTGGCCTTCCAGCGCCAGCGTCGCGCCATGCGTCAGGCCCGGGTACAGGCCGAACGAAAGGTTTGCGGAACACTGCATTTCCTCGACCATCTTGCCGAGGATTTCGGGCAATCCCTGGCCGCCGTACTCGGTCGGCGACGACAGCGCGCCCCAGCCGGCCTCGCAGAACTTCTTGTAGGCCTCGACAAAGCCTTTCGGCGTGCGGACGACGCCGTTCTCCAGCTTGCAGCCTTCCTCGTCGCCGCTCGCATTGATCGGCAACAGGATGTCGGTGGCGAACTTCCCGGCCTCCTCGAGAATGCTGTCCATCAGCTCCTCGGTGACGTCGGGCTGGCCGATCTCCGCGACATGGGCTGCGGAGTTGTGCAGCTCGTGCATCACGAACTGCATGTCGCGCAGCGGCGCCTTGTAAACTTGCATCGTTAATCTCCCGTTACGGCGTCAGTTACGCAGCGGCTTGCCGGTTTCAAGCATGTGCTCGATGCGGGCCAGTGTTCCGGATGTCTTCATCAGGCGCAGGAAGGATTCGCGTTCCAGGTCGAGGATTTTGCTTTCCTTGACGGTGTCGATGATGTCGGTGTCGCCACCGGTCAGCACGCGCGCCAGCTCGCCCGACACCACCACGTCGTGCTTCGTCGCCAGGCCGGTCTTGCGGAACCCTGCCACCGCCTGGTCCAGCACCAGCCGGCCGGACGGCCCGGGCAGCACGATCTCGCGCGGCTCCGGCGCCTGGTAATCCACCGCGAGCTCCAGAGCCCGCTTCTTGGCGTCGGCCAGTAGCCGGTAGCGGTTCATCGTCACCCGGTCGGTGGGCCGCAGTACCAGCATCTCGCCGGCCTCGGCTGCCGATTTGGCAACCTTGGCCGTGCTGATCATCTCGAAAACCTTCATCGGCGCCGGCATCGGGCCCTTCGGCATTTTGGGCGCGGTGGCCCAGCGTCCCAGCATTTCCTTGCAGCCGCCCCAGCCGGGCAGCAGCCCGACGCCGCATTCGACAAGCCCGGCATAGGTTTCGGCATGCGCCTGCACCGCGTCGGAATGCAGCAGGAATTCGCAGCCGCCACCGAGCGCCATGCCGGACGGCGCCGACACGACCGGGAACGGTGCGTATTTCAGCTTCTGCATCATGTCCTGGCCGGTCGCGATCGAACTTTCCACCTGCATCCAGGCGGCGATGTTGGCGGCAAACAGCGCCAGCCCGATATTTGCGCCGACCGAGAAGTTCGAGCCTTCGTTGTAGATGACGAGCGCTTTGTAATCCTTTTTGACCAGCGCGATGGTTTTGCCGAGCAGCGCCATGATCTGCTCGTCGAGCGAGTTGCTCTTGCTGGTGAACTCGAAGCACAGAACGCCGTCGCCGATGTCCCACACGGATGCGGAGGCATTGCGCAGCACCGGCTTGGCGGTCCGTTTGATGTCCTCCAGCATCAGCACGCCATCGGGGCGCACGATGTCGTGGTACTCGCCGTCCTGGCCGAGCTGCTGGCGGACGCCGTTTTCGATGCGGTAGAATGTGCGTCCGGCGGCGC
>CAZZWO010000060.1:0-14781 GCA_964657885.1 uncultured Acetobacteraceae bacterium | reverse complement strand
TGAATAATGCGAGCTGGCCGTCGCTGGTGGCCGCCCAGCCGAAGCCCTCCGCGTAACGGCGGGTCTGCGCCCGGTCCGGCGGCGCCGCCTCCCATGAACGCACTGCCGCGGCCAGTCCGGCGGGGCTGTTCTCCGGCGCGATGATCCCGGCTTCGGGCGATCGCACCACCTCGGGGTTGCCGGGGATCGGACTGGCGATCACCGGGGTGCCGCACGCCATCGACTCAAGCAGCACGTTCGCCCAGCCCTCACGCGACGAGGCCAGCACCGACAGGTCGGCGGCGCTGTAGAAGGATGCGAGTTCGTGGTGCGGCAATGGCCCCACCAGCCGCACCCGTCCCGCCACCCCGAGGCGCGCCGCCAGGAGTGCAAGCCGGTCCCGCTCCGGCCCCTGTCCCGCGATCAGCAGCGTCCACGCCGGCAGATGGGTCAGCGCCTCGATCGTGCGGTGGTGCCCCTTGCGCTCGATCAGGCCGCCGACCGAGACCATCACCCGCGTATCGCCTGCCAACCCGAGAGAGGCGCGCGCGGCCGCACGATCCATCGGACGGAACACGGAGGTGTCGACGCCATTCCGCAGGACGGTGATCTTCGCCTTCGATGCGCCCAAGGCGGCCAGGGCGTCGCGCAAACCCGCGCTGACGGTGATGATCGCATCGGCCTGATCCGCCGCCCACAGGATGCGCCGCCGTGCCGCCGGGTAATCGGGGAACTGCGTGATGTCGGACCCGCGCGCGGTGATCACCACGGGCAGGCCGAAGCGCTGGCCCAGGCGGACCGCCGCGACGCCATCGGGGTAGAAGTAGTGCGCGTCGATGGCGTCGAAGCGATGCCCCTCGTCGAGCAGGGGCGACAGCGTCCGTCGAGCCGCGCGATACAGCAGCCAGGGCGCCAACCGCATGCCGATGCGCGGCACCGGCGTCCAGCGCGGATGCAGCACGCGCAGGCCGTGGCGCTGTTCCTCGCGCGGCGGCAGATGGCGGCCCGGCCAGGCGACCGGCGCCATGACTGTGGCGTCGGCATGCCCGGTCGCGACCAGGTGACGCAGCCGGTTTTCCACGAAAACACCGTGGTTCGGCTGTCTGGCGTTGGGGAACAGGGTGGAGAAGGTCAGCAGCCGCAGGATGGCACGGGGCTCCGGCGACTAGTTCAGGGTAGCCAGAAGCCGCCGTGCCGCATCCTTTTCCGGGAAATCCGCCTTGGCTTCGACCGCACGCCGGAGCTGGGCGCGGGCTTCGTCGCGCCGGCCCGCCGCGTTCAGCGTGTAGCCGTAATGGTAGGCGGACGACGCCTGCGCCGCCGGGTCGGAATTGGTCGCAGCCTGCGCCAGCAAGGGCAGCGCGCGCGGCGTGTCACCCTGTTTTGCCAGTATCCAGCCCAGCGTGTCGGCCACTTCCGGAACCGGCGACTGGAAATACGCCCGCTCAGCCAACGCGAGCGCCTGCTTCATGTCGCCTTGCTGCTGCTTGACCCAGGCGAGGTTGTTCAACGTGGCCGGGTCGGTGTGGCGGGTTTTCAGCACGGCGTTCAGCTCGCGCTCGGCCTCATCGAGGCGCGCCGCGGCGATATACAGCGAACTCAGGATGGAATGCGCCGCCAGATCGTCGGGGTGCCCGGCCGACCACCCGTTCAGCACGGCGATCGCCTGCGCCGCATCGCCGCTTTCAGCCAGTGCGGTTGCCGTCTTGGATGCCAGTTCCGCGCTCGGTGCCGCGGTGTAGGCGGCCAGGAAGGCGGCGGCCGCCTGATGGACATCGCCGGCGGTCAGCCACGCATCGCCGGCGAGTGTGCGGGCGGCGGGCAGGTTCTGCGGATCGGCGGCGAGGCTCGCGGCGGTGGCCAGGGCCTGCTTGATGCCGCCCTGCCGGAAATCCACCCCGACCAGGGCGCCGAGCAGCGCCTCGTTGCCCGGGTTGGCGTCCAGTCCCTCGCGCAGCACCGCCCGCGCATCGTCGAACCGCTTGCCGGTCGCCAGCAACGAGGCGAACTCGGTGCGGGTGCGCAGGTCGCCCGGCACCTCCCGCAGGCTGGCGCGGAAGGCGTCTTCGGCCTGCGCCGGCTTGCCGGCGGCGGCGAGCACGCGGGCGCGGAGCGAGTCCAAAACAGGGTTGGTCTCGGCACTGGCGCGATCCAGCAGGGCGGCGGCGCGCCCGGTCTGTTTGGCCCGCACATAGATGCCGGCAAGCGTGGCGGTGATGTTCGCGTTGTCCGGCGCTGCCGAATGTGCGGCTTCGGTCACCTCGACCGCACGGTCCATCTTCTGCTCGGCGAGCAGGGCGGGAAGCAGGGCGTTCAGCGCGCCCTCGTCGCCGGGATGACGATGCAGGAGGTCCGTGAGCATGCTCTCGGCGCCTTCGCGGTCGCCGCGCAGCCCGGCAATGCGCGCCAGCGTCAGCGTCGCATTGCGGCTGTCCGGGTAACGCTGCAGCACGTCGCGCAGCAGCTTTTCGGCGCCGTCCAGGTCGAACCCCGCCACTTTCACCTGCGCCGCGAGTACGCCGACCTCCTCGACATCGCCGATGGCGGTGCGCAGGCGATCGACGTCCTGCTGTGCCGCCGCGAGATCGCCGCGCGCCAGGTCGGCCTGCACCAGGGCTTCGCCCGCCACGCGCTGTTTCGGCGCGATTTCCAGCGAGCGCTTGAGGTCCGCTTCGGCAGCCTGGCTGTCGCCGAGGTTCAGGTGGGCGACAGCGAGGCGGTTCAGGATGGTGGCATCGGCCGGCGCCAGCTTGTTGGCCTGCGAGAAGCTGCGGGTGGCGGCGGCCATGTTGCCGGACATCGCCTGTGCCCGGCCGGTCAGGTCGAGCGTGTCGGCATCCGGGTGCGAAGCGAGCGGGTTCTGCTGCAACAGCTGCAACGCCGCGTCGGGATGGCGGCGCGCCAGGTCGATGAAGGCCAGAAGCTTCAATCCGGCAAGGTCGTCGGGCGATTTCGACAGGAACTTGGTCGCGGCTTCCTCGGCCTGCGCCGGTTGGCCGACGCCCAGCTTGGTGACCGCGAGGAAGTAGAAACCGCGCGGCAGCTTGTCGATGATCGTGTTGAGCACCGTGAGACGGGCATCCGCCGCCGCGTAATCGGCCGCCTGGATCGCCAGCATCGCACCGAGGAAGTTGGCGCCGATGTTCTTCGGCGAGCTGCGCAGGACCTGCTCGACCGAGTTGCGGGCGGCGTCCGGCTTGCCGAGCGCCGCCAGCGCGCGCGCTTCCAGCATGCGGCCGTCCAGGCGCCCGGGGCTGGTGGCCAGCACCGCTTGCGCGCCCGCCAGCGCAGCCTTCGGGTCGTTGCGGCGCAGGGCGATCTCGCTTTTCAGCAAGGTCGCGTCCGCCTCGCCGGGGAACTGGGCCAGCACCCGGTCGGCATAGCCGGATGCGGTGGTGAAATCCTCGGATGCGAACGCGATCCGCGCGGCGGTGATCAGCGCCTCCCGCGAGGTCGGGGCCAGGGCGACAGCCTGCGCCGCGGTACGTCCGGCGCCGGCGACGTCGTTGAGGGAAAGCTGGGCGGCGGCACGGATGGTCAGGGTGTCGGCGCGCTCGGCCGGGGCTGCCTGTGACGGGTCGAACTCGCGCAGGGCCGCCTCGAAATGCCGCTGCTGGAGGTAGGCCTGGCCGAGCAGGAGCACAGTGGCGGCGTGATCGTAGCCGCGCTCCCGCGCCCGCTTCAACTCGAGCTCGGCGGCTTCCGGGTTGCCGAGCGCCAGATCGACCCGGCCGAGCAGGAAGGCCGCCTCGGGGCTGAGCGGATGCTCGCGCAGCGCCTGGCGGAGGTAGAGTTCGGCGCCTCGCATGTCTTGCCGGGCGATACGCTGCTTGGCGCTGGCGATCGGGTCCCTGGTGTGAAGGACGGCCCAGGCCCCGCCGGCGGCCAGCAGGAGCACGGGAAGACCGATGATCAACGCACGGCGCATGGCGAACTCTCGATGCTGGGTCTGTCTGCGTGCGTTTAGAGCATCGCCGCGCCTTGTTGAACCAAGTTGTAACTATATTGCAACGGATGACTGTCTTGTATGGTCTCGGAAATGTTGATCGGCGCACATCTGCGGCTTAAAGATCGCGCGGAGGCGTTGCGGAAAAGCTTCGGCCGGCAGCTCATCTACAAGAACCTGATGGCCATGCAGGGCCGGATTATGTACACAGCTGTAACGGATTTTTTGCGGCGGGCGGGCTCGCATCCATGGTGGATGCGGCAAGGGCCGGCGGCTGAAGGCTTGGTATCCAGTGTTTGCTTCTAGCTCGGGGATCGCGCGCCGCTCGGATCATCGGCTTTGCGGGATGGGCAAGACAGTCCTGCGCGCCGGCACCGCCATTGCGCTGGCCGGCTGGCTCGGCGGCGGCTCGCCTGTGGCGCTAGCCGCGCCGGCTCCTGTCACTTCGCCCTCGCTGCCCGGTGAGACGACCGACACCGGCCAATACGTGATCGGGCCGGGCGATGTGCTGTCGATCTTCGTCTATGAGGCGCCGCCGCTTTCGGTTAACGAGCTGCCGGTCCGCCCCGATGGGCGTATCTCGGTGCCCTTGGTCCCCGACGTCATGGCCGCAGGCAAGACACCCACCGAGCTTGGGGCAACGATTGCCGCGGCCCTGAAGAAATACGTGAACGATCCGAACGTGACGGTCATGGTGCGGTCGTTCCAGGGGCCGGCCGACCGGCAGGTCCGGGTGATCGGCGAGGCAACCGACCCGCAGGCGATCCCCTACCGCGAGAACATGAGCCTGCTGGACGTGATGATCGCGACCAAAGGGCTGACGAAGTTCGCCGCGGGTAACCGGGCAGTGATCGTACGGCGCGTGGGCACCTCGGAAAAACGCATACGTGTCCATCTGTCCGACCTGATAAAGGACGGCGACATCAGCCAGAACGTGATGATGCAGCCCGGTGACACCCTGATCATTCCCCAAAGCTTCTTCTGAAAACGGAGGCTTCTGCTGGAGGCGAGGGTTTTTTTGACGCTGGGCCATTAAGAGGGCGTTAAGCAGTTGGCGCTTAGACTGGCCGGCCAACGGCCGAAGGTATCTGAGGGATTTTTCTGAGGCATGGAATCGCTGCAGGATCTGGTGAGCCGCTACGGCATCCTTGCCTGGCGCCGGCGCTGGTGGGGCGTCGCCGCCGCGTGGGTGCTGTGCATCGCCGGCTGGATCGGCGTGGCCCTGATGCCGAACCAGTACGAGGCGAGCGCGCGCGTCTATATCGACGCTGACGCGGTGCTGACTCCGCTGCTGCGCGGCATCGCGGCCGACAGCTCCATGAGCGACCAGATCGACCTGTTGCAGCACATGCTGCTGTCGCGCCCGAACCTCGAGAAGATCATCGCCAAGACCGACCTGCAGCTCGACACCAAGACGCCGACCGACCTGGAGCGGATGGTCACCCGGCTTGGCACCGACATCAAGGTGAACGCGCAGACCCGCAACATCTTCTCGATCGCGTTCCGCAACCCCGACCGCCAGCTCTCCTACGACGTGGTGCAGGCGGTGCTGGCCAGCTACATCGAGAACCGCGCGGGCGATAACCGCGACGACATGGAAAAGGCGAGCCAGTTCCTCGACGAGCAGATCGCCAGCTACGAACGCCAGCTTCGCGAGGCTGAATCCAAGCGCGCCGAATTCCGTACGCAATACGTCGACCTGCTGCCGGGCGATGGCGGGGTGAACCGGCTGGAACAGGCGCGCACGCAGGTCACCAGCCTGACCGGGCAGCTGGCGGATGCGAAATCCCGCCGCGTGCTGCTGGCCCGCGAGCTTTCCACCACACAGGCGCTGGTGGTGACCGAGGGTGCCAGCGGCGGCGGTTACGACACCCGCTCCGCCCTGCGCGCCGCCGAAGCCAAGCTGCGCGACCTGCAGCAGATCTACACCGACGCCTATCCGGAGGTGATCTCGCAACGCCACGTGGTCGAGAACCTGCGCCACTCCGAAGCGGCGCCGGTTGCCTCGACCGGCGCTAAATCGGCGCCCAACCCGGTCTATGAGCAGCTGAAGCTGCGCCTTGTCGAAACCGACGCGCTGATCGAGAGCCTGCAGCGGCAGATCGACGATGCGACGCACGAGCGGGACCGGCTGAACGGCATTGCGCACGGCGCCCCGAACCTGGAGGCGCGCTACATCAACCTGAACCGCGACTACGACGTGCTGCGCAAGAACTATGACGAACTGCTGGCCCGGCGCGAGGGCATGCGGATCGCGACCGCGGCCCAGGTGCGCGCGAGCAACGTGAAGATGGTCATCATCGACCCGCCGCAGGTGCCGCAAACGCCGGTGGCGCCGGCGCGCGTGCTGCTGTCGATCGGCGTGCTGCTGGCAGGGCTGGCGGCCGGGATCGGCGTGGTCGGCGCGATGATGACGCTCGACCAGTCGTTCCACAGCGTGATCGAACTGCGCGCGATGGGCCGGCCGGTGATCGGCGCAATCTCGCTCGCCGTCCTGCCGCCCACCCTGGCGATGCGCCTGCGCCACGCGGCGGTGTTCGGGTCCGCCATCGGCCTTCTCGTCGTGGCGCTGGGCGGCGTCCTCCTCCATTACACGCAGCGTATCTGATGGACCTCCACACACCCCAGGGTATCGACACGCGGCTGGAAGCGCCGCCGCCGCGCACGCTCGCGGACATGGCGCGGGCCGGGCTGATCATCGAGACGGATGGCCGCACCCGCCTCGGCGATGAGTTCCGGATTGCCGCGAGCCGCCTGCACACCGTGGTGAAGGGCTCGATCGCGGCAGGCGAGCGTTGCGGTAACATGGTGCTGGTGACCAGCACGCGTCCTGCCGAGGGCAAGAGCTTCGCCGCGCTGAACATGGCGGCCTCGCTGGCGCGCACCGGCTCGCGATCGGTGCTCCTGGTCGATGCCGACGCGAAGGTGCGCTGCCTGAGCGAACTGATCGGGCTTGCCGGTGCGCCGGGCCTTCTCGACCTTGCGGCCGACGACACCATCCAGCCGGAACGCATGGTGGTGACCACGCCGGTGCCCGGCCTGTTCATCCTGCCGCTGGGCGATCCGATGGCCGGCTTGAGCCCCGGCGGCCGTAGCCAGCCGCTGCCCGCCGCGGCCGAACAGCTTTCCCGGCGGTTCGCCAGTTCGACCGTGGTGATCGACACCGGGCCGTTGCTGGCCACCAGCGACCCGAGCGTGCTGGCGCCGACCGCCTCGCAGATCATGATGGTGGTCGAAGCCGGGCGCACCCAGCGAAACGAGCTGGAAGCCGCGATGGAGATGATCAAGAGCTGCCCGAAAGTGGTACTGCTGCTGAACAAGCAGTCCGGCCGCAACCGCTCGTCGTTCGGCGCCTACAGCTACACCGGCGAATACTATGCCAAGCCCAACGCCCCGCCGCCGCCAAGGTCCTGATGCCGCACGTCAGGAAGCTGCCCCGCGGGTTTGCCGCCGCCGTGCCGCAGGGCGCGTGGCCATACCTGGTCCTTGCGTCCGCATTGCTGCTGGGCGGCCGGGCCTATGCGCAGGAAGATAGTGGCGCCACCCCGTCGCTCCCCGCTTCCAGCGATACGGTGCTGCCGCGCACCGGCATAGACCCGGGGCTTTCCGACCTCCGCGAGCACCTGCTGCGCTCGTATGGCGACACCCAGCCCACCCCGGCCGAGCACGGGCCCAACCTGCAGATCACCGGCCAGTTCGGCGCCTCGGAAGAATACACCGACAATGTCGGCCTCACCGCCGGGGGCGGGCAAAACCGCGGCGACGACTTCATCACCAATCTGATGCCCGGCATCACCATCGTCGACACGTCGCAGCGGCTGCAGGTGAACCTGGACTACCGCCCGATCGGGCAGATCTACGCGAAGAACGGCGACTTCTCGCAATTGCAGCAGCAATTCACCGGCGACATCCTGGTGACCGCGCTGCCGAACTGGTTGTACATCGACCTGCGCGGCTCGGTCAGCCAGCAGGCGGTTTATGGCGGCCTCGGCCCCTCGAGCACGGTCACCCTGTCGCCCGGCAACCGGCAGACCGCCAGCAACGTGTCGTTCTCGCCCTATGTCAGCCGTACTCTCGGCAGCAACGGCACTCTGGAATTCGGCGCCGGCTACATCTACAGCGCGACCGACTCGCCGGTGCAGCCGGGGCAGGCCGGGCAGCCGGCATCCGCGCTGAACGGCTTCGGCGCATATGGCAGCTCGTTCCTTGCGACCAAACGGGTGTTCGCGGATTTCACCACCGGCGAGGATCTCGGCCGCCTGCGCAACAAGGTCGGCACCGACGACAACTTCTATGACGGGGCAGGGGCGCTCGCGGGTGGCCGGCGCATTCTGCTGACCGACGATGCCAGCTATGCCGTCAACCGGTTGATCACCGTGCTGGGCGAGATCGGCTACGAAGATCTTTCGTACCCACGCAGCGACTATGCGTATTCAGGGCCGATCGGCTCGGGCGGCGTCAAACTTACGCCGAACCGCGGCAGCAGCCTGACGCTGGAGTATCGTTACGTGGACGGCTTCGGCTCCGTCTATGTACAGGGCTCGGTGCAGGCAACCCCGCGCATCCGCGTGTTCGGCGGCTACTCCGCGGGTATTTCGACGTTCGAACAGGATCAGCAGAATGCATTGCTGGACGGCAGCGACGATGCGACAGGGGCGGCGGCCTCGGTCCTGCAAGCAGCGCCGCTGCTGCAAGGCACCAATGCGTTCGGCGCGAACCAGAACCTGAACAAGCTGCACCGGCTGGACGCGTCGGCGAGCTATCTCGGCAATTACGACACGCTGACACTGTCGGTGCAGCGGGAGACGACCAATCCGGTCGGCCGGCAGGTGGGGGGGTTTGCGCCTGTCAGGACCAGCGGCACGTTCGGCAGCATCACCGAAAGGCACGATCTGACACCCCTGCTCAGCCTGACCGGCTTTGTGCAGTACGGCACAAACAGCACCGGCCTGCGTACAGGCGGGTTGAACGGTGCGTCGCCCGGCAATGGCGACAGCGGCGACACGATCAGCGTTTCCATAGGTCTGGACCGTATCTTCACCGAAACCTTGACCGGGTATGTGCGGTTCGGAGGGACCTATGTCGTCGGCGGCTCGGCGTTCGCGGCTTCGGGCTTTCAGGGCCTGAGCGGCAACGACACCACCTTCACGATCGGCGGATTGAAGAAGTTCTAGGAATGGACAGCGTTCTGGCAAGTTCCACCGCTTCGGCAGCCGATCGCCGCCGTAACGCGATGACGGTCGATGTCGAAGACTGGTTCCAGGTCCAGGCTTTTGCCGGCACGATCGCGCGCGATGCATGGGACAGCCTGCCGCGCCGTGTGGAAGCCAACACCGAGAAATTCCTGGCGATGTTCGCGGAAGCCGGTGTGCACGCCACGTTCTTCACGCTGGGCTGGGTGGCGGACCGGCATCCGGCGCTGGTGCGGCGCATCGTGGCGGAAGGCCACGAACTGGCCAGCCACGGCTATGCGCATCGCCTGGCGCACGAGCAGACGGCGGTGGAATTCGCGGAAGATGTAGGGCGCGCGCGCCGGCTTCTGGAAGATGTGGGCGGGGTGCCGGTACGCGGCTATCGCGCGCCGACATTTTCGATCAACAAGCGTAACCCATGGGCGTTCGGCGTGCTCGCCGATGCAGGCTACGCCTACAGCTCCAGCATATACCCGATCCGCCACGACCTTTACGGCATGCCCGACGCGCCGCGTTTCGCACATCGGGTGGAACACGGCCGGCTGCTGGAAATCCCGATGACCACGGTGCGGCTTGGCGGCCGTAATCTTCCGTGTTCCGGCGGCGGTTATTTCCGCCTGCTGCCTTATGCCGTGTTCCGCGCCGGGCTGCGGCGGTTCAACGCGCGCGACCGGTCGAGCGGCATGTTCTACACCCACCCTTGGGAGATCGACCCCGGCCAGCCGCGCGTCGCCGCTCCCCGCATGGCCCGTTTCCGGCATTTCGTGAACATGAGCCGTACCGCGGACAGGATCAGGCGATTGCTGCGCGATTTCGCCTGGGACCGCGTCGATCGGGTGTTCGAGGCGGAGCTCCGCCTGTAATGATCCGGGTGGTGCCGCTCGGGCCCGATACCAGGGCCTGGGACGAGTTCGTACACGCGCGGCCGGATGCGACGTTCTTTCATCTGGCCGCATGGCGCAAGGTGATCGAAGCGGCGTTCGGTCATCGCGCCTATTACCTGGTGGCCGAGCAGGACGGCGCCGTCGTCGGTGTGCTGCCGTTGGCGCAGGTACGCACGCGGCTGTTCGGGCACACGCTGATTTCGAGCCCGTTCTGTGTCTATGGCGGCCCGCTCGCAGCCAATGCCGAAGCCGCACGCGCCTTGGCCGATCACGCGGCCGGCCTGCGCGCGAAGCTCGGCGCCACCGCCTGCGAGTTTCGTTACCTGCGGGCGCCGTCCGAGGATTGGCTGGATACGGACTGGCAGGAGCGCGAAGCGCTGTACGTCACTTTCCGCCGGCCGATCTCGGGCGATGACGACGCCAACCTGAAGGCGATCCCGCGCAAGCAGCGCGCCGTGGTGCGCAAGGGCATCGAGCGCGGGCTGACCGCCACATCGGACCGCGACGTGGACACGCTTCATGCGGTCTATGCGCAGAGCGTGCGCAACCTCGGAACGCCGGTGTTCGCGCGGCGGTATTTCCGGATCCTGGCCGACACTTTCGGCGAGGCGATGGATGTTGTCACCGTGCGCGATGCCGGTGTGCCGGTCGCCTCGGTGATGAACTTCCATTGGCGCGACGAGGTGATCCCCTATTACGGCGGGGGCACGGATGCCGCGCGGACCTGTTACGCCAACGATTTCATGTATTGGGAGGTGATGCGGCGCGCGGCGGCGCGTGGCTGCCGGTTGTTCGATTTCGGCCGCAGCAAGGCGGGCACAGGCGCTTTTGCGTTCAAGAAGAACTGGGGTTTCACGCCCACGCCGCTGCACTACCGCTTCATGCTGGCGCAGGGCGAAACGATCCCCGAGCACAACCCGCTCAACCCCAAATACCGCCTGATGATCGCGGCCTGGAAAAAGCTGCCGGTGCCGGTGGCCAACCTGATCGGCCCGATGCTGGTGCGCGGCGTCGGATGAGCATGGATTTGGCGGCGGACCCGATTTCCACGCGGACAACGGTGCTCCGGCGGGATGGTGCGGCATGGGCGTGCGCGGCGCTGGGCACCGTCATCCTGTGCCTGGTGTTCCGCCAGGAAATTGCCGCCGCGATGTCGGTCTGGAGCAGTTCCACCGCTTACGGCCATTGCTGGCTGGTGCTGCCGATTGCCGGATGGCTGCTGTGGGAACGCCGGGACGTGCTGCCGGATCACCCCGCTTGTCCCGCGCCATTCATGTGCCTGCTCGCCGTGCCGCTCGCACTCGGATGGGTCGCGGCGAGCTGGCTCGGCATCATGGAGGGGCGGCAGTTCTGCCTGGTCGGGTTCGTGCAGGTGTTGCTGCTGGCGGCACTCGGCTGGCGCTGCTGGTGGGCGCTGTCGGCGGCGTTCCTATACCTCGTGTTCCTGGTGCCGTTCGGCGCATTCCTGACGCCGGCGCTGCAGCATTTCACCACCGGCTTCATCGAGGCGGGCCTGCGCCTGTTCGACATTCCGTTCGACGCCGACGCCTTCCAGATCACCATTCCCGAAGGCCGGTTCTACGTGGCCGAAGCCTGCGCGGGGCTGCGTTTCCTGATTGCGTCGGTGGCGTTCGGCGTGCTGTACGCCGTCACGATGTTCCGCTCGCCGGTGCGGCGTGTGGCCTTCATTGCCGTCTCGTGCGTGGTGCCGGTGCTGGCGAACGGCGTGCGGGCGCTCGGCATCGTGCTGCTGGGCCACGTCCTCGGCAGTGCCGAGGCAGGCGCCGCGGACCACCTGATTTATGGCTGGGTCTTCTTCTCGGCAGTCATCATCCTGCTGGCACTTTCCGGCCTGCCGTTCCGCGAGGCCGTGGGTGGCCCAGCCGCCGGAACCCTTTTCATTCCGTCTGCATCACGACACAGGCGGGCGGCGCTCGGCTGTGCCGCTGTTATCGTGTTCGCCGTATGCGGCCCGTTGCTGGCCGGCATGGGTGCCGAGGGCAAGGTCGCTGTCGCCACAAAGCCGGAACTGGTGCCGCCCGCCGGTTGCACGGCGCGCCCGTTGGCCGTGGACGGTGCTGCGGCAACCCTCGTCCTGGATTGCGGCCTGCAGCAGGTGCGCATCCGCGTCACCAGCGTTCCGGCGGGCGCCGACCCGGCCCGTGTGCTCACGGCGGCGCGGGGGCCCGCCATGCAGGATGTCGGCGGTGACCTCGACACCGTCGTCTGGCGGACGGCGGGACCGCGCGCCGTCCCGTGGATGCTGGTGCGCGCCCAGGACACCGGACGGGTCGCCGCCTACGCGATCCGGGTCGATGAAGTGCAGGGGGTGGGCGGCGTGCATGACCGCCTGCGCATCCTGGGCAACATGTTCGGCCAAGGAAAGCACGCCCCCGCCACGGCCTGGTCGGTGTCGGTGTCGCCCGGCGGCCCGGAAGACGAGACGCTGCTCAAGACGGTGCTGACCGGTCTCTCGCCCTGAGGTCACGAAGCTTCGAGCGGCTGCGAGCGACCAGGCCAGATGCGGACCAAGGCCGGTGCAGCGTTGCCCAATGAAGCGTTTCGCCGCCGCGGGCCAGGGTGCGCTTGTAGCGGTCATCCCCTGCGAGCAGGTCGTACGTGGCGAAGTCGCGTGTCCGGTAATGCTCGATGGCGAGCGCGTGGCAAACCAGGCCCGGCTTTTCCTGTGGGCCGCCCGGCTGTTCCAGCCCGGACTGATAGGCGAGCACTCGGCCATCCTGCAGCAGGTTGTATAACAAACCGATAACCCGGCCGCCTGCGGCCACACGCAGCAGGTCCGCCTGCGCCGGCCATGCGCGGCCGATCAAGGCGCGATGAAAGCGACCCGCCTCATGTGTCGCGAAGGCGCCCGGCTGGCCACGCCTGTTCCAGGAAGCCTGGTGCAACGCTGCAAGTTCGTCGAACATCGCGTGCGCCTCGGCCACTGTGCGAGCGGCTTCCAAGGCCAGACCCGGCCCGTAAAGCCGCTGCGATCGCCTGATCTGGGCACGCGCATTGGCGCTGAGGCTGTCCAGATAAGGGGCATCCGACCGCTCCAGCGGCACCGCGGGTGCGAAGCGGGCCTGCCGTTCGACCAGCCAGCCGGCGTGGCAAGCGGCCTGCAGCGTCGGCTCATCGATGCCGGACAGCACCAGCGTGCCGCCCTGCCTCGACGCTTCTGCAAGGGCGCCTTGGATGACCGGCAAGGCCGGATGCAGCTCCCGCCGTATGAGAAGCCCGTTATGCTCGATGAACACGCCGTCGTGGACGGGGGAGCCGGTCTGGTTCAGCCAGAAGCGGCCCCGCGCACGCCCTAGCAGCGCCAGTGCGACGTCCTCGTCGCCGTCGGTCACCGCGAGCAGGCGCGCGTCCGGGAACCGTTCGTGCGCCAGGCAACCCAGGAAAGTCCAGCTGCGGAAGAAGCCGCCGTCGGCCTCGCGTTCCAGCGCCCGCCATCGTTCACCCAACAGGTCCAGGTCGCCCGAAGGCTCGATCGAGAATCGCCACACGCTAGGTTTGTAACCGAGAGTGACGGGGCCGTCTGCCCGCGGTTTGTCCGCTCCGGCATGGAAGCGGTCCGGGAAATCGGGCAGAGCAGGGGCATGTCGCTGGCCGATCTGCCTTCCGCCCTGCTGGTGCCGCCGTTGAACCTTCTCGCGGCCGCCTGTGTAGGGGCCGTGCTGCACCGCCGGCGCGCGGGTCGCGTGCTGCTCGCGGCCGGGCTGTCCGGCCTGGTGCTGCTGTCGATACCGTTCGTTTCGGGAACGCTGCTCACCTCGCTCGAATCGGGGCAGGTGACCGTTGCAGACGCGGCTGACCTGCCAGGCGCCATCGTCATCCTCAGCGGAGACCTGGTCGAGGTGCGCGCGGCGGGGCTGGACGGCTTCACCGTCGGCCACCTGACCCTGGAGCGCGAGCGGACCGGCGCCCGGCTGTCGCGCGCCACCGGCCTGCCGATCCTGGTGACCGGCGGCCGCATCCACATCGGCGCGCCTAGCCTGGCCGAGCTGATGACGCGCAGCCTGCGCGAGGATTTCGCGCTGATCCCCGAATGGCAGGAGGAACACTCCGAGGATACCTGGCAGAACGCGGCGCTGTCCGCGGCGATGCTGCGCGCTGCGGGCGTGAACTCGGTTTATCTGGTCACCCACGCCTGGCACATGCGCCGTGCGATGATCGCGTTCCGCGCGGCCGGCCTGCACGCGGTGCCGGCCCCGGTCGATGCGGAGCCGCCGCCGCCGGTCGCCTGGCGCATGCTGGTGCCGCGGGTGTCCGCCTGGCAGGAGAGTTTCTACGCCCTGCACGAATGGATCGGCTGCGCTTGGTACGCGCTGCATGCCTGACCGTGCCGTGCGGGTCGACGATTTTCCGACGATTGCCGCTCTGCCGCCCGCCGCCCGCGCGCTGTTCGGACAGGACGCGTTTTCGACCGAGGGCTGGTATCGCAGCGTTGCCGAAGCGGCGTTGCCGTCCGGCTCGGCGGCGTGCTTCCAGGTGGTGTCGCGCGGCGCGGACATCCTGGCGCTGGTGCCGATGCTGCGGTCGGGCGAAGGTTACGCGGCGCTGACCACGCCCTACACCGTCCAGTGGTCGCCCATGTTGCGCACCGGACTCACTGATGCAGACATGATGGATGCCGGCCGCGCGCTCGGCGGCGTCTGGCGGCGCTGGCCGCGGACCCAGCTGGATGCGCTGGATGCCGCCGCGCCGTGGTTTCGCCCTCTCCTGCGGGGCGTGCGCCGCGCCGAGGGCGTAGTAGAGGAAGAACGGCTTGTCGGGG
>CAZZWO010000059.1:0-15099 GCA_964657885.1 uncultured Acetobacteraceae bacterium | reverse complement strand
ATACCGGCGGCCCGGAGGGTCGGGGACGTAATGCCGGCGCGGAGGGTCGTGAGCGCGAAGCTGGCGCGCACGGCAGCGAACTGGCGCGGCATGATCCCCGGCTCGGTGGTGATGCGAAACTCCACACGCGCGGGCTGGAAGCCGGCATGGCCGCGCATCACGAACCGCGGCCGTTCCTGCACGCCGAGGCGCACCGCGACATCGGGCGCGACCGCGACTTTGTAGGCAGGCACGAGCACGATTTCCATGTGCGCGACGTTCGCGGCTTCAACCGTTTCGAGCTCGCGCGCTGGCGCGGCGGTTTGTGGCGCAACGAATGGCATTACGGCCGGCGCGGTTGGTGGTGGGATGTGGGCGGCGTCTGGTACCCCTATGCGGACCCGATCTGGCCCTACCCGCTCGAAGTGGCGGCGCTGACGGTTTACGACACCGACACCGTTGTCGGACCGGACCTGGCCGTCGAGGAAGCGGTGCCGCCGCCGGATGGCTATGCCGGGCCGGTGGCCGGCCAGGCGCCCGGCGGCATTCCGCCGCTGCCCCCTGCCCCCGCCGGCAGCTATCGTTGCGCAGACCCGAACGGGTACTTCCCGGGCGTCGGCGCATGCGACCAGCCTTGGGATCTGGTGGCGGGTGCGACGATGCCGGATGCGCCACCGCCGAACCCGTAACGATACGCCTAACCAGTGGCCGGTAGCGGCCGCGCGAACACGAGCCAGGTCAGGAACGAGCATGACGCGCACAGCCCTTCTTGCCGCAGCGGCCGCGACCTTGGTGCTGAGCGGATGTTCCAGCCAGTATCAGGCGCTGACCCCCGAGTTGCAGGCCAGCATGCTGAGCGATCTGCAGGCCGGCAAGCTCGCGCTGCAATGTCATGCCGGTTGCACATTGTCCTGGCTGACACAGGCACCGTCGATCCATCAGCTCGACATCGCGGAGAAGTGGAACGATCTCGCGGTGCGCGTCATGCAGATCGGTTACGCCAGCGACCTGTCCTATTACTATCTCGGGCAGTCGGCGCAGGGCCTCGGCTACCATCAGGCGGCGATCGCGTATTATTCCGAGTCCATGCAGTTGAATACCGGGCCGAACCCGCTGGCGAAATGCGCAACGTTGCAAAGCGCCGGGTCCGACCCCTGTCAGGGCGTCGACATCGCGAGCTCGTTGCCGGTGCTGATCCAGGCATCGCGCGACGTGCTCGCGCAGCAGCAGGCAGATGCGGCAGCCGCCGAAGCGCAGGCGCAGGCAGCGGCGGCGCCGGTGCACCATCATCATCACCGGACGGCCACCGCTTCCAGCAGCTCGGCCACCGGCTCGGGCGCGACCGGCGGCAGCGGCTGGGTGGCGCCGCCGCCTCCCGCCACGGCGCAGCCTGCCTCCGCGCAAACCGGCGGGTCGGGCTGGGTGGCGCCCCCACCGGCAAACCAGTAGGCGCTGCGAACCGGTAGCCCCGCTCAATGACAGAAGACGGATCATGATGTGTGACAGGACGGAACGCGGAGGAATGCGGTGGCAGGGATGATACGCAACCTCGCCATACTCGGTGGCATCGTGGTCATCGCCGGCGCCGGTGCGGCCGCTTACGTCACCATGCATACGCCGGGCGGAGACAAGCCCGCCTCGCAGCAGGCCGCATTGCCGCCCGCCGCGATGCCACCGCCAGCGGCACCCGCCCAACTCGATTCCCTGCCCCCCGAATCGTCATCCAGCCCGTCTTCATCGGCATCATCGTCGTCGTCTTCGTCCGGAACAACGCCGCCGCCCGCCCTGCCCACGCCGTCCAGCGACACGCCCTCGCAGGCGGCGCTGCCCGATGCGTCGGCGGGCGGCAGTGCCTCGCCACAGGATGTGCCGACGCTGGAGTTCAGCTCGCTGATCCAGCCGTTCAGCCTCGTGCGTGACAGCGCCGCGTTCGTTGCCGCCAACCCCGACGCGCCGCAGATGTATCCGCTGAAGGCCGGTACCAGCCTGGTGTCGGCCGAGAAATCGCGTGATGGCAAATGGGTCATTGCCATGACCGCGGATGGTCAGGCCGCTTATCTGCCGGCCGCGGACCTCGGTCCCTACAACCCGTCCGCGGCCCCGAAACTGGATCTGGCGGCGACGGTTTCGGGAAGCGCCAAGGTGGTGGATACCGCAACGTTGACGGTGGATGGCCAGACCGTACCGCTGGCCGGCGTCGCAGGCCGAGGCGACGAGTATGCGCGGCAACTGCAGTCGCTGATCGACGCGCAGGGACCGTCGGTTTCGTGCACGCTCAGCGATCAGGCTTATGTGTGCAAGCTGCCGACCGGGCTCGATATCGCGCGCTCCGCCTTGTTCAATGGCGCGGCGGATCTGGCGCCCGATGCAAGCGACGACTACCGGCAACAGGCGCTGGCGGCGAAGAACGCCGGCCGGGGTATCTGGAGGCGTTAGGCCGGTCCTGAGGGTTTGACTGCCCGACAGCGCCGGTGGTGATACAGTATCCGTGCAAGCGATGTGCGTTCGCCGCATCGCCGCACGAACACTGTTGATCGGTTCGGAACTGCATGCAGGACGCCTGGCCACTCGAAGCATTGCCGCGCGGAACCACCCTGAACGGCTACCGCATCGAGGGGCTTCTCGGGCGCGGCGGGTTCGGCATCACCTATGTCGCAGCCGACGGCATCGACCAGAAATTCGCATTGAAGGAGTGCTATCCGCGCCAGTTCTGCACGCGTGAAGGCCCGGTGGTGCGCGCCTGCAACGACGCGGATGCGGAGCTGCTCGCGGAATGCCTCGACCGCTTCACCAAGGAAGCGCGCGCGCTCACGTTGTTTTCGACCCGGGATTACACGGGCGCCACCGGCATGGGCACCAGGGGTGCGAGCGGGGCGGGCGACGGCGTGGTGCGGGTGATCACGTATTTCGAAGCGAACGCCACCGCCTACATCGTCATGGAGTTGCTGGACGGCGAAGCGCTGGACCAGGTGATCGCCGACAACCCCGAAGGGCTGCCCGAACCGGCGCTGGGCGCCATCCTGCAGAACTTGTTGCCGGCACTGGGCGCGGTCCACGAGTCCGGCCTGCTGCACCGGGATATCAAGCCCGCGAACATATTCGTCCGGCGAAACGGCCGGCCGGTGCTGCTGGATTTCGGTGCGGCGCGTGCTCAACAGACCGGCTGCGCGGCTTTCACCCAGATCTACAGCGAAAACTATGCACCGATCGAGCAGATCGAAGGTGCGGCGCAGGGCCCTTATTCCGACATCTACGCGCTGGGGGTCACCTGCTACCAGGCCATTGCCGGCAAGCAGTTCAAGGCCGGCGGATGCCAATCATCGGGCCGCCATATGGCGATCTTGCGTAAACAGCCGGACCCCCTGGTTCCCGCCGTCGAAATCGGGGCGGGCCGTTACGACCCGCGCTTGCTTGCCGGTATTGACGCGGCGCTGAGCGTCGCTCCACAGGACCGGCCACAGAACGTGCACGCGCTGATGCAGGCGTTGGGGTTGCTGGAGCCCGCCCGTGCGGCTGACCCGGATGCAACGGTGGTTGCCAGAAGCGGCATGCACGGCCCGGCCGGGCGCGGCCAGGCCTCGACCTTGCGGGAGACGGCCGGCAGTTCTGCGGCGACCCGCTCCGCAACGATGCAGACCGGCACTCCGCCGATCACCGCGCCGCCGAAAGCGCCGGGCGGTTCGGGCACCGCGGTCCTGGTCATCGGCACGCTGCTGATACTGGGGGTAGCGGCCGGCGCCGCTTACGTGCTGACGAACAAGCACAGCGGCCAGCAGGCTGCCTATGTCGCGCCACCCGCTTCCGACGGTGTCAGAGCGGGACAAGGGTCTTCAGCAAACCCGGCAGGGGCGATGATGCTGCCGCCGGACCCTGCACCGGCGGCGCCGCGCGCGGCAGGCGCCGACCTCGCATTCCGGCGAGGCGAGTACCTGTCCGCCTTCGAAGCTTACCGCTCCGCAGCCGAAGCGGGCGACGCTGCGGCGCAGTACCAGACCGGTTACATGAGCCAGCTGGGGCTCGGCACCCCACCAGACGCGCGCGTTGCCAAATCCTGGTATGACAAGTCTGCGGCACAGCATTTTCCCGCCGCACAGAACCAGCTCGGCTTCCTGTACCAGACCGGCGCCGGCGTGCAGCAGGATTACGCCGAGGCGGTGCGCTGGTACACGCTGGCAGCCGCGCAAGGGTTCGCGACAGCCGCCTATCAGCTCGGCTACCTCGCGCAGCACGGGTTGGGCCAGAGCAGGAACTACACGCTCGCGCGCACCTGGTACTTGCAGGCCGCGCAGCAAGGGTCCGCCCCGGCACAGCAACAGTTGGGATACCTGGCGCAAATGGGCCTCGGCATGCACGCCGACTACGCCGACGCGATGCGCTGGTACAGGCAGGCAGCGGGACAGCGCCTGCCCGCAGCCATGTTCAGTGTCGGCCATCTATACGCCCAGGGACTGGGCGTGCCGCGAGACCTGGCGCAGGCTCGCGACTGGATGACCAGGGCGGCGGCTGCCGGCAATGCTGAAGGGCGCGCCTGGCTCGCCTCACACTGAGGTGATTGCGCGTCAGGCGCGTTGCGGGTAGCCGAGCGAGGCTGCGCCGCCGCGGAGTTGCGCGCCCATGCCGGCGAACGCGCTCGACATTTCCGACAGCCGCGCATCCCAGATCGGGTTTACGGCCTCGTTCTCGATGACGCTGTGGAAACGCACCATGATCATGGTGAGGAAGATCGGTTTCAGGAACGCGCCCCGCAGGCTGCCGGCCAGCAACGCCGCGATGATCAGCGTAACCAAAGCGCCGGACTCGCGCATGGAGTGCGGCAGGATCAGGACGATTGCCGCCGCCGGCGCCAGCAGGGCGACCCACATCACCACGGTCAGCACGCGCTCCAGGACCACGATCCAGACCGATGTCTTCAGGATCGGTTTTGCATTCTGGCAGTAATAGATGAGGCCTTCGCGCGCCGCGGCCCATGCGTCACGGTCGGATCGCGCCAGGCTGTAGGAAAAAATAACCTTGTCCAGATAGTTGGTGGCTGCCCGCAGCACCATGGTTGCAAGATTGGCCAGCGATTCCAGGCCTGGCACCGGCAGCGTTTCGGCAATCCAATCGAGCGTGCGGTGAAAGCTCCCGATGATCCCGCGCACCGTCAGGTTCAAGCCGTACAGCAGGCTTTCCTGCCCGATGCGCTGCACAACGACGCGTTGCCCATAGGCGAACATCGATTCCGATCCGTTGCCGACCTGCCCGTGGATGATGAGGTCGGTCAGGACCGCGACGTGTCCGCATGAAATCAGGTGCAGCGCGTAACGGACCAGCCCCCACCACGCAAAGCCGAAACCGCCGAGGCACAGCACCATCCAGACCAGCCCGAACACGTTCGCCACGTGAGCGCTGAGCCAGGCGCCGCCGCCGAATGCAATGCCGAGCCAGATGATGGTGACGAGCGAGGCGCCCATCAGCACAGCAAACCGCAGCAGCGCGTAAGGAAGCGTCTGCATGACAAGGCCAAGCGCCGTGCTGAAGCCGGCGTCGCGCACCGCGAGCGGATAACCGGGACGCGGGCCCGGCCGCACGGCCACAGTATCGTCGGGCCCGGGCACACCGGTGGGGGAAAGCCATGGCGACGGTGCTTCGGAACTGCTGCCGGACATGCAATGACCTCCGCTGATACGTCATGCCGAATCGCTATCGCATGTTTACAAGTATTGCGGTCCCACGCAATGTTCCAGAAACGCGCACGCAAGTATTCGTCCGTTGCGGTTGCATTTCATTCAGGAAATGGCGGGTGCGTCCGGTAAACAGGCGACCATGAGTATGTAGAGCCGCTCGACCGCCCGCAAATGCGCAACGAACGCTGCGAGATCGGTTTCGCTGCCGACCCGCGCGGCGCAGGCACGCACCCAAAGCGACAAGCCGGCATTTGAGTTCTGCCGGATTGCACCGGCTACCGTCTGCAACGCCTGATCCGCCGCATCGACCGCGCGAGCGCCCGGCGTGCCTTTGCAAAGCGGCAGTAGCTGCCCGAGCGCTTCGACGGTCAACGCCACCTCCTGCGGTGCCGCTTCTGCCACCATCAACTGTGTGCACGAGGCTGTTGCAAAGTCGGAGTGCAGCTCCGGGCGCGGCGCACCGGCGCCATCCAGGTAGCCGGCCGCAAGGTAGCGGTCCGGCGTCAGCTCCAGCAGCTCGGTTCTCGAGTATTCCCGCACGGCACGCTCCCTATTGTTGAACATTCGGCTTGAACACAGCTTTCAGCTTTGGCCACCCGGCGACGTTCAGCGTGCCGTTCTTGAACTGATCTTCCGTGACGACCATTGTCTTGCCGGCATATCGGTCATGGATGCTGTAGCTGCGCGGTGGCCCGTCATCGACCGCGGTCACCAGTGCCGCATGGCTGTCGTTGCTGGTATCGGACCCAACCACAATCGGCACGGGCACCCCGCCTTTCAGCGGTCCATCCATGTCCTGCAACGCGTTGTCCGGCGTGTAGCCCGGCCCGACCAGCTTGCCGTCGAAACTCACGTTCGATGACTTGCCGGCCTGGTCCAGGCCGTAATTGAACGGAGTACCCCACATGCCGGCGCCCTGAGCCGCCTTGTCACGGCTGGCCGGAGTGCCGCCGCCTGAAACCAGCATGTTTTTCTGATCGGCAGCCATCTGCGGATTGGCGGCGTTCGGGCTCTTGTCGTCGGCTGCCGTCACGTCCTTGTTGTCGGTTCGCATCTGCAAAGCGTAGATCGGATCGAGCATTCCCTTGACCGCTTCGACCGTTGTCGGTGCGCAGGAATGCGACCATTGCTGCTTGATGCCCGAGCCGTCCGAGGCCCCGACAAGGCTCAGATTGTCCTGCATCCATTTAGCGTCCTGGCCGTCTATCGCCTGCTGGAACCTGGCAATCTCGTCCGGCGTGTGGCCGGATGCGAGCGCCTTGTTCAGATAGCTGCGTTCGTCATCCGACTTGGCGCCATCGAGCATCTTCTGCACGCGCGCCTGATCGTCCGGCGCCATCTTGGCGAGGATGTCCGCGGCCCGACTGCTCTGCGCAGACCCGATGATTTCGGGTTTCGGCTGCGGCCCCTCGCACGCGCCGCCATCCGCCGAAGGATCGACAGACATGTTCGTGCCGTCGTCGACACTCGTCGAGTTTTCATCGGCACCGGATGTTTCGTTGCCGGCATCTGCGTCATCGGCGCCGGCCGCGACATCGGCGGGAGCATCGCCGATGTCATCACCCGTTCCCGTTTCTCCGGTATCGGTGTTCTGCGGCCCGCCGCCGGACTCATCGGCATCTTCTTCGCCATCGCCCGCATCGGCATTCCCGGATGTGTCGTCCTCGCCCGCATCGCTCGGTTCCGCGTCGGGGCCCAAGTCATCGCCTGCATCGCCGGTGTCTGCCTGCAGGCCTTCGCTGTCGCTATCTGACCCATCGACATCTGTCCCGTCAGCGCCAGCGCCGGGGCGGTCTGCCTGATCGCAGTCCTGGTCATTGGCCGGAACGACGCCGCCGTCTTCGCTGTCGCTCGCAGTCTCGTCGCCGGACTGGCCATCATCCGCCGCGGGCTGTGTGTCGCCTGCATCCGAAGTGTCGGCCGCAGCGCTATCCTGATCGCTCGCCGCAGGCTCGGCGGCCTCGCCATCCGGTGCAGCGCCAGCGCCGCTCCCGTCACCCGCATCGGCAGGTTGTGGCGAAGCGTAGGTGGAGGGGTCCACACCGAACGTGTCGGCGACATAGGCATCTCGCTGGTCGTCGATCGTGTCGCTCACGGACGGGCACTCTCCAGGTCGTGCAGACCGCCGTTTCTCCGTCGCTGGCAGATTGCAGGAACAGACTACCGCCCGCCAATCTGCGGGCGGTAGTCAAACCTCATTGCGACGCAATCATTTGCACAGATCGACACACCGCAAATTTTGCGGCGCTACAGATGTATTCGGACTGTCCTCAGCCCGAGATGAAGCGCTTCAGGTCGACGAACATGTGGCCGGCAAACTGTGCCATGACCGGCGCCCACGGCTCGGGCGCGTCGGCAATGTTCGCATAGACGGAGCGTGGCACGTCCAGTCCCGCAACCTCCTGCTCGGTCTCGCTCATGATCCAGGCGAAACTCAGCGTGTCGTCCGCGCCCCCGGTCAGACGAAGCTCCGTCTGATCGGCCAGCGGCGGGTGCGGAACATGCCGGATGATCGACATCTTGACCGCTTCCAGCGTTGTGTCTTTCATCGCCAGGTCGTCGCAGATCAATTTCTCGCGCAGTGCCGGCCACCCGAATACCAGCCGCGGGGTCAGGCCTTCACCGATCTCGCGCGATGGCCCAGGTGCGGCGTGCCCGAAACTCTCGTCGAACACTTCCTGCGCTTCGGTTTCCTCATGCGCCCAGGTTTCCAGCGTCTCCGGCGCCTGCACGAGTATCCATTGGCCGCGCGCAAGATCGATATAGGTGAGCTCGGCCGGCAAACGGATCAGCGTGCCGCATTTGGCACAGGTTTCCGCCTGGAAGCTTCCCGACAAGATGGCGTTACGCAGATCAGGGCGGCGGTCGGCGTTGACGCTTTCGGCGCGCGCAACGGTCGCGACGTTGCCGCAAGTGCCGCAGGTGCATTCGAGTTTCCGGAAGATCGACATGGCGGTCTCTCCTTGAGAGAAGTATCGGGCAAGCGCACGGGATGAAGCGGCGGGTTACGCCGCCATCTCTCCGCCACCTGGCCGATACATGTATTTCGCGGCTTCCTTCGCGACGCCGCCCTTCGGCTCCTGCTTCTTGTACCAGGTGTAGGCATACAGCTCCGCAAACCATTCAGCCGGCGAACGCCATTGATAGTCGCGCACTTCCTCGATCGCCGCGCGTGCGCCAGGGTCATAGCTGTACCACTCGCCGGCATAAGCTTCGTGCCATGCGCGCTTGTCCAATGTGACGGTCTTGGATTTGCCCCATGGCCAGTTGTCCGACCGTGTCTGGATGCAACTGTCCAACAGCGCCTTTATCTTCGGCCAATCCGCATCCTTGATGCCTGCATCCGCCTGGTCCTTCGTGTCGGCGCCGGTCACCCGGCTGTTGCCGAATTCATCCTTGATGGGCTGCTTCTGGAGCGCAGCCTTGACCGCTTTCACCAAGTCGGCATTCGGAACCTTGATGTCCTTCCCATCGCCTTTCCTGAACTGATCGACGAAGGCGCTCGCGACAGCATCGATCGACGTCTTTTCCCAACCGCCACAGCCCTTGCCGCCCATGTTCTTGGCCATGATGCCGTATTTGTCGTCGACCGAATGGCCGATCTCGTGCAACGTGTTGATCTTGAACACCTCGACTTTCTTGCCGTGGTATTCCCAGCCGACATCGGCTTCGTTGATGCTGCCACCCATCTCGATGAAGCCGACCTGCTTCGTGCCCATCGTGCCTTTGCCGTAGGCCGCACCGCCGGATTTTTTGTCGTAGGTCAGCAGGTTCAGGCTGCTTTGCACGCTCTGCTGCACGGGAACGGTGGCCATCATCTCGTAGAACTGGTCGAAATGAGTGTTCTTCGTGCCGTCGGTGTTCAGGATCTCGATGCCGAACCGCTTTTCCAACGCTTCCTTGTAAATCTCCTGCTTCTTGGCCGCAGCAGCTCTTTTCTTGCTGGATGAACCGCCGGATGCGGCCAGCGCATCGTCGAGCAGCTTGTCGGCGTCCGTCCCCAGAGTGTCCAGCGCCGCTTTCTTCTTGTCGGGATCGGCCTCCTTGTCGGCGGTGTCCTTCGCTTTGTCCCACTCCGCCAGCCGCGTCTCCAGCGCCTTTCTGGGATCGCCGGCCGCCAGCGCCTTGATCGCCTCGTCGACGCCCTTGCGCAACGCTGCCAACCCGTTCGCAGCACCGGTGTTGGCCTTGCCCGTCAGCAGCTTTTCGGCATCCTGCAACGGCTTGGCTGCAGCCGACGTCACCTTTGCCAACGCCGCGATCCGCGCATCGCCGGACATCGCGTTGGCCGCGGTCTGGGCTTCGGTCAATTTCTGCAGCGCCGTCTTTGCAGCCGTCGCATCCAGATCGGTGCCTTCCAGCGCCTCGATCTTGTCGCGCACGTCGTCAAGTGCGGCGCACACCGGAACGTTGGCCGCGGCCGCTGCGGCAAAGCCGCCCATCGCGGTCCGCGCATCGTCGAGCTTGCCCGCGCCGATCGCCGTTTCGATCGGCGCGCGCAGGGCGGCGCGAACCGGCCCTGGCAGGTCGGCGTAGGGTTTTTCCCGCAACATCGCGCCGAATTGCTGCGCGATGACCATGCTGTCGTTGTCGACCTGGCCGGGCGCCCGACGGCGCCGGAACGTCCTTTTTCAGGACCCGCTTCAGCCAGCCTGGCTTGTCGGTCTTGGCTTTCGGCTTGTTCAGAACGTCGGACATCTACTTCCGTCCTTTCAGTGCACGGCTTTGGACAATGCGGCGAGTGTCGCCGAGATCGTCGCGTGGATGGACAGCGGCACGAAAGGATTGTCGTCCAGATCGGCAATCAGGGTGTCGTTCGCGAGGAAAGTCTCGTATCGGCTGATGATGCCGCGCGCCTCCGCCACCAACTCGCTACGGCGCCCGGCGTCGGGCTCGCTCGCCGCCTCGTCGAGCTTGTCCGCCAGACTCTCGTCGAAACCGTCGAGAACCGGTTGCACGGTCGCCGAGTAGCTGGTCGCGAGGTCGTCCACCACATCGTCGTCCCGATAATCTTCGACGATGCTGGCGCGCAACTTGTCGATGTCGGCATGCACCTTCTGGCGTGCCGCCAACCATGCAAGCCGGGATTTCGCATACGCAACAGGACCGGAAGCCGATGCCGCAGGAGCGGCGGCGGGCGCAGCGGCCGCCTGTTGTGGTGCTGCGGCAGCTTCGGTGCCTGCCGGAGCATCGCCCAGCATATGTTCAAGCTCGTCGATGAAGGTCTGCGCGGTCGCGAGGTTGCCGGTTTTCAGGTTGACGTTCGAATCCGTCGCAAGCTTGACCAAGACCTTTTGTAAATCCGGAGCTTTCGCGGCGGCTACAGGAATGCGGGGGATCAATGCCGCCAGACGTTTCTCCAGCGCCGCCTTGTCGATCCCGGGCCGTGCGGGCATCGGCGGGGGAGGCGCAGGTGGGGGCGGCGCTGCTGAAGGCGACGCGGCTTGCGGCTCGGATTGCGCCGATGGGGCGGCGGCCGACGCGCCTGCATCCTCCTCCTCGTCGGCGTGCGATTCTACGGCTGTGCCGTCTTCCAGCACGATCTCGACCTTGGTGAAGCCGGTGCCCTTCAGGGTCTTTGCCAGTTTGCGGGCTATGCCGGATACCGGCTTGTTGATGGTGAACTTCACCAGCTTGGGGTTTTCGTCGATGTCGACGGCGGCCATTCCCCAACGAGTGCTCTTGGCATCGGGGAACTGCTTGACCAGCAGCCCCTCGATCGCTTTCGGCTGCTTCATCTTATCCAGCAGCAGCAACGCGAACGCCGGTTCCTTACCCAATCCCATCGCGCAATGGACCGGCTCCTTTTTCGAGAAGCTCAGCAGCTTCTTCATCTCTGCCTTGTCCATCCCCGTCTGCGGATCCGCCATGCCCTGCCTCTCCCGAACAAGTTGTGTTGGCTAGTCTGCGACGACCGAGGGCATCCAACCCTCGATCCGCTTTAAGTATAAACAATACGCCGGCGAACGCCATGCCGGCGTTGCAGTCCTGAGACCGAGACCGAAGGTCAGCGCGGCCGAAGATCCAGGCTGTAGTAGGTGTGGATGTAGCTTTCCAGGGCGGCGGCAAAGTCGGGATCTCCCCGCGTAATGACACGGGATGCGGAGGTGTAGTCGGGTGAGCCGGCGCGGGGTGCGACGTCCGCGTGCATCACGTCGGTTTTATTCACCTCGTTCGCGAGTTGCCCGAGCCATTCCGCGCGGTCCGGTTCAACCTTGACCACTGCAAGACGCGCGGCCGCATCGAGAGACACCTGCCCGACAACCTTGTCGTGGCCGTTCTCGTGCAGGACTGCATCGAACTGCTTCACCGAATCGGCGTGCGCGAGCGGAACACAGAAAAGGGGCGCCAAAACCGGCCCGATGAACAGCATGGCGCGGCGCAGCGCATTATGGCTTAGGTTGACGGGCATCATCATGCGCGCAGCTCCACACCGTAATACTTGCGAATATACGCCGTCAGCGCCGGATTGAATTGCGGATGGCCACGCGGGATTACCGCCGATGCCAGCGTGAACTCCGGTGCATCGTCGCGGGGCGGCACATCGACATGCATGTTGTCGGTTTCATTCACTTCCTTGACCATTGTTTCGAGGCGCCGGGCCGCATCCGTATCCGCCGGCGCGTCCGCCACGCTCAAACGGCCTGATTCATCGAGCATGACGGTGCCGAGTGACGTTTCGTGTCCGTCCTCGATGCGGATGGCCGCGAAACGTTGCGGCGCAGCGTGTCCGTTGGTCATGGCAGGGCCCTTCAAAGCGAACTCAGGATCTTCTGCGAGGTCTCCGCGCCGATGGTGCGCGAGTGGTTCTCTTTCGGCTGCTTGACATAGGTGTTGTAGTCCTCGCCTGGCTGAATGTATCCGGAACCGCCGTCGTTCGCGGCGAACACTGTTGCCTCGGTGTATTCTGGATCGCCCGGTTTGAGCTTGCCGTTTTTCAAGTCCTTGATCAGCTTCGCCTGGTAATTATGACCATTTTCGTGCAGCACGAGGTCGAGCGCGCTCGCGAAATTCTTCATCTTGCTCGCGGCATTCGTGTTCAGGTGGAGCTTGCCGTCCTTCGGATCGAAATGCCCGTTCTCGACATGCTTTGTGCCGTCCGGCGCGTCGTAGGGCGGCTTGTCCTCCGTTTCGATCTCGGGCGCTGTCATGCCGTATTGTTCGCTCTGCGCGGCCACGACTTTTTTCAACGCATCAACCTTGTCGGCCGGTGATAGCTTGTCCCAGTTCTTCCGCGCCTTTTCCAAATCCTTGTTGCCCTTCAACTTCGATGCAATCGCGGCGCCCCGCTCATCCTCTTTCTTCTTGAAGTCCGGATCCAATTGCATGTCGCGCAGAACCTTCATCTGCGCCTGCCTTGCATCGCCCGACGGTTTGCCGCCGGCTTGCAAATCGTTCAGCAGTTTGGCCTTGTCCGAGGCCGACATTTTCTTGAGGTCGTCGTCCGAACTCTTGTTGATCTTGTCCGTCGCGTCCGCGGTTTGTTTAGCCGTGTCGGCCGGTCCGGTATCCGGTTCGGCGTTGTCCACGGCAGAACCACCGCCGGCACCCTCGGCGCCGCCTTGGTCTCCGGAACCACTTGCTCCGCCAGCACCCGTATCGCTCTCTGCGGTTGCACTGTCGCCGCCCTCGGCACTTGCATCGTCGTCATCGCCATCGCCGATCGGCTCGTCTGCGCCGCTTGAAGCGTTGCCGGCAGCCTCGGCTCCACTGTTCATGGTGGAAGCGTTGCCGTCTGCACCTGCAGCGTTCGCATCACCGGCAGCCGCCGCATCGCTGTCGGCAGGGGATGCAGCGGGCGGGTCACCGCCATCCGCTGCATCGTTGACCGTTGCAGGGTCGGCATAGCTGGCGGGATCGACGCCGAATGCATCGGCGACATAGGCGTCTTTCGCGTCTGCATCCACCTCAACCACCAGACATCTCCCGGTTCAGCGTGCCGCCGCCCTCGCTCGTTAGAGCAACGTCAGATCCAACGGCTCCTTTGCCAGCCTGACATTGTATGAATAGGTGATCTCGGATCCCTTCTTGGACTCGGTCTCACCGCTGATCTTGCCTTCGATCTTGACGATCTTGTAGTCGATCCCGGCGCTTCCCTCGGCGCCCGCCTTCTCGCCGGCTTCCTCGCTGGTTTTGGCGGTAACCGCGACATCGGTGTGCTGCTGCACGCCTTTTATCTTCAGCGGGCCGGAGCCGCCCAGCTTGTAGTTCGTGTTGCCTTGCGGAACGATCGCGGCGTTGCCGTTGCTGACCGCCATCACCCGCACCGTGCCCTCGCTCTGCAACCACAATCCGGCAAAGGTGACGGTTCCACCTTCCATCTTGCCGCCTGCGTTGATCACCTCGGCACCCGGCGCCTTGAATTGCACCATTACTTCGTGGCCGCCCATCGGGCCGCCGTCGAAATCGGTCAGCATGACAATCACGTTCGTTTGGTGCCAGCCCGCACCTTTTGGCTTCTTCTTGTTGTCCGCGGTGCCGTCGGACGTGTCCATCTCCACCGCATCATCGGCACTGGCGATGGTGGCATCGCCCGCCGGCGCGGCCGAGCCGCCGGCTGCAGCATCACCGGTTGTTGCGTCAGCATTGGTGGCGTTTCCGGCCGCTGCAGCCCCGTCATCCGGCGCCGCGTCGCCTGCTGGAGCCGAGCCCGAGGCCGGGTCGGGCGCCGTCTGCATGGCAGTGTCGGACCCCGCCGTACCTGCAGCGCCCGACCCATCGGCACCTGGCGCGCTCGCGGTTGTTCCACTTGCATCGTCGCCGCTGCCTGCACCTGCCGAGCCGCTGCTGCCTGGGTCATCGCCCCCTGGCGCCGAACCCGGATCAGTTCCCGGGTCGGCCGGAGGATCGTCGCCCGGGTCGTCACCGGGGTCATCGCCGCCTTTGCCGCTCGGGCACGAGACTTTGACGGTGTTGCTCCACAAGGTTCCGGTGTCGTCCTTCGAAACGGGGCGGCCGTCATTCGCCGAGAAAAACCGGTCGCCGCCTTCCACACCGCACACGTCGGGTGTGGTCGCGCTGAACGATCCGCCCGAAACCGGCACGCTGCCCCAGGCCTGGCCATACGCATAATCTTTCGCGCCGGTGCCGACGGCGCGGATATAGGCGGTGTTGCCGACGAAGCCGCTGCCGGACAGGGTGAATGTTCCATCACCGTTCGACTTCACAGACAGCGTCGGCTTGTCCGCCGATGCTGCATCCGCGGCGCCAGTTGCATCTCCGCCGGACGGCACCTGAGTTGTTTCGGCGGCGACCTGCGTATCGCCGGGCGCAGTTGCGTCGGAACCTGCCGACGCTGCTGACGCGTCGCCTGTTGCGGACGTAGGCAGGTTCACGGGGTTGGGGCCGCCGGTGCCGTCCGCACCAGGGCCGTCCGTGTCGGCCGACGCAGAGGCGGCACCAGTGCCGTCCTCGTTGTTTGAAGGGGCGGCACCAGTGCCGTCCTCGTTGTTTG
>CAZZWO010000058.1:0-15173 GCA_964657885.1 uncultured Acetobacteraceae bacterium | reverse complement strand
CAGAAGCATCTCGGCCACGTCATCGAAGATCAGGAGGCTCGCCTCGTGCAGCTTGCCCATCGTCCGGTCCACCGACGCGAAAGGCTCCTGCTCCAGCCGCGGCTGGAAGTAATCGTGGAAAATGCAGTCGGACAGCAATACCCCGGCGGGCGGCAGGCAGACATGGTCGATGGTCACCGGCACGCCGAGCCGCGCGCTCAGTTGCGCCAGATGCGCTTCGCCGAGCCGCGCGATTACCTGCCGGTCGGCCAGGGACACGATTCGCAGGGATTGCGGCGCAGGCGGCGCGGCGTCGCGCGGTTCGGCAGCCACGCTTCGCCTCTCCAGCAAAGCCGCGATGTCCGACAGCGATTGCTTCGGATCGTAGGCGAGACCCGCTTCGGCCAGGATCAGGCGCAACGCCACCAGCGACAACGAATCCAAAATCGACGGCACGGCGCGATCCCACGCAACGCTCTTAAACATGTCTCGCAAGTCGGCAAGCGCGCCGGTGCCGGACGCGGTGCCGGAGCGGGGTTCACGGCGCACCGCCAGCCAGTCCGCCGCGGATTTGCGGCGGTTCATCTTGCCCGACGATGTCTTGGTCAGGAACCGCGGCGGCACGAAATCGACCTGCACATGGTCGAGGTTTGCGGCGTCGCGGATCACTCCGCCAACCTGCGCATGATCGCTGCGGGTGAAGAAATCGGCTGACTCGATCAGCACGACCAGGCTTTCGGTGCCGAGGCGTTCGTCGTGCACCGCCAGCGACGCGACGCGGCCGCGCGCTTCCGGCACCGCCTCGTTCACCCGCAAATCGATGTCCGACAGCATGAACTTGCGGCCGGCCTGCAGCAATATGTCCTGCTTGCGGCCGGTCACGAACAACTCGCCTTCGATCAGCGCGCCGAGGTCGCCGGTCGGGTAGAAACCGTCCGCGTCGCGGATGTCAGTGCCTTCGAGGTAGCTGGCTATGGATGTCGGACTGCGCACCCAGATCTCGCCATCGACGATCTTGAGCGACACGCCTTTTATCGGCTCGCCGCAGCAGACTGCCTCGCCGTGATCGAGCATCGCAGTCTTCAAGCCTCGGCGGATCGATACCGCGAAGATGTTCTCCGCCATCGCATAGCACGGGCTGAAACTGTCGGGGCCGGCGTTGACATGCTCGATGAACTTTGCGGATGTGCGCGGCGAAACCGGCTCCGAACACGATATCCACCAGCGCATGCCGGGGAGCGCCCGCGCCGGAACCGAGCACATCACCTCGAAGCCGAAATTCGGCATGTAGCAGACCGTGCCACGATGCTTTGCAATCGCTTCGAACAGCAGCCCGGGTTGCTGCACCCAGACCATCGGGTCCATCATCACCACGCGGATGCCGAGCAGCAGGGGCATCACGAAACACGCGATGTAGCCCATGTCGTGGTACAGTGGCAGCCACGAGACGATGGTGTCCGCATCGCCCAGTTGCAGTGTTGAATTCAAATCCGCCGCGTGGCGATGCAGGTCGGCGCTGCGGAACGCCATCGCCTTGCGATGGCCGGTGGTGCCTGAAGAAAGCTGGATGATTTCGAAATCCGGCAGCACGAACGGCCCGGCCGGATGCGCGCCGCTCGCCGGTGCCAACATCAGGCTCGCCAGGGGAATCACCGCAACGGCTTCGTCCAGCGCGCGGTCGCCAGCTAGCAGGGAGACGCAATGATCGTCCGCGATGATTGCGGCGAGCCGGGTGACGCCGATGATGTTCCGGACGGATTGCGTCCAGTAGGCGCGGCTCTGCTTGCGTGTCGGATACTGGATGATCAGCGGCCGGCAGCCCGCCATGATGCACGCGACGAACCCGAGCACGAGGTCCGGTCCGGTCGGGCAGAGCATTCCGACGATCGCACCCGGCGCGACCTGCAGGCGGAGTGCATCGGCCATCGCCCCGATCCGGGCGCTTTCGTCCTGCAGCCGCAGCGTGGTCTCGCTTCCGTCGCCTGCGACAAAAATCATGGCCGAAGCGCCGATACTGGCAGTCATGTGCGTCGCGGCCGATCCCTTGGTGAGCCGCCGGACAATACCGGCATGGGGCGGCTCGGCAAGGTGTGATTTATAGGGGAAGTGGGAAGGAACTTCTTTTCTAAAGAAAAAGTATCAAACGACTTTAATTGTGCTGTCGCGGAGTGTCGCCGGAGTCCGCGACAGCACTCGAAAAGTCTTTTTGTTTCTTTTTCTTCAGAAAAAGAAAGCCTTGTCTTATTGACCCCTTACGAATGCACCGAAGCCGCAGGGTAGCCGTCCGGCCGGACCGCGTTGATCCGCGCCCGCAACTCGGCATCGAGCCAGTTGCGGGTGAGCGCGCGGCCGATGCGCCGTTCCTCGGCGGCGATCAGGGACAGGGTGCCGGCATCGGGCATGGCATGCGCGGCAAAGTGCCGGGTGATCGTGGCGAGCCGCGTGCGCAACTCGCGCAGCAACGCCAGGCTGCCAACCGGCTGGCGCCCCGCGACATGGCGCGTCATCAGCTCCGCCGTCCGCTCCGGATCCGGCAGGCCGAGCTGGCGGTAGGCATCCTCCAGAACCGCGGCGGCACTCGCCAGCATCCCGAGCTGGTGGGTGCGCGACGCGCCGTTCGGATGCACGCGGTACGTGGTCAGCACCTCGTCGAGCCGGGCGATTTCGCCGTGCGCGCGCAGCCGGTGGTACAGGTCGAAATCCTCGGCGAACTGCCGCTCCCCGCGCGAGAATACCGGCAGCAAGGACGCCGCCTCGGCCCGGATCATCACCGAGGACCAAACCAGCGGGTTATGCACGTGCAGCATCCACTGCATCAGGCCGGGGGAGGTGCGCCGTGGCAGTCTGTCGCGCCGCAGCCGCCCGTCTGCAAGGCGGCGTGCGGCGGTGCCCAGCACGGCGACGTTCGGATTGGCGTCGAGGAAGGCGACCTGCCGTCCAAGCCGGGCCGGGTGGCTGAGATCGTCCTGGTCGAGCGCCGCGATGTAACGGCCGCGCGCGGCGCCCGCGGCCATGTTGCGGGCCGCCACCGGCCCGGCATTGTGAGGTGTGGACAGCAGCCGGATGCGCGCGTCCCCATAGCTCTGCAGCATCGGCACCGTGCGATCGGCCGAGCAATCGTCCACGATGATGAGCTCGTAATCCTCGAAACGCTGGTTCAGCACGCTGCGGATGGTGGGCTCGATGAAGGCGGCCCCGTTATAGGTCGCCATGATGATGCTGACGGCCGGCTTGCTGCCAGGAAGCGCGATCATGCCACGGCCCTTTGCGTCTGCGGGCCGATCTGCCCGGCAATCATCTCGCCGACATCGTTCTGCCAGAGCCACAGCCCATTCGCCTGGCCCGAGAAGCTCGGCTCGCCGCCAAGCCGTCCGCTCGGCACGAAACCTGCGGCGAGGCCCAGCCCGAACAGGCCCTGGATGGCGCGGCCCGAAGCGTCGCAGACGCGGCAGGCATCATCCACCATGGGCCGGCCGAGATCGGCGGCGAGCCGGACCGGCTGCCCCGCCTGGTCCAGCACCGGCAGCGCGCGTGGCCGGTAGCCGAGCGCGTGGATGACCAGGTCGGAACCGTCGATGAGTTTCGCGGCGGCCTCGTCCTGCGGCCCCCTTGCATGGTGCAGGTGCAGCCGCGGGTGAGGCGCCCGCCGGCCGACGCCGAGGGCGTGCAGCACCAGCTCGCGCGCTTCCATGCGGAAGCCGCCCAGCCGGTTCACGAAGCCGCTCACCGGGCAGACGTCGTCCGGACCGAAATCCGCATACCCGTCCGCCAGCGCCTCGCCCGCCGAGCGATAGAACACCCGCAGCTTCCGGCGATGCAGCAGCGTGACGTGCGCGTCCGTGCTCGCCAGCACGACGCGGCAGGCGGCGAGCGCGCTGGTGGAACTGCCCACCACCACCACCCGTGGCACGGCGAACCGCCGCAGCCTGGCCGCAATGGCCGCCGCTCCGCCATCGGACAGAACCGCGCCGGACGCCAGCAACCGGTCGCCCGCACGTGCCGCCAGCGTCTTGCCCGCCAGCATCTCGCTTTGCACCCGGTCGTCCGGCTGCCAGCCACCGGTCGCGAGCACCACGTTGCGCGACAGCAGGACCCGCCGCCGGCCCTGCTGGTCGCACACCAGCGTCATCCACGCGCCGTCACCACGTTGCGTGGTGTTGAGCGCGCGGCGGCCGGTCAGCACGGACCCGCCCGACGCGACGATGCGGCGGGCCAGGTCGTCGCCGAGCACGTCCATCAGCGCGGCGGCTTGCTTCAGCGGCACCGGCTTGCCACCATCGGGGCCGATCCTGGCGGCGATCGCCCGGGCGGCGGGGTGGCTCGCCAGCGCCGCCAGCTCCGGCCCGGCAGCTGGGGCGACGGCGCTGTGGAACGTCTCGGCCGTGCTGTCGCCGTTGATGGCGTAACCGGCCAGCCTGCCGCTGCCGAGCGATGTCCCGCTTTCCACGATGGTCAGGCCCGCCTGCGCCAGCGTGTCCAGCGCGCCGGTCCGGCTGGCGGCGATCAGCAACGCGGTGCCGGCCGGGCCGCCACCCACGATCACGGCCTGCCGCATCTCACCCGCTGTCCAGGGCGCCGCGATCATAGCGCCAGGGCCCAGGACGCCGGGTCGCGGTCGCGCAGCAAGGCTCGCGGCGGCGCGGCGTGGATGTCGCAAAGCTCCGCCAAGGTCTCGCACACGATACCCACCTCATCGAGGCTCATGTCGTCGGCGAGCGGCAGGGCGATGACCCGGCTTGCGATGTCGGCAGTCACCCGCAGCCGGCCGCCGATACACGTCTTGCGGAAATACGGCTGCTCGGCGAGGTGCGGGCTGAAATACTTGCCGGCCCCGATGCCGTTCGCCGCGAGGCCGGCGAGTATGGCCGGGCGGGCGCTCGCGAGATGCCTCGGCAGCAGGACCGGCATCGCCTGCAACGCCTGCCTGCGTCCGCGTTTCTGCTGGAAGCCCATGCCCGGGAGCCCGGTTTCGTAGCGGCTGGCGAGCATCGACCGCCGCTCCACGATGGCATCGATCTCGCCGAGCTTGGCCGAGGCGAGCAGGGCGTTGACCTCGCTCATCTTGGCGTTCAGCCCGGGCATGGTCGCCGAGCGCGGCTCACCGAAACCGAAGCTCGCCATCGTGCGCAACATCGCCAGGCGTTCGGTGTCGGCACTGTAGATCAGCCCGCCCTCGGCCGTGGCGAAGGTTTTGGTCGCATGCATCGAGAACACCGACACGACACGGCTGCCCGTGCCGAAGCCGCGCCCCGACGCATCTTGCGAACCGAGCGACGCGGCCGCGTCCACCACCACATCGACGCCGTAGCGCGCCGACAGCCACGCGTAGCGGTCGAGATCGAGGCTGTTGCCGAACGTTGCGTAAGGCACGATCGCGGCGATCCGGCCGGCGTATTGCCGGAGTTTCGCCTCTTCCGATTTCTCGCAAGGCAGCCATGCAAGCGGATCGATATCGCACAGCAACGGTGTCAGCCCGGCCCATAATGCCGCTTGCGCTGTCGCCGCAAAGGTGAATGACGGCATCAGCGCCAGCTTCGCACCCGCTGGCGCACGCATCGCGGATTGCCGCAGCGCGAGCATCAGCCCGAGCGTCGCGTTGGCGACCGTCACGCAACCGCCGGCACCGCCGAACAGGCGTTCGGTCGCTTCAGCCTCGAAACGGCGGACGACGGCGCCGTTGTTGGTGAACACGCCCGATTGCTCGATTCCCTCCAGAGCCGACAACATGCGGCTCAGCCGCGGCGGGCTCGGCCGCGCGAGCGGTATGCAAACCTGCTGACCAGAACTGAAAGAAACTGACTGAACCACCGCTCGGCCTTTTTTCGCACACGCAATTAATACGACTGCGTAGATAGCGTGTTATGGCAGATCGTTTGGCCTCCGGACGAAGTATCTGGTTCACAAATGCTTGTAGATAGTCGCAATCGAAAGTTTTGTTTCGACCAGATAAAATACTTTCGGTTGTAAAACATCGGCCGGCGCCACCCTGAGGGCTTTTTGCGCCGGCCGTTCGCCATGTGATCACATCTGCAGCGGGTTGCGTGAGGTCAGGCTGCCTCGTCCTGGTCGTGCTTCAGCGAAGCCATGTCGATGACGTAGCGAAAACGTACATCGTCGTTGATCACCTTCTTATAGGCGTCGTTGATCTCCTGGATCGGGATCACCTGGATGTCCGGCCCGATCCGGTGCTCGGCACAGAAATCCAGCACCTCCTGCGTGTCGGCGATGCTGCCGATCAACGAGCCGGCGACGCCCTTGCGATGGAACGCCTGCTCCTGGTTGTTGATCGCGGCCAGCGGCTCCAGCGCGCCGACCACCACCAGCGTCTTGTCGCGCTTCAGCAATTGCACGAACGGGTTCACGTCGTGCTTCTCGGGTATCGTGCTGAGGATGAAGTCGAAGCTGTTCTTCAGCGTCTTCAACGTCTCGGCGTCGCTCTCCAGCACGCCCTCCACGCCGAGCTTTTCCGCTTCTTCCAGCTTCTCCTTGGTTTGGGTGAACACCGTCACCTCAGCGCCCATCGCGCGGGCCAGCTTAGCCGCCATGTCGCCGAGGCCGCCGAAGCCGACGATGCCGACCCGGTCGCCTGCCTTCACGCCCCAATGCTTCATCGGCGAGTAGGTGGTGACGCCGGCGCACAGGATCGGCGCCGCGACATCCGGCTTCAGCGCGGACGGGATCTTCAGCACGAAATCCTCGGCTACCACCACCGAGCTGGAATAGCCGCCATAAGTGTTGTCGCGGCCATAATGGTTCTGGCCGTCGGGCGACATCGCCTTTGGCACCATCGGGCCGTTATAGGTGGCGAGCCAGCTGTTCGGGCCCTCGCAGTAGTTCTCCTCGTGCGCATGGCACGGCTCGCAGGACCGGCAACTGTCGATCATGCAGCCGACGCCGACCAGGTCGCCGACCTTGTGGCGGGTGACCGATGCGCCGGCGCGGGTGACGCGGCCGACCACCTCGTGCCCCGGCATGCACGGGTACACAGTGTTAGACCACTCATTCTTCACCTGGTGGATGTCGGAGTGGCACACCCCGCAGAACAGAACCTCGATCGCCACCTCGTTGGCTTTCGGTTCGTCCCGCTCGAAGGTCATGGGTTTGAGGCGGCTGAAGGAATGCTTGGCCGCGTAGCCGATAGCCTGGGTCATCTGGGTTCCATCCTGGGTCCATTTGCGACGGGCCTACAGACGGGGCAGCACCTGGATGGTTTGGCCGGGACCGTTCACATCGGCGCTGGCGAGAGCACCCGGAATTGTTGCGAAAGCAAGGCGTTGACCGCCTCCGGCTGCTCCACGCAGAGCGAATGACCGGCCCGCTCCAGCGTCGCCGAGCGGCCGCCCGATGCCACGGCAATGGCGTCCGCTTCCGCAGAGCCATAGGCGTGGTCCTCGGCGCCGGCCACCGCCAGCACCGGCACGCGGCAACCGGCAAGCTCGTCCAGCACACCGTGCCGGAACACGACGGCTTCCGCGCAGTCGGCGATGCCGGCGGGCAGGGCCGCCATGAACGCCTGCCAGCGCTCCCGCTCGGTGGCGCGGTCCGGATCGGCGAGGAAGGTGTCGCCGAACATGATGTGCATCAGGGCCGGGACGTGAGCCGCGGCACCGTCGGACCGGAGCGCCTCGACCAGCGGGGCAAACTCGTCGCGCCGATGTTCCACCTCGCCCGAACTGCCGAGCACGGTGCAGGACAGCAGCAGATCGGGCCGGCGGGCGGCGAGGCGCAGCGCCACGAAGCCGCCGAGCGAGTTGCCGACGAAATGGCACGGACCCAGCCCCAGCGTCTCGATCAACGTGGCCGCATCCGCGGTCAGGCTGTCGATGTCCAGTGCCGCGCGTGCCGCCGGCAAGCTGCGCCCCTGGCCCCGGTGGTCGTAGCTGATGGTTGTGAACTCGCCCCGGACGGCGGCTACCTGTGCCGCGAACATGCTGTGATCGAAGAACAGCGAGTGGCTGAACACCACCGGCACCCCGCTGCCCTGGCGCTCCACCCAGAGTGCCGCGCCGTCGGCCTGAACGAATGCCATCCCGAGGACTCCCTTTTTCGCCAGGAATACCCGATCCGCCTACAGCCGCACCATGCGAAGGGTGGCGCCGAGCAGGTCGAACAGGTCGAGCAGGCGGGCGACGTAGTGGTCATGGACCGCAAAGCCGGCGGCGCGGTTGTCGAAGAACTGCCGCTCCAGCGCATCGATCATCCGCAGCAGGCGCGCGCGGTGCAGTCCGAGCGCCCGCTGGATCGGGTCCGACACCACGCCGGCGAAAGCCGCGAACATCGTCGAGGCCAGCATCAGCCCGCCAGTCGCCGCGGCGACCAGGCTCGCCGAGGGTGCGGCGGGGAACCAGCCATACCAAACCCCGCCCAGCCAGCCGCCGAGCGGGAATGCCGCGACTGCCGCCTGTTGCGCCATGGTGCCGGCCAAGGCGGGGCCGAGCGTCACCGCGCCCGGCGTAAGCTTGTGCAGCGCCAGGCCGCCGGCACCGAGGTTCAGCAGCCCGGTGGTGATCTCGGCGGCGGCTGCCCGGGTAACGCCATACTCGCCGACAGCATGGGCAAGCCGGGCGCGGAAGGCCGGTTCCTGGCCATGCGAACCGAGGTCACGCAGGGCCTGCTGCACCCGTTCCTGAACCGCAGGCATCTCCAGGATCGCTTCGTTCAAGGCATCGCGGCTGGCGGTTCTCGTCCGCTGTTCGAAGGGCAGTTCGAGCAGCCCCGTCAGCACCAGCCACTCGATCTCCCGCGAGACATCGGTCTGCAGCAGGATCGGTGTCCGGAGCAGCTTGGCGAGGCGGGGCCAGCGCCGGACGGCGCGTGCCGCGATCTGCAGGATGATCGCCGGGCCGGCCAGAAACAGGTTCAACGGCGCGCGCAGCACATCCCACCCCAGGGCCGCGCGATGCAGCCGCAACGTGCCGCGGAGCGAGAAATGGGCATCGACGAACGGCCGCACGCGCGCCCGCCGCTCGGCGAAGTAACGCCGGGCGCCTTCGTCCACGGCCGCCCGGGCCAGCTCCGCGTCACTCGCCTGCATTGCCTATTGAAGTGGTCGAGCCTCACGGGGTTGCGTGTCTGGCGCGTCCGCGTGCTTCCCCCTATGTCACCAGAACCTGCCCGGAGCCGACCAGAGCATGCGCTTTCCCGCCGTAAGACGTTCCCCGGCCATGTTGCCCCTGCCCGTCCTGACACTGGCCGCGGTGTTCTGCCTGCCCGCAGTTTCGGGAACGGCCGCCCCGCTGGCGGCGCACCACGCGGTCTACAAGCTGAGCCTGGACCGCTCGAAGGACCAGGACGTGGCCGAAGCGCACGGCACCATGACCTACGACGTGCTGGATACCTGCAGTGCCTGGACCACCTCGCAGCATCTGGTGATCGACCTGACCAACAAGGATGGCCAGGAGATCCACATGATCTCGGACTACGCGACGCTGGAGAGCAAGGACGGCACGCATCTCGACTTCCACACCAAGCAGGTGACCGATCAGGCGGTGACCGAGCAACTCGACGGTAGCGCGGTGCTCGAGCACTCCGGCGGCCGCGGTCATGCGGACTTCACCAGCCCGGAAAAGACCACGGTGCTGCTGCCCGAGGGCACGCTGCTGCCGATGGCGCACACCTCGGCGGCGCTCGATGCGGCGGCGGCCGGCAAGAAGTTCCTGTCGGTGCCGCTGTTCGACGGCACCGGTGCGGACGGAGCGCAGGATACCTTCGTGACGGTGGAGAGCTGGAAGCCACCCGCGCCGCAGAAATGGGCGGCGCTGTCCAGCCTGCCGTCGGGGCACCTGCACATCGCATTCTTCGACCGCGGGAAAGCGACCGAGACGCCGGATTACGAGATCGGCATGCAATACTATGCGAACGGCGTTGCCGACTCGCTGGCGATGGATTTCGGGGATTTCGTGATGGACGGCAAGCTCGACTCGCTGGACATGCGCCCGGCGCATTGCTGACGCAGGCGTGATCGTCACGGCTTCGCCAGCCGCCAGCTTTGCCTGGCGGCGCATTTCTGACATGCTCCGCCAGCGCAAATTTCTCGATCGTCAACATGTCCCAATCCTCGACTCAATCGGCAGACCAGGAACGTTACAGCCGGCGCCTGAGCGACAAGATACAGGCAGCGTTCGACCATGCGTGCGATGAGGGCGAGCTGCACGTAGCAGCCGACCTGCTGACCACGCTCGAGCTGGTACTCCTCCGCGTGGCCCCCAAGCCGGACCGCCGCGAGGCCATCGTGGCCCCGCTGATGGCCAGCCACGAACGCTTGTGGCACCTGCGCAGCCGCGGTCCGGAACACGTGGATAACGCCGAGATCGCCCCTGCCGACGCCAACGGTTGAGGACTGACGGCCGGCAACCGATGGACGGTGAGACGACGACGCGCGCCATGATGCGCCGCCTCTGGCGCGAGCACATCCGGCATCATGGCGGACAATTGGCGCTGGTGCTTCTGCTGACGGCGATCATGGCCGGCCTGACCGCGCTCTATCCGGTGGTGATCAAGCGCGCGCTCAGCATGTTCGACGCGCATGACGGCCGCATCCTCTATCAGATACCGGCGCTGGTCGTTGCGATCACCTCGGCCAAGGCTGCCGCGCAGTACGGCCAGACCGTCCTGGTGACCAGGCTGGTGCTGCTGGTCATCCGTGAGCTGCAGGACCGGATGTTCGCCCAGCTCGCCCGCGGCGACCTTGCGACGTTGGAGCGTGAGGCGCCGGCAGCACTCGCGGCCTACTTCACGACCGGCGCCACGACGGTGCGCGAGGCGATGATCCGCGCGGTGAACGCGGTCGGCGACGTGGTGACCGTGGTCGGCCTGGTCGGCAGCATGTTCTACCTGGACTGGCAGTTCGCACTGATCGCGGCGGCGCTGTACCCGTTGGCGGCCTTGCCGATCCAGCGGGTCGGCAAGCGGGTCCGGCGGGCATCCGGCGGCATGCAGGAACGCACCGGCGAGACTGCCACCCTGCTGAACGAGAGCTTTGCGCAGGCCCGCATCGTGCGCGCCTACCGGCTGGAAGGCGCCGAGATCCGCCGCGCGGAGGACAGCTTCGAGCAGCTCTACCGGTCGCTGCTGCGGATGAACCGCAGCCGGGCGCGGGTGGACCCCTTCCTGGAAGTCCTCGGCGGCGTGGCGGTGGCGACCGTGTTGGGCTTTGCCGGCTGGCGGGCTGCAAATGGCGGGAACTCACTCGGCGATTTCTCGGGCTTCGTTGCGGCACTCCTGCTGGCCTCCCGCCCGGTGCGCGCGCTCGGCTCGCTGAACTCGGCGCTGCAGGAGGGCATGGCCGGCCTGACGCGCGTGTTCGGCGTGATCGACGAGCAACCGACCATCGTCGATAGCCCCGGCGCCCTGAAGCTGCCGGCCGGGCGGGGGCACCTGCAGTTCGAGGATGTCCACTTCGCCTACCCGGACGGGCGGGTGGGGCTCGACGGCCTCAGTTTCGACGCGCAGCCGGGCCTGACTGTGGCCCTGGTCGGCGCGTCGGGCGCCGGCAAATCGACGGCGCTCACCCTGATCCCGCGGCTGAAGGACGTGACCGCCGGGCGCATCCTGCTGGACGGCGCCGACCTGCGGCAGGTCACGCTGGCAAGCCTGCGCGACGCCATCGCCTATGTCGGCCAGGACGTCATGCTGTTCGACACCACCGTCGGCGCGAATATCGGCATGGGCCGCGAGGGATCGGCGGAGGCCGAGATCTGGGAAGCGGCGGAAGCGGCGGCTGCCGCGGATTTCATCCGGGCGCTGCCGAATGGCCTCGCCACGCGGGTCGGCACCGGCGGCATGCTGCTGTCGGGCGGCCAGCGCCAGCGGGTTGCCCTGGCGCGTGCGCTGCTGCGTAACCCGCGGGTTCTGCTGTTGGACGAGGCGACCAGCGCGCTGGATGCCGAAAGCGAGGCGGCCGTGCAGTTGGCGCTGACCCGGCTGCGTGCAGGGCGGACGACCATCATCGTCGCCCATCGCCTCTCCACGGTGCGCGATGCGGATCTGGTGGTCGCCATGGCGGATGGCCGGGCTTTCGAGCAGGGCACGCATGCCGAGCTGATGGCGCAGGACGGGCTCTATGCCCGCCTGGTGCGGACCCAGGCCTTCACCGGCCAGGTGGAGGCGGTTGGCGAAACGCCGGCTGAGGGCCAGATCGGAGCGGGAGCGGAACCGGCGCCCTTGCTCACCGATTAAGCCTGCTCACCGATTAGAGATTACCGGACGCGGCCCCGCTGCTTGACTTCGCGGGTGCGAAGCGTTCAACCGTGGGAATGACCGAACCGATCGGTCAGCCGCATTCTCGTTTTGCCACATCCTTGTTTAGCGGGACCCAGCATGGCCGACATGGACCAGCAGCAGGACGAAGATCGCAAGACGCAGTCCAGGCGCGACGACCGGTCGGCCGATGCCAGTCCCGGCAGCCCTGCCGAGCCCAAGCAGGACAAGGGTCCTGCCGGTGGAAAGGAAGCCGAGGACAAGCGCAAGCAGGAGGATGCCGAGCGCAAGCAGGAGCAGCGCCGGCAGCGCGCGCGTCCGTTCGTGCGCATCGGCATGGTGGTGATCCTGGTCGGCCTGATCGCCGGCGGGCTTTATTATTGGCAGTCGACCAAGGACATCCAGACGACCGACGACGCGTACACCGATGGCCGCGCGGTGACGATCTCGCCGCGGGTGACCGGGCAGGTCGTCTCGCTCGACGTGAACGACAACCAGTTCGTGCATCGCGGCGACCCGTTGATCCATATCGACGCACGGCAGTACGAGGCGAGCCTGGAGCAGGCGCAGGGGCAGCTCGCCGCGAGCCAGGGACAATTGGCAGCGGCGACGCGCGGCTTCGAGGTGGCGAAGGTGAACTTCCCCGCCCGGCTGCAACAGGCGCAGGCGCAGTTGAAGGACGCGCAGGCGAACCTGTACAAGGCGCAGACCGATTACCGCCGCCAGCAATCCTTGCCGCGCGCCGCCACGACCGGCCAGCAGGTGGATTACGCAACCGCCGCCCTGCAATCGGCCGAAGCGCAGGTCGCGTCATCGCAGGCGGCGGTGCTGCAGGCGACGCCGGTGAAGCCGAATGTCGAGCAGAGCGGTGCACAGGTGAAGCAGCTGCAGGGCAACATCACCCAGGCGGACGCCAACCTGCGTCAGGCGCAGTTGAACGTGGAATGGTGCATCGTGCGAGCGCCGCAGGACGGCTGGATCACCCGCCGCAACGTGGAACAGGGTAATTACGTCAGCCCTGGCCAACAGATCTTCTCGATCGTGTCGCCCGAGGTCTGGATCACCGCAAACTTCAAGGAAAACCAGCTGAACCGCATGCGGCCGGGCCAGCAGGTTCACATCAGCATCGATGCGTATCCGGCGTTGAAGCTGACCGGCCATGTGGATAGCGTGCAGCTCGGCTCCGGCAGCAAGTTCACCGCGTTCCCGCCCGAGAACGCGACCGGCAACTACGTCAAGATCGTGCAGCGCGTGCCGGTGAAGATCGTCATCGACAGCGGCCTCGATCCCAACGTGCCGCTGCCGCTCGGCCTGTCGGTGGATCCGACGATCGACCTGAAATGAGCGGCTCCGCGGAACCGCAGTGGAAGCCCAAGGGCAATCCGTGGCTGATCGCGGTTGTCGTCACGGTTGCGGCGTTCATGGAAGTGCTCGACACGACCATCGTGAACGTTTCGCTGCCGCACATCGCGGGCAGCCTGTCATCGAGTTATGACGACGCGACCTGGGCGCTGACCAGCTACCTGGTGGCCAACGGGATCGTGCTGACGATCAGCGGCTGGCTCTCCGACGTGCTCGGCCGCAAGCGTTACTTCATGATCTGCATCGGCATGTTCACCGTCTGCTCGTTCCTGTGCGGCACCTCCACCTCGCTGCCGGAGCTGATAACCTTCAGGCTGGCGCAAGGCTTCTTCGGTGGCGGGCTGCAGCCGAACCAGCAATCCATCATCCTCGACACCTTCGACGCGAGCCAGCGCGGCAAGGCGCTAAGTGTGGTCGCCATCGCAACGATCGTGGCGCCGATCATCGGCCCGACCCTGGGCGGCTACATCACCGACAATTTCAGTTGGCGGTGGATCTTCTTCATCAACATCCCGGTGGGCGCGCTGGGGCTGTTCGGGGTGGCGACCCTGGTGGAAGATCCGCCCTGGATCAAGAACAAGCGCAGCCGCGGCATCGATTACATCGGGATATCGCTGATCACCCTGGGACTGGGTTGCCTGCAGGTGGCGCTGGACCGTGGCGAGGACGAGGACTGGCTGAACTCGCCGTTCATCCGCGTGATGTTCGTGCTGGCATTCCTCGGCATCACCGGCGCGATCGGCTGGCTGCTGACGGCAAAGCGTCCGGTGGTGAACCTGCATGTCATGGGCGACCGCAACTTCTCGCTGGGCGTCATGATGATCGCGTTCATGGCGTTTATTTTGTACTCCAGCGCCGTGGTCATCCCGCAATTCGCCCAGCAGGTGATTGGCTACACCGCGACGCTTGCGGGACTGATCCTGTCGCCGGGTGGCGTGGTGATCATCCTGCTGATCCCGATCGTCACGCGCGTCCTGCCCAAGATACCGACCCGCTACCTGATAACCTGCGGGTTCACGGTGATGGGCTTCTCGCTGCTGTATTCCAGCCGCCTGGTTCCCGACATGACGTTCATGCACATGGCGCTGATCCGCGCATCGCAGACCGTCGGGCTCGCGTTCATGTTCGTGCCGATCAGCACGATTGCGTATTCCAGCCTGCCGCGCGAGCTGAACGGCGACGCCGCCGCCCTCTACACCATGTTCCGCAACGTCAGCGGCTCCATCGGCATCTCGACGGCAACCGCGTTGATCACCACCCGGACGCAGGTGCGCGAGGCCTATGTCTCACGCTGGCTGACCCCCTTGAACCAGCCGTATAACACGCTGGTGCAGCAGGATCAGGCTGCCCTGCTCAGCATGGGCCATGCTGCATCCACGACTCACGACACCGCAGTCGGGCTGATCTACCAGACGATGCGCACACAGGCGTCGGTGATGGCGTATTCCGACGTGTTCATGATCTGCGCAGTCGCCGCATTCTGCATCGTCCCGTTCACCTTCCTGTTCTCGAATTACAAGCCCGGGCCCGGTGCTAAGGGACCGGCCGCACACTAGGGTAGCGCCGCTAGGGCAGGAAGTCGGGCCGCACTGCGAAGCTCCTTAGCGGGACGTTGCAGTAGCTCCGGATGAACT
>CAZZWO010000057.1:0-15209 GCA_964657885.1 uncultured Acetobacteraceae bacterium | reverse complement strand
ATGCTGCTGGCCGACGAGCCGAACATCCGCGAGGTGATCCTGTTCCCGCTCAACCAGCAGGGCGAGGATTTGCTGATGGGCGCCCCCGCCGAAGTGCCTGCGGCCCGCCTGCGCGAACTGTCGCTGAAGCTCGACCTGCCGCCTAAGGTGGTCAAGACTTAGAGAAAAGGCCTTCTTTTCTGAAGAAAAGAAGCAAAAGACTTTTGATTTATGCTGTCGCCGACTCCCCGAGAAAGTCCGCGACGGCAACTGGTAAAGTCTTTCTTCTTCTACAGAAAAAGAAGGCCTTCACCTGATACTCCTGCGACGAGGCTATTCCTTGAAGTCCTTCGGCGAGGGATCCTTCGCCGGGCGGTGGTGCAGCATGACCAGGGCGCGGCGGAGGCGTCTGATGCCGCCGCGTATCTGGCCGCTGTCGCAGAGGTCGCGGCCTTCCGACAGCAGGTGTTGCACCTCGGACAGCGTGCTGTGCCGGTCGGCGACCTGACGGGCGAGTTGCGCGCAATAAGCGGACGTGTCGGTGGTCAGGGCAAAGCTCGGCGGCTCGTCGGCGCGCGCAGGCAGCGCGGCGAGCAGAAGCAGCAGCGGAACGGCCCGGACACTCATCTGGGATCAGCAGATGCCAGTGTTCCGCTCTCCGCACGATGGGGCGGGGATGAAGGCATTTTCATCTGCGGCGCCATGGCCGGCAGGATGAGGCTGGCGCGCAGCCCGGGATAGGCATCGTCCAGCAGCAGGCTGCCCTCGTGCAGCAGCGCCACCGCCTGGACGAGGGCCAGGCCGAGGCCCGAACCGGGCGTGCTGCGGGCCTGCTCGCCGCGGAAGAACCGCTCGGTGGCGCGCGGCCGGTCCGCCTCCGGAATGCCCGGCCCCTGGTCGGACACCGACAGCCGCACCTGGCGGTCGGCGCGGGCCGCGGACAGCACGATCAGCCCGCCATCGGGCGAGAACTTGATGGCGTTGTCGAGCAGGTTGGCGACCGCCTGCTGCAGCAGATCGCGGTCGCCGAGGATCGCCAGGGTGTCGGGCACCTCCAGCCGCAGCGACAGCCCGTGCTCCTCGGCGACTGCCGAATACAGCTCTGCGAGGTCGGCCAGCAGCGGCCCGAGGTCCACCTCGGCGAAGGCCGACCGGCGGGCGCCGACCTCGATCTCGGCAATGCGCATCAGCGCCTGGAAAACCGCGGTCACGTTGTCGAGGTCGCTGACCGCGCGCTCCACCCCGGCGCGCAATTCGGCTTCGGACCGCGCATGCAGCGCCGCATCCTCCAGCCGCGCGCGGGCGCGGGTGATCGGCGTCCGCAGATCGTGCGCGATGGCGTTGCTCACCTGCCGCACGCCGTCCATCAGGCGGGCGATCCGCTCCAGCATGGTGTTGATCGACTCCGCCATGCGATCGAACTCGTCGCCGCGCCCGGTGCGCCTGACCCGCGGCGACAAATCCCCACCGGCGATCGCCTCGGCGGTTGCCGACACCTCGGCCACCATGCGGCGGAACAGGTTGCGGATCAGCAGCGCGCCAGCGGTGCCGAGGGCGGCGACCACCAGCATCGACGAGAACAGCGTGTTGGTGAGCAGCCGCCGCAGTTCGACCCGGCCGCGCACGTCCCGCCCGACCAGCAGCCGGAAACCGCCCGGCAAGTCGTAGCGGCGCACGTCCGCCAGGCTGTGCTGGCCGGCGCGCACCACCTGCAGCTCGTAGATGGCGCCGGTGCTGGTCACGTGCTCCGGCCAGCGGCCGAGGTTGCCGGCAACCGCGGCGCCGAGCGGGTCCGTCACCTCGTAGATCGCGTCGTCATCGACGTTTTCGTTCAGGCGGTCGGAAATGGTCAGCAGCAGCGCCGGTATGCCGCCTTCGGACCAGCGTTCGACCAGCCCCTGGGCGTCGGCGTTGATCGCCGCTTCCACCTGCCGGTCCAGCAGATTGGCGGTGGACAGCCACAGGAACAGCACCAGCGCCATCGCCGATGCCGCGAAGACTACGCCGAAGAGCAGCGCGAACCGCAGGCTGGCCGAACGGATCATTACCGGTCGTCAGCCATCAGCCGTCCAACAGCACTTTGCATCCCTCTGACGCCTGACCACTGAAACCTGACGACTGCTGCGTCCCTACTCGGGACGCAGCATATACCCGGCGTTGCGGATCGTGTGGATCAGCGAGGTCGGGTATGGCTTGTCGATCTTCTGGCGCAGGCGCGAGACGTGGACGTCGATCACGTTGGTTTGTGGGTCGAAATGATAATCCCACACGCCCTCCAGCAGCATGGTGCGGGTCACCACCTGGCCGGCATGGCGCATGAGGTACTCGAGCAGCCGGAACTCGCGCGGCTGCAGGTCGATCTTCTGCGCGGCCCGGCGTACCGTGCGCGACAGCAGGTCCATCTCCAGGTCGCCGACCAGCAGCTTGGTTTGCGGTCCCTCGGTCTTGCCGCGGCGGGTCAGCGCCTCGACCCTTGCCAGCAGCTCCGAGAACGCGAACGGCTTGGTCAGGTAGTCGTCCCCGCCGGCTTTCAGCCCGGCCACCCGCTCATCGACCTGCGCGAGCGCCGACAGCAGCAGCACCGGTGTCGAATTGTTCTGCGAGCGCAGGGTTTCCAGCAGCCTTATGCCGTCGATGCCGCCAGGCAGCATGCGGTCGAGGATGATGGTGTCGAACGCCTCGCTGGCGGCCATGAACAGCCCGTCGCGGCCATTATCGGCGTGTTCGACCACGTGCCCGGCCTCGCGCAGTCCCTTGGCCACGAACTGCGCCACGGTCGGGTCGTCTTCAACGAGAAGTATGCGCATCACCCGGCCCTCGGCCACCTGTATCGTTCTTCAAACACCTAGCATCGCCCGCCGGCGGCCTTCGATGGCCGGAACCTGAAAGCTGGTTCACTGGTCGGGCTCGGCGGCTTGCGGCGGCTCGGGCGGGCGGCGGCCGACAACGACCGACACGTCCAACGTTTGGCTGCCGCGCCTGACCCGCAGCCGCGCGATCGCGCCGGGGTTCACCGCCGACACGCCGCGGATGAGTTCGCGCGTGCCTTCCACCCGCTCGCCGTTCAGTGCGGTCACCAGGTCGCCGGCACGCAGGCCGCCGCGCGCCGCCGGGCCGCCACGGTTGACCGAAGCGATGACCGCGCCGGTCCGGCGGTGCCCCGTGGTGTCGAGATCGACCCCTAGCCAGCCGCGGTCGACATGTCCTTTCGACAGCAGCTCGTCCACGATCTTGCTGGCGATCTCGGAGGGGATGGCGAAGCCGATGCCGACCGACCCGCCGGTCGGCGAGACGATCGCGGTGTTCAGCGCGATCACCTCGCCCGACATGTTGAAGCTGGGCCCACCGGAATTGCCCGGGTTGATCGGCGCGTCGAGCTGGAAGAAGTCGTCGAACGGCCCTGCGCCGATGTCGCGGCCGCGCGCGCTGACGATGCCGGCGGTCACCGACCCGCCGAGCCCGAACGGGTTGCCCGCCGCCATGATCCAGTCGCCGACCTGCACGCTGCGGCTGTCGCCCCAGGGCACTGCCGGCAGCCGGTGGTCCGCGTCGACCTTGATCACCGCGATGTCGGTCAGCTCGTCGGAACCGAGCATGTGCGCCGGCAACTCGCTGCCGTCGGTGAAGCTGACCAGGATCTTGTCCGCGCTGCCGACCACGTGGTTGTTGGTGACGATGATGCCGGTGCCATCGAGCACGAAGCCCGAGCCGGCGCCGATCATCTGCTCGCGGCGGCCGCGCAGCTTGTCGCGGAAGGTCTTCTCGAACGGCGTGCCCTTCAATTCGGGCGGCATGCCGGCGGCGGCTGCGGAATCGGCCACGTTCATCCGTACCGCGATGTTGACCACCGCCGGCACCACGCGGCGGACCAGCGGCGCGAAGGTCAACGGTCCGGTCTGCACCAGCGGCTGCGCGTGCAGGCTGCCCGCCTCGCCGGCCAGGCTGCTGAGAGCGAGTCCGGCGATCACCAGGGGCAGAGCGGCGCATACGGTGTTGAAACGGCGCATGGATGGATGATTGGCATGGGCTCCGGCGCGTAACAAGAACACGCCTTCGGACCGGTCGGGCGGTTACAACCCGTCGCACCGTCACCATTGCCAAGTCCGGTGGTTTACAGGGATGGTAGGTTGCTTGAAGGGCGGGTTCGAATGCGTAGGCGCTGTCTCATCGTGCTGGCGGCCCTGTTGCTGGCGCCGCTCACCGGCGCACGGGTGGCCATCGCGGCCGATGAGGCGACGCTGCGGGCCGGGGTGCTGGCAGATGCGACACCGTTCGTCGTGCACGGCGCGGACGGCCAGATCACCGGCTTCACGATCGAGCTGTTCAAGCTGATCGCGCAGCGGATGAACCGCCGGATCACCTTCGAGACGGCGGCCGAGAAGGATCTCTACGCCGGGCTGGCGCGCGGTCAGTTCGACATCCTGCCCGGTCCCATCGCGGCCACGCCGGACCGCGCGGCCGAACTGCTGCTGACCGAAGGCTATATCTGGTCCGAGTTCCAGTTCGGCGCCCGGATGGGAGAGCCGGTCCTGGCGCTCGGCGACCTGCGCGGCCGGCGGCTGGCGGTGCGCGCCGACAGCCCTTACGCGGAATGGAGCGACCGCAACGCCCAGCGCTACGGCTTCACGGTGGTGAAGGCCAGTACCGGGCTGGAGGCGGCAAAGGCGGTGCTGCGCCGCGAAGCGGATGCGAGCCTCGGCGCCAGTCCGGTGCAGATCTACGCCGCAAGCCAGGATGCGAACTTCAACGCCGGTCTTTCGTTGCCGGAAACGCGCACCCATGAAAGTGCGGCGGTACGGCGCGCGGACGCCGAGCTGCGGGACGATATGGAGGATGCGCTACAGTGCTTGAAGATGAACGGCACCGTCGCGCGTCTGTCCAGGCAGTGGTTCGGCCGTGAACCGGATGCCGAAGACCTCGAGAACCTGGTCGTTCCCGGCTATGGCGTGCCCGGCCTCGCCGGTTACGACCCGAAACCCCGCAAGACGCGCTGCTGAACTCGCGGCGCTGGCCGGCCTCGCCGCCCTGGCAGGTTGCGCCGCGCCGAAGCCCAAGCCCGCCGGGGTCACACCGGTGGTGCAACTACCCGCCAGTCATGGCCCCGACGTGGTCGACGGCCATGTGCCCCCCTTCGCATCCGCCCCGTGGGAGCCGTTCGGCCGCGCCGACGCCATCGCCATCGCCATGCGAGAATGGCGGGTGTTCGGCCAGCCGGTCGACGACGACCCGCCGGAAACCCGCCCACCTCCGGCGCCCGACCAGAAGCCAGAGCGCGAGCCGGGCTTGTGGCAGCGCGTCGGCGAATATTGGTGGATCGGCCAGGACCCCGGCGAGCGCGAGGTTGCCTGGACCGGCATGCATGATGAGGCCGGCACGGTGTTCGAAGCCGGACACGACGGCACCTACGCCTGGTCGGCCGCCTTCATCTCGTATGTCATGCGGATCGCCGGCGCCGGGCCCGACTTTCCGTATTCGCCAAACCATTCCACCTACATCAACGCTGCCGCATCGGGGGCCACCAAGGTGCTGCACGCGTTCCCGCCACAGGCGATGGCGCCGCAGCCGGGCGACCTGATCTGCATGGGGCGCGGCAAATCCGCCGTCCTCACCTTCGCCGACCTGCCGACGCGGGACCCGTTCCCCGGCCATTGCGACATCGTGGTGCTGGCGAGCGGCAACGAGTTGAGCGTGCTCGGCGGCAACGTGGATGACGCGGTCACCATGAAACACGTGCCGGTCGGCCCCACAGGCCTGCTGACCGGCCCGGACGGCCACGTGCTCGACACCCGCTACCCCTGGATGGTCGTCCTCAAGGTCGCCTACGCCCGCTGAGGAAACTCACTGGCGCCAGGGCAAGCCGTCGGCCTTCCAGCCGGCGACCATCCCGCGATGTCCATGGGCGTCGGGATGACCTTCGAATCCCTGCGCCACGTTGCAGCAGACCGGGAAACCCGCAGCCTGCGCGGTTTCCGCGGCAGCCATGCTCCGGACGCCGCTGCGGCACAGGAACAGCAGCCGGTGGCCGGGGTTCAGGCCGGCGTCGCGCAGGTCCTCGATGAAACCGGCGTTGACGTCGCCGCTCGGGAAATACTGCCAGGACACCAGAACGGCCCGCTTGCCGGCCGGGCGCAGGTCCGGCAAGCCGACATACTGCCACTCGGCGTCGGTCCTGACATCCACGAGCTGCGCCGCCGGATCGTTCAGCAGCGCCTCCCAGGCTTGCCTCGGCGTGATGTTCTCCACCATTCTCGTTGCTCGTTTGCGGTTACCGATGTGAGGTTGCCTCGCCGCCACGACGCTGACAATTCCGGCGAGCATAGCCGCGCATGGTTGCCAGGCATGCTCCAGGCTGCCGGTTAATGCTCGCCCATATCGTCCATAAAAACGGAACGGCCTCAAAACCGACCCGTTGCGCGGCGATTTGATCTTTGCACAACCGGTGATTACTGGTGTTCGCCCGTATCTGAAGCGAACCCTTCAAGCGGATGTTACGCAAAGGTTTGGTGCCGACTAGCGCGTTTCGTTTTCGACACGACATGCAGGAATGTCACACGCCGGCGCGAATACCGTGTTATCAGCCCAGTGAACGAATTGCAGTACACAGTTCAACCGTCAGTAGGTGTCGAGCAAAGACGTGGAAGTGCAGGACCGGTCATCGTGAAAAGGATTTCCCATCCGGTCCGACCGTCGTGAACGGATTGCTGGACGGCACGCATTTCACGCCACACGGCTTTTGCCTCGCCTGGGAACCCGGCCTGATCTGGCTGCAGGCGGGTTCGGACCTGCTGATCGCCGCTGCCTATTTTTCGATCCCCGCCGCGATGCTGACTTTCCTGCGCGGCCGGCGCGATATCGCCTACAAGCCGGTGTTCGCGCTGTTCGCCGCTTTCATCCTGGCCTGCGGCACCACCCACGTGCTCGGCGCGGTCACCTTGTGGGTGCCGATCTACTGGATCGACGGCTGGATGAACGCGCTGACGGCGGTGCTGTCCATCGCGACGGCGATCCTGCTCTGGCCGCTGGTTCCTAAGGCGATCTCTCTTCCCTCGCCGATCGAGTTGCGGGCGGTCAATGCGGCCCTGGCGCGCGAGGTGGAGCAGGGACGCCTGGTCGCCATACGCCTCAGCGAGAGCGAAGCCAGGCAGCGGCAGCTCTATGCGCGTTCTCCCGCCGCCCTGCATGCGGTCGATGCCGACGGTATGCTGCTCGATGTCAGCGACCGCTGGCTGGACCTCGTGGGATACGACCGTGCCGACGTGATCGGGCGGCCGATCACCGACTTCTACGCCCCGGACAGCGCGTTGGACTCGGCCGACCACCTTGCCGCCCTGCGCGCCGGCAGCTTCGTGCAGACGGCGGAACGGCGCCTCCAATGCAGCGACGGACGGGTGCGCGACGTGGAGATCGTGCTGGATGTCGAACGTGACCCGGCGGGGTGCCTGCAAAGGATCCTGGCCGCGGTCACCGACGTCACGGCCAAGCGCGAAACCGAGGCGGCGCTACGGGCGGCCGAGGAACGTCTGCATCACACGCAGAAGATGGAAGCCGTCGGACAGCTCACCGGCGGGATCGCGCACGATTTCAACAACCTGCTGACCACGATCATGGGTTCGCTGGAGCTGCTGCAGAAGCGCTCGCCGCTCGATGAGCGGGGCATGCGTCTGACCACCAACGCGCTCGAAGGTTCCAGGCGGGCGGCCCGCCTGACCAGCCAGTTGCTGACGTTCTCCCGCCGCCAGCGCCTGTCGCCCGAAGCGGTGATGCCGTCCCAGATCGTGGCCGGCATCCAGGACCTGATGGCCCGCACCCTGGGGGACCGGATCGAGCTGCACGTCCAGCATGAGGACGACGCAGTCGCGTGGCCGTTGCTGGCCGATCGCAACCAGGTCGAGGCGGCGCTGCTGAACCTCATCATCAACGCCCGCGACGCGATCGAGGCGGATGGGACTGTCACCGTCGCGACCGGCAACCTGATCGTCACGCGCGGCGGCCCGGGCGCCCGGCGGCCAGATGAGACCGGCGCCGATTGGCTGGAGCCCGGCGAGTACGTCTTCCTGTCGGTGACCGATACCGGCTGCGGCATGAGCGAGGCGGTAAGGGCGCGGGTGTTTGAGCCGTTCTTCACCACGAAAGCACCGGGCGCCGGAACCGGCCTCGGCCTGTCGCAGATCTACGGTTTCGTCACCCAATCCGCCGGTGGGGTCCGCATCGACAGCGCGCCCGGCGCCGGAACCCGGGTCAAACTCATCCTGCCCCGGGCGAAAGCGGCGCTTCCCGCAATCGTGCCGCCTTCGCCGGACGCCCAGGCCGCTTCGGCTGAACCGGACCCGGGCGTGCATCCCCCGTTTTCCCGGCGCGCCTCTGCCGAGGGGCCGGAGGGCGAGCACGTTCTGCTGGTCGAGGACGACACGCTGCTCAAGCAGACCATGGTCGAGGCACTGCTGTCCCGCGGCTTCCGGGTGACGGCAGCCGGCGATGCGGCCGAGGCGCTGCCGTTCCTGAACGACCCCGGGATCGACATCCTGTTCACCGATGTCCGGATGCCCGGCAAGCTGAGCGGCGTCGACCTCGCCAACCTTGCCCGTTCCCGCCGGCCGGACCTGCCCGTGTTGTTCGCCACCGGCTACGCCAGCGCACCCGAACTCGGCGCCTGGCAGAACCCATCGGACATCATGGCCAAGCCCTATTCGATCGAGGATCTGGTGCAGCACCTGCTGGTCCGGCTCCCTTCCCGTGAGCCCGCCTGAGCGGCCTCTATGGATCAGCTTCCCGGCCGGCCTTCGCCGGTAAGCTGTGGCAGGGCATCCTCACGCGGCGCCGGCCTGGTCTCCGGCATCAGCCAGCCGGCGCCGGCGCCGGCCAGGCCTGCCGCACCCAGGGCCAGGAAGGCCCACGGCATGGAGCGGTCGGCGATCCAGCCACCGGCCACGCTGCTGGCAGACGCTGCCGCTCCGACCGCGAGGCCCAGAAACCCCATGCAAAGGTTGAAGCGCCCGGTGCCACGGGTGATGTCGGCCGCCACCAGCGGCATCAGCACGCCGAACATCGCCCCGCTCACGCCATCCAGCAGTTGCACCGGGATCAACAGCCAGGCGGGCAGGACGGTGCTGCCGACCACCGAAGCCAACGCCAGCCCGCGCACCGGCAGCGCCAGCATGCCCGCGACCAGGACCGGCCGCCTGCCCCATCGTTCCGCCGCCTGCCCGACGGCCGGCGACAGGGCCGCCACCACGATCTGAGGCCCGACGATACAGGCGCCGATCACCAGCGTGGCGCTTGCCCCGAGGCTGGACGTGGCGGCGCCTGCCGCGAGCGGCAGCATGAACGCGTTGGACAGATGGAACAGCGCGCAACAGGCGGCGAACCAGGCCAGCCGCCGGTCGCGCAAAAGGCGCAGCAGCGACGGCCATGAACTTTCGGGCACCACCGGCCCCGGCGGTCCCGGCGCAGTCGCCTCGGTCGCCCCACGGCCCGGGCCCCATCCCGTCTTGACCGACCGCAGCGCGAACAGCCCGGGCACCGCCAGCAGCGCACCAAGGAAGAACACCGCACGCGGCCCGGACAGCCAGCCGACCACCGCCATCAGGCCCGCCGCCGTGCCATTGCCGATCGAGGCGAACCGGGCGTTGCGTCCCAGCCTCTCGCCTGCGGCCCCGGTCCGCGCACCGGCGACATCGAGGCTGATCGACGCGATCGCCGGGTTCAGCATGCAACTGGCGAAGGCGTGGCTGATCTCGGCCGCGAGCACCGGCAGCATGGTCGGCGCCAAGGCGAGCGTGAGCGCACCCGCGATGATCGCCAGTATGGCAGCCGCAGCCGCACGCGCCTTGTCGCGGATTGCATCGACCAGCGCGCCGGCCGGCACCTGGGCGGCCATGCCGGCGATGGCTCCGGCGCCGAGCGCCACGCCGATGTCGGACTGCGTCCAGGCCCGCTGCGTCAGATAGACGGCGATGAACGGGCCGAACGCGGTCTGCAGGTTCGCGGTGAAGAAGTTGATGCGGTCCAGACCCGCATTCGCGCGTGCTGTTGCAGTGCCGTCAGCCGCTTCCGGAAAACGCGACAATGAAGCGGGACAATCTTAATGGGCGGCTTGCGCCGCGGGCTTGACGGGTGGCGGCTCGACGACGGCTGCAGGCTTGGTCTGGTCGGTATAAGCCGGCGCATTCCTGATCTGGTCGAGTGTCAGGTCGAGCTTGAGGTCGCCACCGCTGCCGGTCGGCGGGAAGGTCATGTCGGACCAGTCCACCGCCACCTGCCGGCTGCCGACCCCGAGAAACCCGCCGAAATCGATGACTGCCGCGCGCGGGTTGCTGCCAGCATCGACCAGCACATCGACCACCCGCCCGATCACCTGGCCATCGGGTCCCCTCACCGCCCGGCCAAGGATGCCACCCGCCGAGATCTTGGCGATTGGGGCGAGTGGGGCGATCGGGGCGATCGGGGCAGGCACCGGCGCGGCGGCTTTCGGCGGAGCGGCGGGCGGGTCGGCGGCGGCGGCCCGGAACGGCATGGCACCGGCGGCTATCAGCAGGAATGCGGCCGGCGGGAGCGCGGCGAGGCGCGAGAAGTGGGGGGATGGAGGTGCGGAAGGTTCCATCCCGAAATGACACGCCAGACGCCGCCCGGTTCCAGGCGCAGGTCCAAACCCGGCTGCTCCGGCCGGATCAGGCGCTACTCGGTGGCGGGCGTCACCGGTGCTGGCTTCGGCCGCGAACGGCCACTCGGCGGCAGGTGGCCGGATTTCAGCATGTCGGCGTCGAGCGGCAGGTCGCGCCGCACCGCCCCGCTGCCACCCAGGCTGACGACGGGCGCGTTGTCCACGTCGAGTTCGGTGCCGCCCGCGTTGCCCGTGGTCAGCGTCAATCCCGTCTGGTTCGCCGGCACCGGCCAGGTGTCGCCCGCGTGCATCAGCTTGTTCAGCAGCGGTGGCCCGGCTTTCTGTTTCACCGTCACCCAGGCATCGGCATTCGCCTTCACCAGGATGCGGGTGCCCGCAGGCGCGCCACCTGCGACGGGCGGCGTGCTTCCCGGCGAGCTGGCCGCCGCGGCAGACGGCGTCGAACCCGGCGCGGCAGACGGCACAGCGGCATTGGGCAGCGTTGCCGCGGCGTTCGGAGCCACTCCGGCCGCGGGCGGAGATGCGCGCGGGTTCGCCACCGCCGGCGGCGGCGCCGCACCCGGGACCGCGGACCCGGCCGGGCCGGTGCCTGCGCCTGCCGCAGCAGGAGCGCCCGCCGGATGCGGCGGCGTGACCGGCGAGGGGGCTGGCTGGGTCGGCGCCGATGCGGTGGGCAGGATCGACGCGACCTGTGGCGACGGGGTGGGCTTCTCGGCGGTGCGAGGCAGCAGATGGTCGGGGATCGGCGGCACCGTCTCGGGCGGCGTGCGCTGGTGTTCGGACACGTAGTACCAGCCGGCATAGGCACCCGCGAGGATGACCAGCCCGAGCAGCATCAACGCGCCGGCCGGAACCCCGCGCTGCGGCACCGGCGCCGGGAAGCTGAGCGCCGGACGCACATTCGCCTCGGCCGACTCGGCGCGGAAGCGGCTTGCCACCTGCTCGCCCGCCAGCCCAAGCGCCGACGCGTAGGCGCGCACGAAGCCGAGCGCGTAGGTGGTGCCCGGCAGGTCGCCGATCCGCCCGGCCTCGATCGCCTCCAGATACGGCTGCTTGATCCGCAGGCTGTTGGCCAGCTCGGGCAATTCCCACCCCAGGCTTTGCCGCCGCGCGCGGAGTTCCGCACCCAGCCGCGCCGCCGGAGCCTCGGTATCGCTGCGTTGAACGAGGTCAGACATGGATGTGGTCCGGATCGATACCCCGCACATACATGCACCCGCCAGCGGGCACTACTAGGCCCTCCGTCAAACCGACAATCCGTGATCCCGCGCCCAGGCGGCGATCGGTTCGCGGAGGCTGGAATAGGCTGCGGCGGTGCGTTTCAACGTCATCAGGAACGAGTGGAAGGCACCGAGGTCGAGCGCGGTCAGCACCGACTTGACCGCCAGCAGCCGCGACGCCGACATCGACAGGCGGGTGACCCCGAGGGCGAGGAGCACCGCCGCATCGAGCGGGCGGGACGCAGCCTCTCCGCACAGCGACAACGGCACGTTCGCCTCCGCGGCCTGGCGGCTGATCCCGTCGATCAGGCGCAACATCGGTACCGACAGGAAATCGTAGCGTTCGGCCAGCGACGGCGTTCCGCGGTCGGCGGCGAATACGAACTGCATCAGGTCATTCGAACCGATGGAGATGAAATCCACCTCGGCCAGGAGTTCGGGCAGTTGCCAGAACAGCGCCGGCACCTCGAGCATGGTGCCGATCGCCAACTTCGCGGGCGCCGGGCGCACCCTGGCCGCCTCGGCAAACAGCAGGCCGCGCGCCTGCCGGAATTCAGCCAGCGTGGTGACCATCGGGAACATGACACTCAGCGGGCGTCCGCCGGCCGCCAGCAGCAGGGCGCGCAACTGGCGCCGCAGCACCGCGGGGCGGTCGAGCCCGACGCGGAGGCTGCGCCAGCCCATCGCCGGGTTCTCCTCCTCGGGTCTGGGGCTGTCAGGCAGCAGCTTGTCGCTGCCGAGATCGAGCGTGCGGAACAGCACCGGGCGGTCACCCGCCACGTCCAGCACACGGCAGTAGATGCCGGCCTGCTCGGCGACATCGGGCACCGTGCCGCGCGCCATCATCGCAATTTCGGTGCGGAACAGCCCGATGCCGGCGGCGCCCGTGCTGTCCATCTGGTCCAGCTCCAGCGCCAGGCCGGCATTCATCATCAGGGTGAACGCCTGGCCGTCGCGCGTCACCGACGGCACGTCGCGCAGTTCGGCCCAGGCGGCGCTGCGGACCGCACGGGCCGACAGCGCGCGCTCGTATGCCTCGCGCACGCCGGGGTCGGGCCGCAGGATCAGCGTGCCCTCATCGGCGTCGAGCACCGCCTCGTCGCCATCCTCGGCGGCGTCGATCGCCCCGCGCGCGCCACCGGCGGCGGGCAGGCCCAGCGCGCGGGCAACGATGGCCGCATGGCCGCCGGCCGACCCCTCCTCGATCACCACGCCGGCGATGCCGCGCGCGTGCCAGTCCAGCAACTGCGCGGGGCCGAGCCGGCGAACGAACAGGATGGCGCCGGCCGCGTCGGGAAACGCCTCCTTGTCGCCGCTCAACGCCACCAGCAATCGCCCGGCGAGGTCCTCCAGGTCGGCCAGCCTCTCGCGCAGGTACGGATCGACGATCCGCCGCATCCGGATCCGGAATTCGTTCGCCACACGGTGTACCGCCGCGTCGGCGGTCAGGCCGCCCTGCACCGCTTCGGCCACCCGCTTCAGCCAGCCGTCGCCGGCCGCCACCTGCCGCGTCGCGTCCAGGATGTCGCGCGGCGCGTTGCCGCCATCCGCGGCCAACCCCGGCAATTGCGTTTCGATCAGGCTGTCCAGCCCGGCCCGCATCTCGTGCAGCGCACCGTTCAGGCGCACCAGCTCGGCACCAGGATCGTCCGCCAGCAGCCGGCCCGGCGCCACGGTCGCGCCATGCAGCAAGACGCGCCCGAACACGATACCGGGCGACAGTAACGCCGCATCGAACTGGCGCGGCAGGCTGGCCACAAATCCCTCACGGATATCCGAGCCGCCGGCCGCAAGCAGGTCGGTCAGCAGCATCGCCACCGTCTCGACCACCTCGGTCTCGATGTCCGAGTAGTGGCGCGGCGCCCGGTTCTGCACCGTCAGCACCCCCAGCATGCGCCCGCCGCGGCGCACCGGAACCGCCAGCATGGAGGCGTAAGGCTCCTCCCCTGTCTCCGGGCGATACGCGAAGGCGGGGTGGTTCTGCGCGTCGGCAAGGTTCAGCGGTTGCCCGGTAGCGGCGACCAGGCCAACGATTCCCTCGCCCACCCGTAGCCGGGTACGCCCGACAGCCGCGGTGTTGAGCCCGTGGGTGGCCCGCAGCTCCAGTATCTCGCCGGCCCGCAACGCATAGGCCGAGCACACTTCTGCCACCATTTCGGCCGCCACGAGCGCCACGATGTCGGACAGATTGGCGGTGCCCGCGGCCATCATGCCGCGCAGGCGGTTCAGCAACCGGCGAGCGGGTGTTACCGGTGCCATGTGCAACGGTCAGACACCGCCGGCCGGGTCAGCCACGCGCCGCAATCGCCGCTGTCGCCTGGTCCACGAGCTCGGCAATCACCTCGGCCACGCTCTGCTCCCTGGTCACCATGCCGACCGACTGGCCGGCCATCACCGACCCGCCCTCGACGTCGCCGTCGATCACCGCGCGGCGCAGCGCACCGGCCCAGAAATGCTCGATCTCGAGCTGGGCCGCCTCCTTGGTGACCTCGCCCGCCTGGAAACGGCGCAGCGCCTCGGCCTGGGCTTCGAGGAAGCGGCGCGTGCCCTCATTCACCAGACCGCGCACCGGGATCACCGGGAAGCGCGCATCGAGCTGCACCGAGGGCAGCGCGTCGCGGGCGTTGGCGCGGATGAACGCCCGCTTGAAGTTCGGGTGCGCGATGCTGTCGGTTGCCGCCGCGAACCGCGTGCCGAGCTGGGCGCCGGACGCCCCCATCTCCAGGTAGGACAGGATCGCCTCGCCACGGCCGATGCCGCCCGCCACGAACACCGGGACTTCGCGGACATGCGGCAGGATCTCCTGCGCCAGCACTGTCAGCGACACCGGGCCGATATGGCCGCCGGCTTCGGAGCCCTCGATCACCAGCGCGTCGGCGCCCGTTTTGACGAAGCGGCGGGCCAGCACCAATGCCGGGGCGAAGCAGATCAGCTTCGCACCGCCATCCTTCACCGCGCGCACCGCCGGGCCCGGCGGGATACCGCCCGCCAGCACCACGTGGGTGACGCCGGCGCGCAGACACACCTGTATCAGGTCGTCGAGCTGCGGGTGCATGGTGATCAGGTTGACGCCGAACGGCATCGTGGTCAGCGCCTGGGTGGCCGCGATCTCGGCTTCCAGCAGCTCCGGGCCCATCGAACCGCAGGCGATCACGCCGAAGCCGCCGGCGTTCGAGATCGCCGCCACCAGGTTGCGCTCGCTGACCCAGCTCATCGCCCCGCCCATGATGGCGGTCCGGGTGCCGAGGAAGGCGCAGCCGCGCGACCACAGCCGGTCGAGCCGGCGTCGAGCCTGGTCCAGCTCCGAAGTCACGCCGGGCAGCGTCACCGGCGGCGGTGCTTGCAGGGCGATATCAGGCGGCATCGAGGCCGTACGCGGTATGCAGCGC
>CAZZWO010000056.1:0-15404 GCA_964657885.1 uncultured Acetobacteraceae bacterium | reverse complement strand
TCCTGCGTGTTGTCCTTGCCGATCAGGAACTGCAGGTCGTCGATCATCAGCACATCGACCGAGCGCAGCTGATCCTTGAACTCGATGGTCTGCTGCGAGCGGAGCGCCGCGATGAAGCGATACATGAACTTCTCGGCCGACATGTAAGCGACGGTCGGGTGCGCTGCACCGCGGCGCGTCAACTCCAGCCCGACCGCATGCATCAGATGCGTCTTGCCGAGGCCCACTCCGCCATACAGGAACAGCGGGTTGAACTCCTTGGCGCCCGGCTGCTCGGCCACGCGGCGCGCGCAGGCATAGGCGAACTCGTTCGGCTTGCCGACCACGAAGCTGTCGAAGGTGAAGCGCACGTCCAGCGGTGCGGACAGTTCCTCGGTCACCCTGGCCTGCCCGGCATGGCTGCGCAGCGGGGCGGCCATCACCGGCGCGGGCGGCGGGGCGGCGAGGCTTTCGGCGAGGCCCGCAGCCGGCTTCCCGCCGACACGGATCTCCACACGCTGGACGGCCGGGTTCTCCTGCCGCCAAAGCGTGCTGATCTTCTCGCCGTAATGCGTGCGTACCCAATCCCGCAGGAAACGGGTGGGCAGGTGGACGATCAGCTCCTCGCCATCGACCCCGGCCAGCGTCATCTGCTTGAGCCAGCTGCGATACTCGACATCGCCGACCTCGGCTTGCAGGCGGCCACGGATGCGGGCCCATTGCGTCGTCATCTGCGCGCTCGGCGACCACTGGCTCGCGCCCTGCTCGCCGCCGGCCTGGCTGCACCCCTGGCCGATCACCGACTGGTTCGGCGGGTTCGGCAGGCAGTCGAGCCGGCTATCGAGCGAATTATGCTCCTCGTTCGAGCTACGGCTGAAAGCGGTTTGAGTGCTGCGATTGCTGCCGGAGCTCAAGTGACACTTCCCCAATTGCTTGACGTCGAGCAGTCGCCTCGGGGTGCATCGCGCACCGCCCTCAGGGCACAGGTCATCCGCCTGACAACGCGGTCAGCCGGGACAAAACCCTAACAATTACAGTCTTTTCAGCGCTACCCGGGTCGGCCGGTAAGAAAAAATCTAAGCGCGATCGTGGTCCAAGGCAAACGAAATCTTACGGCAAGTTAAGTAACAGTATTACCGGCATGAATATTGCCACTCGGGCAAAAAATGTTGCGAGTTGAATGGAGCTGCAACACGGCCCGGAGCCGGACACTGGTCGCAAGGTTGCAAAGACGCTGGCTGCTTACACCAGGACTTGCAAATCCGGCAACTATAGATACCTTTCGGAAACGAATACCCGGAACGGCGAACGGCGACACCGGACCCGGGTACCTGAACGCGGCGTTCGGCCGCCTTTGCTCAGATCAGGCGGTGACGATCTGCTTGATGGCCGCGCTCATGCGGGACAGCTTGCGCGCGACGGTGTTGCGATGGATCACACCCTTGCCGGCTGCCCGCTGCATCTCCGGCTGCGCCTCCCGCAGGGCCGCGTTGGCAGCCTGCTGATCACCGCTCGCGATCGCCGCCTCGACCTTCTTGACGAAGGTGCGCATGCGAGACTTGCGCGCGGCATTGCGCGCGGCACGGACGGTGTTCTGGCGGATGCGCTTGCGTGCGGAATCAGTGTTCGCCATGGGGTCGGATCAATCTCTGCAGTTCGCGGACGGGCCGTGTTCAACGTTTCCCAATGGCGGGCCAGCCAGCCGGGCACCTCTGGGGAGGCAGGTTTCTAGGGTCCGTGCCGCGGCAAGTCAAGCCGAGGAGCCCTTCCGCGGCCTCCGCCGGGACCATTGCCGCAGTGCAGCGCGCCCCGGCGTTCCGCAGGGATGCTGCCCCTGGCGGCTGCAAGCCGCGCCCCGCCCGCATCGCTTGGTCCGCACGGTTCACCGTTGCGTGCGCGCGCAGAAGAAGGTGCTCCGCCCCGCCTGCACGATCCGGCTGATGCCGCCGCACGCCGGTGCCCCCGGGCAGCGCTCGCAAGGCTGCCCCGCGCGTCCGTACACCTTCCAGGCGTGCTGGAAATAGCCCAGCTCGCCGCTCGGCTGCACATAGTCCCGTAGCGACGAGCCGCCGGCAGCGATCGCTTCGGTCAGCGTCTCGCGGATGGCCGTTACCAGCCGCTGCGCGCGGCCGCCGGCGACACTCGAAGCCAGCCGGCGTGGCGACAGGCGGGCACGGAACAGTGCCTCGCACACATAGATGTTGCCCAGCCCGGCAACCACGGTCTGGTCCAGCAATGCCGCCTTGATGGGGGTGCGGCGCCCCGCCAGCGCGGCCGACAGCGCAGCGGCGTCGAAGCCGGCGCCCAGCGGTTCGGGCCCTAGCGAGGCGAGCAGCCGGTGCGTGTGCTCGGCGCCGGTGGCGATCAGGTCGAGGCTGCCGAACCGCCGCGGATCGACGAAGGCGATGCGCCAGCCATCGTCGGTTTGCAGCACGAGGTGTTCGTGCGCCACCTCCGGCGCTCCCGCGGGCGACCGGGTGATGTTCATGCGGCCGGACATGCCGAGATGCAGCAGGACGCTGTCGCCACCCTCGATCCGCATCAGGATGTATTTGCCGCGCCGCACGAAGCCCTGCACGCGGGCGCCCGCCAGCCGGCCCGGCAACCCTGCCGGAACCGCCCAGCGGAGGTCTCGCCGCCGCAGCACGGCGCCGACAATGACACGCCCCTGTAACCTGGTCTGCAGGCCACGCATCACGGTTTCGACTTCGGGGAGTTCCGGCATGGGGCGGTTTGAGGCTATACACCACCGGTGAATAACGAACAGAGCGGCCCCGCTGCAGGCGGGTTGTCAACAGGTCCCGGCCCCGGCGGGGCTCCCGGACGGGAAACCGATTTCGGGTTCCGCCGCGTGCCGGCTGCCGAGAAGAAACCGCTGGTCCGTGCGGTCTTCGATAGCGTGGCGCCACGCTACGACCTGATGAACGACATCATGTCGCTCGGCATCCACCGCGTGTGGAAGCGCATCTTCGCCACCCGCCTGCGCCCGACGCCGAACCGCACGCTGCTGGACCTCGCATCCGGTACCGGCGACATCGCGGCCGCCTGGTGCAGCCTCGGCGGCGGCCCCGTCCTGCTGACCGACATCAACGCCGCCATGCTGGGCGCCGGGCGGGACCGGGCAATCGCGCGCGGCATGGTGGCCGGCTTCCGCTACGCCGTTGCCGATGCCGAGCGGCTGCCGTTGCCGGATGCCAGCTTCGATACGGTCAGCATGGCGTTCGGCCTGCGAAACTGCACCGACAAGCCGGCCGTTCTGCGTGAGGTGAGGCGGGTGCTCAAGCCCGGCGGACGCTTCTTCTGCCTGGAATTCTCCCGCTTGCAGGTTGCTGTGCTGGAAGGCGTCTATGACCGCTGGTCGTTCGGCGTGCTGCCCCGCGTCGGAAAGCTGGTAGCCGGCGACGGAGACAGTTATCGTTACCTGGCCGAAAGCATTCGCACCTTTCCCGATCAGGAGAGCCTGGCTGCCATGATGACCGCCTCCGGACTGGACAGGGTACGCTTCGAGAACCTTTCGGGCGGGATCGCCGCCATCCATTCGGGATGGCGCCTCTGAAGCGCATCCTGCTCATCGTCTCGGGCGGGATCGCAGCCTACAAGGCGCTGGAACTGGTGCGGATGGCGCGCCGGGCCGGCTACGGCGTCACCACCGTGCTGACCGAGGCGGGCGCCCATTTCGTCACCGCCATGAGCCTGCAGGCGCTGAGCGAGACGCCCGTCCACACCGACCTGTGGTCGCTGACCGACGAGAGCGAGATGGGTCATATCGAGCTCAGCCGCGCCGCCGGCCTGGTAGTGGTCGCCCCCGCCTCGGCCGACATCCTGGCGCGCCATGCGGCCGGCATTGCCAACGACCTCGCGACGACGCTGCTGCTGGCCACCGACAAGCCGGTGCTCGCCGCGCCTGCAATGAACGTGCGCATGTGGCAGCACCCTGCAACCGTGGCCAATGTCGCCTCGCTGGCGGCGCGCGGCGTGCGGTTCGTCGGGCCGGACGAGGGCGAGATGGCCTGCCACGAGTTCGGTCCGGGGCGGCTGGCCGAACCCGCCGCCATCCTGGCCGCGATCGACGCGTTCTTCGCCGAAGCCGGCCTGCTCGCCGGCCGGCACGCGCTGGTCACCGCAGGCCCGACGCAGGAACCGATCGACGCGGTGCGAGTGATCGCCAACCGCAGCAGCGGCCGCCAGGGCTTTGCCATCGCCGCGGCGTTGGCGGGCATGGGGGCACGCGTCACCCTCGTCAGCGGGCCGGTGGCGCTGCCCGACCCGCCTTCGGTCAGCGTGCACCGGGTCGAGACAGCGGCCGAGATGCTGGCCGCGTGCGAAAGCGCACTGCCGGCCGATGTAGCGATCTTCGCAGCGGCGGTTGCCGATTGGCGGATGGCGCACCCGTCGCCAGGGAAGATGAAGAAATCGGCTGGGCCTCCGGTGTTCGACCTCGTCCCGACCGACGACGTCCTGGCCGTGTTGTCCCGCCCGGGCCCGCGCCGGCCGCGCCTGACGGTGGGCTTCGCCGCGGAAACCGGCAACCTCCTGGCCGAGGCGCGGTCCAAGCGCGTGCGCAAGGGCTGCGACTGGATCGTGGCCAACGACGTGCGCGCCGAGACCGGCATCATGGGCGGCATCCGCAACACGGTGCACATCGTCGATGCCGATGGCGAGGAGCATTGGCCCGACCTGCCGAAGCAGGAGGTTGCCCGCCGCCTCGCGCACCGGGTGGCCGCATCGCTGGGGGCGGCGCGCCTGCCATGAAGACCGCGGCATGAAAACCGCCGGCAGCGTCCGGGTCAGGCTGCTGCGGCTGGCGCTGCTGCTGGTGCTGCCGTGTCTTGCCATCTCGGCGCTGCTGACCGGCCGCATCTTCATCATCTCGCGCGAGGATGCCGACACGGCGCTGCTGGCGACCGCGCGCGGGCTCGACCAGCTGGTGGACCGCGAGTTCGCGCAGGCCGAGCTGCTGCTGCACACCCTGGCGGTCACTGAGGAGCTGCGGGCGTTCCAGCTCGGCGAGTTCGACCGGCTGGCGCGGGCCACCGCCATGCCCGGCACCGCGATCGTGCTGGTCGATGCCACCGGCCGGGTGCTGGTCGATACCAGCCGTCCCGCTGGAACGCCGTCGATCACCATGCCGCAGCCCGAATGGACCCACGAGGTTGTCGGCCAGACCATCATATCGCCGGTGGCCCCGATGTTTGCGGCACCTGCCCCGGCGGCCGGCGGGGGCTTGGCGCAGAACGGCGCGCCGCCGGCCAGCCAGAGCGCGCTCGCGGTCAGGGTGGTGCTGCCGCTCGGCGGCGGCGGGCGGCACACCTACGACCTTCAGCTGGTGATGCCGGTCAGCCTGATGCAGGCGTTGCTGCTGCGGGACCCGCTCCCGGCCGGGTGGGTCTCCAGCATCCTCGACACGGCGGGCACGCTGGTCGCCCGCACTCAGGAGCCGCAGCGTTTCGTTGGCCGGCCAGCCGGCGCCCGCCTGCGCGAAAGCCTGGCCCAGAGTCGAGAAGGGGTGCGCGACGGCACCGCGATCGACGGTACCCACGTGGTGGTGGCATATAGCCGGTCGGACAGGTCGCACTGGATCGTCGCGGTCGCATCGCCGCGGGCAGCGATCGCCGCGGCGGGACGGCAATCGACCTTCCTGCTGATCTGGTTCGGATCGGCGGCGATCGTTCTCGGCCTGCTCGGCGCCGTGCGGGTGGCGCGCGGCATCGCCAAGCCAATCGAGGCGATGGCGCAGGCGGCCCGCACCCTGGGCGAGAGCGGCAGCTGGACGGCGATCCCGCAAGGGCTGGCCGAGGCGGATGCGGTGGCTCGCGCCATGTTCGCAGCGGCCCGCGTCCTGGTCGAACGGCGGCAGGCGCTCGCCGGGATGAACGCCTCGCTGGCCAGCCGCGTGGAGGCTCGCACCGGCGAGCTCGCCCGCGTCAACACGGCACTCGAGGAGCAGCGGCGCCAGCTCGGCGACATCCTGGACCAGATGCCGGTGGGCGTGGTGGTGCACCAGCCGGATGGCCAGCCGTATTTCGTCAACCAGGAAGCGCGGCGGCTGTTCGGCTTGCCGATGCAGGGGCGGATCGACCCGGCGAGTTGGCCCCAGATGTATCGCGGCACCCGCGAGCTGACCCGCAACGAGCTGCCATGGGCGCGCGCCCGCGCCGGCCTGCCGGTGCCGCGCGAGCTGCTGATGCTGCGCCCCGAGACCGGGCCCGCCATCGACCTGGAGGTGAATGCCAGCCGGGTGCTGGGCCAGGACGGCCAGCTCACGCTCGCTTTGACCACGCTGCAGGACGTCACCGCCCGCTTGGAAGCCGAGGAGGTGCGCCGCCGCTCGCAACGCCTGGAGGCGGTGGGCCAGCTGACCGGCGGCGTCGCGCACGAATTCAACAACCTGCTGATGGCCATTTCGGGCTGCCTCGAGTTGCTCGGGCCGCATGTCGAGTCGGTGTTCAGCCCGGGCAGCCGACCGGCTTCGCTGCTCGCCAATGCCGCCCGCGCCGCCGGCCGCGGCGCCGGGCTGACCGGGCAGTTGCTCGCCTTTGCCCGCCGCCAGCATCTGCAGGTCGAGCCGGTCGATCTGAACGGGCTGGTGATCGGGATGACCCAGCTTCTGGAAGGCACGCTCGGCCGGACCGTGGAGGTCGATGTGGAGGTCGACACCGAACCCTGCCCGGCGATGGGCGACGCGCCGCAGCTGGAGCTGGTCCTGCTCAACCTCGCCATCAACGCGCGCGATGCCATGCCCGGCGGCGGGCGGCTGACCATCCGCACGGCGTCCGTCCATACCGGCCCGCCGGTCCGCGCCGAGGACCCGCCGGAGGGCGAGCACGCGGTGCTGCACGTGTCCGACACCGGCCACGGCATGCCGCCGCACGTGCTGGCACGGGTGTTCGAGCCGTTCTTCACCACCAAGGATGTCGGTCGCGGCTCGGGGCTGGGGCTGCCGCAGGTGCTGGGCGTGGCACAGCAACTGGGCGGCGGCGTCTCGATCACCAGCAAGCCGGGCCAGGGCACCACGGTCAGCCTGTTCCTGCCGCGCGCACCCGAGGGCGCGGTGCTGCCGAGGTCCGGTCCGCTGGTGCCTGTGGCCCCGAACGCGCTGGCCGGCGCGCGGCTGCTGGTGGTGGACGACGACGCCGACGTGCGCGAGACCGCCCGCTCGATGCTCGAGGAGATGGGCGCGCACGTGCTGGAAGCCGAGAGCGGCGCCGACGCGCTCGACCTGGTGCGCAGTTCCGATATCGACCTGGTGCTCGCCGACCTGACGATGCCGCAGATGACCGGCGTGGAGCTGGCGGCGGCAATCGCCCGGATCCGGCCCGAGGTGCCGGTGGTGATCATGACCGGCTACGGGCCGACCGCGATGGGTGAGACCGGCCCGTTCGTACGGGCCACCCTGCAGAAGCCGTTCCGTGCGGAGGCATTGGCGCGCGCGCTGGGCGCCGAGTTGGGCATCCCGGTCGAAGCGCGTTAAACGCATCTGCCCGTGGCGGTGCCCGCCGCGCCGCATGGGCCTTGCCGACCGGGAGTTCCTGCACTGTCGCCGATCGAGATCACCATCCTGGACCCGCGCGTGCACGGCTGGGGCCTGCCCCGCTACCAGAGCGAGATGGCGGCGGCGATCGACCTGCATGCCTGCCTCGACGCGCCGCTCCACCTGCACCCGCAATCGCCCGCGGTGCTGATCGGCGCCGGGTTCGCGGTGCACATGGCGGATCCCGGCATGGCCGCCGTGATCGTCCCGCGGTCGGGGCTGGGCCACAAGAAGGGCCTGGTCGTGGGCAACCTGGTCGGGGTGATCGACGCCGACTACACCGGCCCGATCATGGTCAGCGCCTGGAACCGCAATGCCGCCGGCACGCCGCCCGTGGTCATCGAGCCGGGCGACCGGATCGCGCAGATGATGTTCGTGCCGATCCTGCGGCCGGCGTTCACCGTGGTGGACAGCTTCTCCCGCAATACGGCCAGGGGTGCGGGCGGCTTTGGCTCGACCGGCTGACCTGACGGCGGCCGCCAGCCGGGCAGGCGGCGCGGGCGCCGGCCTGCTGAAGGCCGGGCTGCTGCTGTGCGGCCTCGTCGCCGCGGCACTCGCGGCGCGCGGACTCGGCGCAGGGTTCCTGGCGAATGCGCGGGCGACACCGATGGGCGCCGCGACGCTGGTGTTGTCGGGTGCGTTGCTGGCGGCGGCCGGCGTGCCGCGCCAGGCGGTGGCCTTTGCGGGCGGCTACGCGTTCGGCGCCTGGCGAGGCGGGGCGCTGGCCCTGGTGGCCCAGATGCTGGGTTGCGCACTGGATTTCTGGTGGGCCCGCACCATCGCTCGCGCCTGGGCCACCCGGTTCTTGCGCGGACGCCTCGCGCGGGCGGACCGCTTTCTCGCTCTGCGCCCATTCACCGCGACATTGACGTTGCGGCTGCTGCCGGTGGGCAACAACCTGGTGCTCAACCTGCTGGCCGGCGTGTCGGGCCTGCGCCCGGCGCCGTTCCTCGCGGCAAGCCTGCTCGGCTACGTGCCCCAGACCGCCGTGTTTGCACTGGCGGGCAGCGGCACGCACCTGAACCGCTCGGTGCAACTGGGCCTCGGTGCCGCGCTGTTCCTGGCGTCGGCCGCGCTGGGCATGGTGCTTCTGCGTGCCCGCAATGCGCCGATCACCGACGATTAGCCGGGGTTACTCGTCATAGGCGATCAGCGTTTCCGCCTCCACGTCCAGCTTGGCCCGGCCGCCGAGGAACGTGAGCTCGATCAAGGCCGCTGCCGCCGGCACCTCCGCCCCCACGCTGCGCAACAGCTTGATGCCGGCCGCCATGGTACCGCCGGTGGCCAGCAGGTCGTCCACCACCACGACGCGCTGACCGGGGGTGATGGCGTCCGCCTGGATCTCGACCCGGTCGGTGCCGTATTCCAGCGCGTAGTCCAGCCCGATGGTCGCGCCGGGCAGCTTGCCGCGCTTGCGGATCATCACGAACCCGCAGCCGAGTTTCAGCGCGAGCGGAGCGGCCAGCAGGAACCCGCGGGACTCGATGCCGGCCAGCAGGTCGGGCCGGTGGCGGCCGACGCATTTCGCCATCCGGCCCATCGCCACCTGCCACGCGTCGGGGTGCGCCAGCAGGGTCGAGATGTCGTAGAACAGGATGCCGGGCTTCGGGAAATCCGGGATCGAGCGGATGTGGTCCTTGAGGTTCATGAGGCGCACGTACTCGGCAGGAGGGACGGGGTGGCGGTGCTGTATAGGGTCACGCCGCGCGCCTTGCCCACAGGCAGGGTTTGAATTAACGCCCGCTGATGTCCCGAACGCCGGTCGCTGCCGCCGCCATCCTTGCCTTTGCCGCCGTCTGGATCGGTGGCGCCGCGGTCCTGGCCGACCAGGTTCGTCCGCTGCATTGGGCGGTGCAGGCCATCTACTACCCGCTGGCAGGCTTCCTGTGGGTGTTCCCGGTGCGCTGGCTGATGCTGTGGGGCGCCCATAAGCGCTAGAGCCACTGGCCGGACGGACATCCCGTCGCTCACCGGCCTGCGCGGCGTGGCGGCCCTTTGGGTCGTGGCCTACCATCTGCTGCTCCCGGCGCGGTTCATCGGCGGGGTGCCCGCGCTGCTCGCCGGGCGCGGCTACCTGGCGGTGGATGTGTTCTTCGTGCTGAGCGGCTTCGTGATGGCGCTCACCTACGGGCACCTGTTCGAGGCCGGACTTCGCGGACGCGCGTTTGCTGGTTTCCTGTGGCGGCGGGTAGCCCGCCTCTACCCGATCTACGCCGCCATCCTGGTGTTCCGCTTTGCCTACACCGCCTGGCGCTATGGCGGCTTCCAGCTGCCCCGTCCTTGGATAGCGGCGCCGGTGCCGCATCCCTGGATCGGCATCCCGGCCAACCTGCTGCTGGTGCAATCCTGGGGCATCGCCCAAAGCTCGATCGGCCCGGCGTGGTCGATCAGCACCGAATGGGCCGCCTACTGGGCATTTCCCCTGCTGGCCGGCTGCATGCTGCACCGTGGACCGCGCGCCGCCCTGGCCGGCGTCTTCGGTGCTGCGGTTCTGCTGCTGGGCACGGCGGTGCTGCTCCATACGGAGGGCGACCACGGACGGATGCTCGACGCGTGGGATGGGCGGACCGCCGGACCGATGATGCGATGCCTAGCCGGTTTCACCCTCGGGCTAGGCGTGTTCCGGCTGTCCACCTGGCCGCCGGCCGCCCGCCTCGCGGCCCGCCCCGAAGCGGGCTGGACCATGCTGGCCGTGTTCGTGGCGATGTTGGCGGCGAGCGTGCCCGACCCTGTGGTTTACCCGCTGTTCCCGGCGATGGTCCTTTGCCTGGCCTGCGGCGGAAACCGGGGCATGCCGGGCCTGTTCGCCCGTGCGCCGATCGTCTGGCTGGGCGAGATATCCTACTCGTTATACCTGCTGCACATCTTCCTGCTGCATCCGCTGGATGAGGCGCGTGCCGCCATGCGGCTGGTCTTGCCGCCCGCGCCGGCCGATTTCGTTTCTGCGAGCCTGGTGCTGCTTTTCCTGTTGGCCGGCGCCGACCTCACCTATCGGCTGATCGAGCGGCCAGGCCGCACTTTCCTCGCCAGCTTCCGCCCGGGATGATACGCTCGCCGCCGGGAGACACAGCGAGAGGGCACGGGACATGTCCGAATCACCCCCAACACCAAAGGGCGTCATCGCCTACCTGAGCGTCGTCGGCGGAGAGGCCGCCGTCGCCTTCTACAAGGCAGCTTTCGGGGCATACGAGATCTACCGGCAGATGGCGGATGACGGGGTGCGCATCCTGCACGTGAGGCTCGGCATCAACGACGGCATCATCATGTTGTCCGACGATTTCCCCGAATACTCCGGCGGCGTGTCGCAGGCGCCGGTAGCGGGCCAGCCGCGCGGGATCGTCCTGCACATGGGCGTGGACGATTGCGATGCGGTGTTCGCCCAGGCAACCGGGGCGGGCGCCACACCCACCATGCCGCCGGCCGACATGTTCTGGGGGGAGCGTTACGCCCGCCTCAAGGACCCATTCGGCCACGAATGGTCGCTCGGCGCACCACTCGCCCGGTGATCGGCCATAGATTTCCGCCACCACGACATGATATACACTACCGGAAGTATATCAGGGGTGGCGTGCGATGCAGGTGGGCAGGTGGGGTAACAGTCTGGCAATTCGTCTGCCTTCCGCGGTCGTGGAAGGGCTTGGCTTGAAGGAGGGCGACGACATCCAGATCGAGATTGCCAGCGAGCGGCGGTTCGAGGTGTCGCGCGACCAAAGCCGCGAGGACGCGCTCGCACGGCTCGACGCGCTGAACCTGCGGCTGCCCCCCGGCTACGTGTTCAAGCGCGCAGATGCCTACGAGGACTGAGGTCTTCTTCGACACCAACATCCTTGTCTATGCCATCGACAGTTCCGACCGCCGTCATTCGGTAGCGCGCCGCCTGCTGCTGGAAGGCGGGCAACTGGGCGTGCAGGTGCTCAACGAGTTCGCCTCGGTCGCGAGCCGCAAATTTGACTGGACCTGGCCGCAGATCACCGCAGCGCTCTCGGCGTTTCGCAAGCTGTGCCAGGACCCGATGCCGGTTACCGCTGAGATTCACGAGCACGCGTTGCGGCTTGCAGCGCGCGACGGCCTGAACATTTACGACGGCCTGATCGCCGCCGCCGCCATTAAGGCCGGCTGCCGCACCCTGCTGACAGAGGACATGCAGCATGGCCGCGTCATCGAGGACCGGCTGACGATCCGCAACCCGTTTTTGGACTGACACGAAAATGTGGAGTTGGTCGGAGCGAGAGGATTCGAACCTCCGGCCTCTGGCTCCCGAAGCAAGCGCTCTACCAGGCTGAGCTACGCTCCGACCGAGCGGCGGCATATACCGGGCGCCCGCGTGCTCTGCAAGGCAGTGGCCCGCGGGAGATCGCTGCGGGATGGATCGGCGCCCGCGCGGATGAGCGTGGCGGGCGGGAAAGAACGTGCTTGACGACTCGGCGGAGGATCACCACGCTTTCCTTCAGCAACAACCGAAAGGAGGTGATCCAGTGTCTCATTGTTTGATGCAGCCTTGTGCCGCCGCGACCTGGATGAACACTGCCGGAGCCTCTCTAGCGGGTTGATCCGAGGACAACGCCGGCCTGCATAGGGCCGTCACACAATGCGAAGGCCCCGTGGCAGCCAGGTATGGCAGCTCGGGGCCTTCGTTGTTTCCGGGTTTTAGAACTTTACCCAAAATCGCCGATCACAGACGATCCGAATCGGCCGCAGCAGGTGCGGACATGTCCTGCAACCTGTTCAGGACGGCTGGCACGTCGGGCAACACCTCGTAGAGACCGCGTGCGCTTTCCGAGGCGAAACCATCGGCGATGGAACGCCGGAACGCCGAGAGCAGACCGTCCGCCCACCCTTCGATGTTGCAGATCAAGACCGGCTTGGCGTGCAGCCCGAGCTGGCGCCAAGTGATGATCTCCACCGTCTCGTCCAGCGTGCCGAGACCGCCGGGCAGGGTGATGAACGCATCGGCGCGATCGAACATCATGCGCTTGCGCGTGTGCATGCTGTCGGTCACGACCAGTTCGGTCAGCCCGCCATGCGCCACTTCCATTGCGGTCAGGAACTCGGGGATGATGCCGAGCACCTGGCCGCCGCCGGCGAGCACCGCATCGGCCACCGCGCCCATCAGGCCGACCCGACCGCCGCCATAGATCAGCCGGATGCGCGCCTGCGCCAGACCGCGGCCCATCTGCCGCGCGGCCGCCAGCCAGGCCGGGTTATGCCCCGGACGCGAACCACAGAAAACGACAACCGATCGGACGTGCAACTCATGCTCCGGATGTTTTGGGAAGGCATATACGGAAGGTGTGACGATGCCGTTAAAGCACCTTGCCGGCGAAGGGCGGCAGGTAGTCGGGCGCATCGAACTCCACCACCCACAGATCCGGATCGCGGCCGAGCTGGCGCTCCACATAGGCATCGGCCACGGCGTCTTGCACCGGCGCCGGTCCGGTCGCCCGCAACCAGGCCCGCTCGCCGTCCCCGCTGCTGACCTGGCTCAGCACGCACAGCCCCTCATGGCCCCGCAACACCACCAGGATGCCGCCGGCATCGGCATCTCCCCGCCGCAGCACCGCCCCGCCGCGGCCATCCTGGAACGCCAGCCGCAACGCCGCCGACACCCATAGCCCAGCCTTGACCCGCGCCTCGCTCAAACCACCAATCCTTCACGCCGCCTTCGTACTTCTGCTTCATAGTCCCGTTCTGCCCCGGATTTCCGAGGGGGCGACTTGCATGCGTGCCCGTGCAACATGGGCCACAACAGACCAACCGGGGCCCAACCTTGCCGAAACTTCGCCTGTTCGCAGCCCTCCGCCTGCTCGCGGCACTAGCCTTCGCCGCTTCCGGACTATGGGCAAGCCTGGTTCCGGCCCGCGCGGCCGACCGGGTCACCTTCGGCATCGACTGGCTCGCCGAAGCCGAGTACGGCGGCTATTACCAAGCGGTCGCCGAGGGCATCTACGCGCGCCATGGGCTGGACGTAACCATCCGGCAGGGCGGCCCGCAGGTGAACCAGGCGCAACTGCTGATGGGCGGCCGGCTGGATTTCATCATCGCGGGCAACAGCTTCCTGGCGCTGAACTTCGCCCGCGAGAACCTGCCCTTCGTCGCGGTCGCGGCAATGTTCCAGAAAGATCCGTCGGTCATCCTGGCGCATCCCGGCATGGGCAATGACAGCTTCGTGTCGCTGAAGGGCGAGCCGATCATGATCGGCGCCGACACCCGCATCGGCTGGTGGAACTTCGTGAAGCAGAAGTTCGGCTACACCGACGACCAGATCCGCCCGTATGCCTTCAGCCTGGCGCCGTTCCTCGCCGACAAGAAGGCCATCCAGCAGGGTTATCTCGGCTCCGAGCCGTTCCTGATCAAGCAGCAGGGCGGTTTCGACCCGGTGGTGCTGCTGCTCTCGGATGCCGGCTTTTCCGGTTATGCCAGCCTGATCGCCACCAGCCAGGACCTGGTCCACAGCAACCCCGGCCTGGTGCAGCGTTTCGTGGACGCTACTGCGGAAGGCTGGCGCAGCTACCTCGAGAGCGACCCGAAACCGGGCAACACGTTGATCAAGCAGGCCAACCCGGACATGACCGACGCGCTGCTGGATTACGGGCGCGAAGCTTTGCGGGCGCACGGCATCGTGGAATCGGACGACGCGGTCACCATGGGCATCGGCGCCATGACCGACACACGATGGAAGTCGTTCTTCGACTCGATGGTCGAGGCGGGGCTGTATCCGCGCGAGCTGGATTACAAGCGCGCCTACACGCTGCAATTCACCCACAAGCTCCCGGTACCGCCGCCATAGGCCGATGCTGCAGCTTCGCGGCATAGGGCGCCGTTTCGCCGACGGCACGGCAGCACTCGACGACGTGGACCTCACCATCAAGGCGCACGACTTCATGGTGCTGCTCGGCCCGTCCGGCTGCGGCAAATCCACGCTGCTGCGGCTGATCGCCGGCCTCGACCAGCCGTCGTCCGGCCGGCTGCACTGGGTCGGGCTGCCCCCCGTTGCGGGCGAGATCGGCTACGTGTTCCAGGATCCGACCCTGATGCCCTGGGCATCGGCGCTGCAGAACGTAGCCCTGCCGCTGCGCCTGCGCGGGGTGCCGGACGCCAATGGCCTGGCGCTCGCAGCGTTGGATCAGGTAGGGCTGGCCGATTTCGCATCCTCGCGCCCGAAGACCCTGTCCGGCGGTATGCGCATGCGCGTGTCGATCGCCCGAGCGCTGGTCTCCCGCCCGCGACTGCTGCTGATGGACGAGCCGTTCGCGGCGCTCGACGAGTTCACCCGCCACCGGCTGCAGGATCAGTGCGTGGCGCTGACCGAGGCGATCGGCTGCACCACCGTCTTTGTCACCCACTCGATCTACGAGGCCGCCTATCTCGGCAGCCGGGTCGTGCTGATGAGCCCGCGCCCTGGCCGGATCGCCACCGAGCTGCCGGGCACCGGCCCCGGCACCCGCGACCGGTCGGGCCGGCTGTTCAATGCCCGCGCCGCAGCACTCTCCTCAGCCGTGCAGTCGCTGCATCTGCCCGAATGATGAACTTCGCGTTGAAGCAACTTGGCCGGCTCGCACCCCTGCTGTCCTTTGCAGCAGCCCTGCTGTTGTGGCAGGCGGCCGTGCGGCTGACGCAGGTGCCCGCCTATCTGGTGCCGGGCCCTGTCGCGATCGGCCAGGCGTTCCTCGCCGACCCGTCCGGCCTGCTGCATGCCCTGCTTGCCACGTTGTCGGTGACCTTCGCGGCACTGCTGCTGGCGACAGTGGCCGGCGTGGTGCTGGCCGCCCTGATGTCCGCCAGCCTGTGGGCCCGCGCCGCCCTTCAGCCGTGGACGGTGATCCTGCAGGTGACGCCGGTGGTTGCGGTGGCGCCGCTCATCATCGTGTGGATCGGCGACCCGTTCGCCTCGATG
>CAZZWO010000055.1:0-15407 GCA_964657885.1 uncultured Acetobacteraceae bacterium | reverse complement strand
GCGCGCGACCCCGGACCCGAGCCGGTGATCGACGTGGTGACAGCAGCAGAGGGCGAAGGCGCCTTCGGGGTCGCCTTGGGCACCGATGCTTTCTGCGGCGTGGGAACCTGCTGCCGGGGTTTCTCCTGCGGTGTCTTTGCGGGCTCGGGCGGCGGTTTCAACAAGGGTGGCGGTGGGGGCGGCGGCAACTGGATCCGGGTGATGTGCTGCTCGAGATGCGGCCGCGCCATCGGGCTGCCGGACGGGCGCAACAGCACGAAGGCCAGGGCGCCGGTCGCCGCTATCCCGCCCACCGTGATTGCGGGCAACAGCAGCCGCTGCAATCGGCTTCGTTGCGGCACGAAGTCGTCGGGCTTTTCATCGAACATGGGTCAATTGCCCGCGCTGCGCTGGGCTGCGAGCCCGATCGACGTGATCCCGACCTGTCCGCACAGATCGAGCACGTTCATGATCTTCTCGTATTGCACGCCGCGGTCGCCCTTCAGCACGATCGGCAGGTCGGGTGTTATCGCCTTCGCGTCGCGCAGCCTCGCGCCCAGCTCGGCAAGGCTGACCGGGATGGCGTCGATGAACACCTGCCCGGAGTTGGCCACCGAAATGACTTTGGTTTTCGGCACCGCCAGGGACACCGTCGAACTGCCTTTCGGCAAGTCCACCTTGACGCCCTGGACCGACGCCGTCGTCATGATGATGAAGATCACGACGAGCACATAGGCAAGGTCGAGCATCGGCGTGATGTTGATGTCGTCGTAGGGTTTGTCTTCGTTGATCTGCATGGCGCTTACCCTGCCGCTCGTGCTAGCACGACGCCGTCCCCGGCACCGGCCCGCGGCGCACGGGCATCGGCACGGTCATGCCGCAGCCCGAGTTCTCCCTCGGCTATGCGGGTCACGATCTCATCCACGAACACTGCCATCTCCGACGTGATCGTCTTGATGCGTGTCTGCAGGTAATTGTAGCCGAACAAAGCAGGGATCGCGACGAACATGCCGCACGCGGTGGCGAGAAGAGCCGCCGAAATGCCGGGTGCGATCGAGTTGACGTTGACGTCGCCGGCCGCGGCAATTGCAGCAAAGGTGATCATCACGCCGATCACGGTACCGAGCAGCCCGACGAACGGGCCGCCCGAGATTGCGATGGTGAGATAGACCATCTGGTTGCCGAGCTTCTGCGACTCGCGCACCATCTGTGCATCCATTGCCGAACGGATGGCGGCGAGCGATTGCGGCGCGATGGAGCCGTCCGGCGCGGTGCGGCCGCCATCCAGACGTTCGTTGACTTCACGCTGCCCGACATCATAGACGCGAAACAGCGGCGACGCCCTCACGCCGAGCGCGGCCTGCTCCGGCAGTTTCGGCAACAACTCGGCTTTCGCCCGCACTGCGTTGTCCCGCAGCAAGGCCCGAAAGCGCCTGTTCGCACCGGCAACGCGGCCGATGTAGATACCCTTGAACAGCATCACCAGCCAGGACACTGCAAGCATCACGCCGAGTATGCCGATGACCACCCAAGCATCGGTGGTGACCGAGCGCAGGATTATCCCGAAATAGCCGCTGCCGAAGCTGCTCGTCTGTTCCGGTGCCGCAAAACTCAGCAGGTTTGCCTGCGGCCCCTGCGTGCGGTACGCAGCCATGATCTCGCCGGGTTCACGGGCAACCTTGCTGATCTGCAGTTCATCGAGCTGACCCGTGAAATCCGCGGTCGGGGGAGCGCTTCCATTTGTGGTGGCCGGGGCGGCGCCTCCGAGCATTGCGGCGCCGGCGATTGCCGGCAGCGTACCGGCTTGCTGTCCGGCCGGCGCGCCGTCCACGTACAGGACCATTCTTCCCTGTGCCGCGGTGAACGTCAGCAGGTGCCAGCTTTCCGGGTTCAGCGGCGAGGCGGCGGCAGTGCGCAGCACGCCCGACGGCGAGGTGATCGCGACGTAAGCCTGCCCTGCCTGCAGACCCAGTTGAAGATCGCTGGCGCCGGTCGCATCGCGCTGGTCGAACAGCGTCGCCGTCTCGCCCGCGGCCGCCGGCTTCATCCAAACCTGCCAGGTGTAGCTGCCGCCTGCTGCGACGTTCAGGGTCGGGCTCGCGTTCAGCCCGATCGTTGTCTTGCCGTCGAACTTGCTGCCGAAGCCGATGATGCCCGCATCGTCGCGCCGGCCAGGCGTCGCCGCATTGTTGGCGAAAGCCGTCGCGTCCTTCGGCAGGCCATTCTCGTCGGCGAAATGCCAGTCGAGTATCTGGTCGGCATCGTACGTCGCGTGCGGGTCGGATGCATCGTTGGCGTGTTCGTTGCCCCAATACAGGGTAAAGCTGGTGACCGCGCCGGGCTGCAGGTCGGGCACATCGACCCACACGAGCGCCGCCTGATCGATCAGCCCGTCCCATTTCTCGATGTGATAGTGCAGCGGCGTGCGATCGTCGGCTGCGACGAACCGGATGTCGCTGCCGTCGGGCTTGGCGGTATCGAATTTGAAGTTGTTGGCAAGCAAGCGCACCAGCACCTGTGTGCGGCCGATCTTGTCCCCGATATTGGCGCCCTTTGCACCTGCATCGGCATCTATCCTGACCCGGTATTGCCAGTCGGCGTTCCACCAGGCCGCATCGGCTTCGCCCACGCATACCGCCACCAGGAAAACAGCGAGCGCGAGTAACAGGCCCGGCTTGCGCGGCGAGTGGATCATGAGATCAGAATGCTCCGGAGACGCGGAAAAGAAGGCGGTTGGTGCCGGCCCGCGTGCTGGGCCCGCGATCGAAAGTCTGGGCGTCCTGCAATGAGGCATCGAGATAGCCCCACAGGTTCACACGCGTGCCGACACCGGCCGACGACAACCCGTATGAAGACCTTTGCTCGATGAGCGGCCGCGCGAGTGCAACCACGCCGACGTCGGAGAATGCATGGAAGCGCCACTTCCTGACAGGGCCGCCGATGATCTTTGCAATCGACGGGCTGCGCAGTTCGGTTTGCAGCGTCGCGCCGTAATCACCGAGTGTCTCGGCTTCGAGATAGCCGCGGATGGAGTCCGAACCGCCTCCGCCGAACTGCTCGCTCGAGACCAGAGGCTCGTTGGTGAGCTGCCCGTTCAGCTGCGCCCATAGCTGGACGTCGTGCGGAAGATCCTGCTCGCGCGTCACGCCGGCGCGCAACACTGCGAAGCCGGGCGGCGCGTCGTATGCCTTGTTGTAGAACTGCTCTCGCCCGCTGCCGAGGCCGGCCAGCCCGAACTCGAGCCCGATCGTCAGGTCGGTGCTGGAGCGGGCGCCTGTCCAATTGGCGGCGTAGGTCGCGGCGAGCGGATAATAGGTGACCGGTGCGGAGGTGAGCTGGTGTGTCGTCAGGAAGCTGTCCAGCTCGTAATATCGCTTGTAGTCCCAGCCGACGGAAAACGAATGGCTGAAGTCCGGCGTGCTGCCGAGCGGCACCAGCAGGCGGAAGCCGGCGCTGGTCCCGCGGCCCGCTACGTCCGTGGTGCCGAGAGCGGTCACGTTGCTGTTGGAGTGCAGGTAGGTCAGCAGCAAGGACAGCTTCGATTGTGGGATGTGGAACAGGTAGGACGCTGCGCCCACCTCGGCGTCGGCGACGTTCTCCGGCGCCACCTGATACGTCAGCGTGCCGCTGTCGCCACGCTGAAAGAAGTTGTCGTAGGTGAGCGACGCGTCCAGGCGCAGCCTGGTGGTGTCCGCGTTGTAGCGGTTGTTCAACTCCACCGATCCGTGCAGCGGAAACTTGTCGGCAACGTCCAGATCGACATCGACAGTATCGGGTGCGCGGCCGGGCCGGATGGCGGGTTGTATCGTCCGGTCCGGCAATTGGTTGAGGCCGACGAGATCGTTGGCCACGCGGTTGAGGTTGGGAACCGTGCCCGGCGCCAGCGATGGTGCACCGGCGCGGATGGCACTCGGAACGAAGTAGCGGCTGCCCACCACCCGCAGGCGTTCCACCCGGCGCTCGATCACCTGCACCAGCACCACGCCGCCGCTCTGGCTGATGCTCTGCGGCGGCACGGTCACCGAAACCGTCGCGTACCCTGCCTTGAGATAGGCCGCCTGCAACGCCGCCCGCGCATGCTCTACATCCGCGGCGGTACGGTCGGGACCCAAAAAGGGATAAATCGTTTCCTCGACCTGCTCCTGGGGCAGAACGGTCGAACCCTCGACCCGAATCTCGGTCAGGTCGAACTCGACCGGCGTCGCCAAGATGGCGCCCGGCCAGGCGAAAAGCGCGATAGTCGCTAGGAGCGTCTCGCAGGTCCGCGAAGTCACTGAAGGCCGCCCGTCATCGTATGTGGGGCGTCCTATGCATCAGAGTTCCAGCCGGAACCATGCCCGGACTGTTACAACTCCATGAAGCTTTCAAGTCGGTCTGCAGCGACTGCAACGTTGTCGGAGCGGACTGTCACGCCAGGTTGTGTTCTATACCTGACACTCGCGGCGCCCCGAAAAGCGTCATGCAGTTATCAATCTACCGTCGCCAAACCGTCACGCAACGCTGCTACCACGCGGCCAGCCAAGTCGAACACGGCTGGCTCTAGCCAAGGAAAACCCATGTCCCGCACTTATCTGCTGAGCGCTGCATCGGCAGCGGCTCTCGCTTGCTCCATCGTGCCGGCCGCAGCACAGGTTCCAACCACCATCACCGGCGGCGGTTCCACCCTCGCGCAGTTCGACTACCTGACGGAATTCGCCCAGTTCAACGCGACGCCGCCCAAGGCGCAGTTCTCGAACGTCAACCCGAACGGCGGCACAACCCTGTATTGGGCATCGGGCTCGGGCACCGGCCAGCTCTCGTTCCTCAATGACGACAACACCTGCAATAGCTCGAAGGTCCTGACCGGCACTGCCACGTGCGCAGGCGGCGGCGGCGCGAACTCGGTCGATTACGGCGCGTCCGACGCAACGCTCAGCAGCACGCAGATCAGCGGCTGGTCCAGCTCGGCTTTCGGTCAGTCGCTGTCCGGCAACCTGATCCAGCTCCCGTCGATGGGCGTGGGCGTGTCGTTCCCGGTCGTCAACGCCAATTTCACCAAGAACGGCTTTGCCGCACTCAACGATCATGACCTCTGCAACATCTTCACCGGCGGGTTCACCGACTGGAGCCAGACCAGCGCCGCTGCGAAGCTCACGCCGGGCACGATTTCGGTCGTGTTCCGCGGTGACGGGTCGGGAACGTCGTTCCTGTTCCTGAACCACCTGACTGCGGTCTGCACCGGCAGCAACGCCCCGCCATCCGGTGTCACGCTGTCTGCAACGACGAACTTTGCCGCGATCTTCCCGACCACGCCGACCGGCATCTTCCAGAAGGCCTTCGTGGTCAGCGGCGTCACCTACTACACGCCCAGCAACTTCGTTCCCGAGAGCGGCAGCAGCGGCATCGCCAACTACCTGTCCGGCCAGGGCGGCGCCACGGTCACGTCGGCGACTGCGTATCTGACGCCCGACTTCACCACCATCGACCCCAAGAGCAACGCCGTTCTGGCCGACGGCAGCAAGAGCAAGCTGGTCGTGGCGAGCGTCGTCAATGCTACCAACAACGTCGCCTACACACCGACCAACGCCAACATCATCAGCGGCCTGGACAATGCGGCGTCGGGTCAGTTCCTGACTCCGCCGACCGGCTCGGAGCTTTCCAATCCGAGCGCCTACGTGCCGCTGATCCAGACGACCAAGACCGGTTACCCGGTTGTCGGCTACACCACCTTCGACCTCGCGCAGTGCTACAAGAACGTCAACGTTGCGGCCGCGTTGAAGGTGTTCCTGAACGATCACTACAGCAGTGCCGCCTACAAGGCGATCGAGACCAACAACGGCTTCCCCACATTGTCGCTCACGAAGGCTTCGGGCTTCGTGACCGTCATCAAGAACAACATCCTCGGCAACAGCTCGGGCAACAAGCTCGACATCGAAGACAAGGCCGCCTGCAAAGGCATCGGCCGCTAACACAAGAACAGGCCGGAGGGCGCAATCTCTCCGGCCTGCGAGCCGTCGCCGCGTCATTCAAGCAGCGCCTGCATTTCGAAAACCACGACACCGGGAGAGCGATCTCCCGGTGTTTTTCGTCCTGCTGTCATAGGCCGCAAGCCAGCGTTCAGCTTTTCCGCACCCGCTTCTTCCGCTGGTCTCCGGTATCGCCGCCGCCCGAAACCTCGACCTCGATCACCGACGGTTGCTCCTGCGCGGTGCGCGGCTGGCTGGTGTTCTGCGCGGCGTTCGACGATGCGCCGGCCGCGGCACCGGCCGCTTCCACCGCGCCCAGGCTCACCGACGGCGCCGTACTGTTGCCGGTCGTCTTGCCGCCCACCGCGATGTTCGCAACGTTGGCCAGGTGTGCCGCGGCGATGTTCAGGTTCCCGGCGACGCGGATACCTGCCTCGCCTGCGTCGATGGTGCCGAGCGGCGCGACCAGATCGACGTCGCCGGGCGGAATGCCCGGCAGCGGCTGCAAGGTTGCGATGCCGGCGCCGTTCGTGGGCGCCGCCGCAAGTTCGCCGAGGCTGCCTGTCGGATCGTAGGTGATGGACGGCGGCGAGTACACCACCGTCGTACGCGCGCCGATGCCGGCGTTGATGTCGCCTTGCGAGGACCAGATGAACACGTTGCCGCCACCGGTGGTGAAGATGCGGCTCTGCCCGAGCAGGATGCTGTCCCGCCCGTAGATGTCGATGTCGCCGATGCCATTGCCGATGATGCCCGACCCGGCGCCCGGCGCGACCCCGCCCGCGGTGCCCAGAACCAGTTGGCCGCCGGGGTCGAGAACCTGGACCGTGCCGCCACTCTGCGTGCTGATGCCGGCATCGAAGGTCAGCGCCGCACCATTTCCGCCGGTGATCAGTGCGCCGCCTTCCGCGGTCACCGGCCCGCTGAGCATGGTGATCGAGCCGTCATACCCGGCGGGTGTTCCGGGGCTGCCCTGCGTCCCGCCCTGCGGCGGAAACAAGGTGTCGATCGCCAGGCGGCCACGTGCGTAGCTGCCGAAGAACCGGCTGGCCGGATCGTTGTACTGCCGTCCACTCGCGAGCGTTTCCTCGAAGAACACGTCGCGCACGAACACATCCTGATCGGCCTGCGGCAGCGTCAGGAACGCGTTGAGCGGTCCGGCCGCCAGGCCCAGGGCGGGATAGTTGGCCTGCAGCCAGGCCGTGAGCTGGCCGGCATAAGTCTCCTGCACCTTGCCCGCATTGACCGGATCGGTGATCGGCAAAGCGAGGTTCGCCTGGTTTGCCGGATCGAAATACAAATTCGCAAAAGCCGTCGCATCCAGGCTGCCGCCGGTTCCGGCGAGCACCGCGACGTCGGCGCCTCCCGTGGTCGCTGCCTGCGTGCCGGACAGCAATGGCCCGAGGCTGCGGATCGCGCCGAAATCGAGCAACTGCGTGGCGGCCACGCTGTAGCCGCCCTGGAACAGGTTGCGCCCGGCATCGACTTCCAGCAGCCCGGGGCCGCCGGCATAGAAGTAGCCGCTGATGATGTCGCGTCCGGCCGACACCGCCGAAATCGATTGCGCGGATGTGTTCAGGAACACGTCGCCGCTGGCGGTGGGTGTCGCGACGGGCCCGTACTGCGGCAGGCTCTGCTGGTTCTGCTGCACGCCTGACCCGGCGACATCGGGCCGCGACCCGCTGCTGACGATGTCTTCGGACGCCATGATGCGTACGGGTTTCGCCGCCAGCGTCCAGGCCGGCTGCGTCTCGTTGGAGCCCTGGCCGAAGGTGATGGTCTGGCCGCTCACCAGGTTCACGATGTCGCCGCCCGCCGCATAGAACAGCTCGGGCGCGGTATCGTCCGCGTGCAGTACGCTGGCCGGCGTATCCGCCTCGAGTGCGAACAATGCTTCAGGTGACTGGTTGGTCCCCTGTCCGGCCCGGATGTCGGTGATCGATCGCCGCTTGACGTGGCCTTTGACCGTCGCGGTCGATGTCACCGCGTAAGCGGGATCGAACGGCGTGGACGGGCCGGCCATTCCTGCGCCGGACATATCGATCGCAAAACCGTTGGCGAAGATCGAAGTGCCTGCGAGGAACGCCACCTGCGCGTCGGGGGCGGGTGCCGTTTCGAGGCCGTACAGGTTGTTGTCGCTGGGCGATGACACGGCGTTCACCGGCAAGGATCCGTAGACGATGCTGCCGGTGGCCGCCGTCACGTACAGGTTGGCCGGGTAGATGAAGCGGTAGTCGGTTGCCGCATCGTTGACGCCGTAGGTGCCGCCGGTCAGCCCCGAAAGCGGCTGCGTCGTCGGCGTGACATTGCCGCCCGCCGAGAACAACCCGATCGAGGTCGCATCGGTCCACAGGCTGAACCCGGTCTGGCCGCCGGTGCTGGTGAAATGGCGCGCATCCGGTTTCCTAATGACCGCCGCCGGCACGTAGGTGGTGGCGACTTCGCTGACCCGGCCAGGATCGCCGGCGCCGCCCAGCACCAGGTCGCGCAGGGTGTCGATCTGCACCGTCGCATCGCCGGGCACCACGTTCGGACCGCCGGTGGAGGTGGTGGTGAGTGCGCCGTTGAAGTCCGGCGTGAACGGATCGAGCGCCCGCGGATCGTAGGCGCCGGCGCTCGACGCATAGAGCGGCTGGATACTGCCCACCGATCCCGCAGAGATGTCGATGGCGCCGCGAAGATCGATGAAATCGCCGTTCACCGCGTCGCCCGCGCCCAGGGTGACATCGACCGGATTGAGCGCGCCGCCGACCTGCACCGTTTCGGTGCCGCCGCCGGTCAGCACGATGCTGCCGGGCGCGAGCACGCGGCCGGTCCCGCCGACGGCAATGACGAGGCCTTCGGCGCTGACCGGCGAGATGCCGCCGCGCGCGGTGATCTCGCCCGCGTCGCCGCCGGCCCGCACGGTCACGTTGCCGCCGCCCAGCGTGCCGATCCCTTCGAAACCTACAAGCTGCAGGCTCGAGATCTGGAAGGCGTTGGTGTAGTCCACGACCGTTCCGGTGTTGATCCACCAGGCGCCCTGCTGGTTCAGGCCGCCGCCGCCCTGCCGCCACAACCAGTTACCCACCCCGTCGCTCGGCGGAGCGGTCGTCGAACCGACATTCACCTGGTCGCCGGTGATGCTGCCCTGCGCGGTCAGCGTCAGGTCGCCGCCGCCATTCGGGTAGAACGACGTGTCGACCGCGCCGAGGATCGTGTCGAGGCGCTTCGTGGTTTTCGAGGTGCCGGGCAGGATGTCCTTTTTCTTCGCGCCTTCGAAGTTCCGCGCGGTCTGGAACGGCGCATCGGCAGCGGCCGAACCGAGGCTCGTCTGCGTGCCCGCCGTGTAGATGCCGAACAGCGAGCTCTGGTCGAAATTGCCGCCGGCCGCCAGGCTGATATCGCCCGTGCCGGTGCGGATGACGCTGAACGCCGGGGCGGCGTTGAACGCCTGGTCGGTCGCCTTGAACTCGTGCTGGTCGTCGAGGATCAGGCTGCCCGGCGCCTGGTCGGGCGTGGTGGATGGGGTTGCGAGCGCGCCGCCCGCCAGCACGGTGCGGGGTTGCACCGCGCCGGTGTCGGACGCGGCCTGGTTGGCGCCTGCGACGAAACCGAGGTTCCACGACAGCGAACCGGCGGGCAGGGGAGCCGCGAGCGGGTAGATCTGGCCTTGAACCTTGTCCTGCCCGATCTGCTCGACGGGGCGTAAGTCGAGTCGGCCAAGTGTCGGACCGGTGACGCTGCCGTCGGCGTTGGTTGCAACGAACAACGGGGCGGAGTTCGCGGGGATCAGCGCATTGGCCGGCAGCGGCCCGGTGTTCTCGAACTCGGTGATGAAGAAATCGCCCAGCGTGTCGCCGGCGAAGATGTTCAGCCTGGTGCCGGCCGGAACGACCGTTCCGTCCTGCGTCTGCAACTGTATCGGCATCACCGTGCCGCGCCCGAGCGTGTCGCCCTGCGCCAGGATCGTTCCGGCCGGGATCACCGTTCCCTGGGCGAAGATCACACGGCCGGCCGGGTCGGTGACCGGCGCGGTCGCCACCCAGCCGCCTTGCGGGATCGGGTCGGCCGGGCCGCCCAGCGTCACCGCGAAAGGCACCACGGTGTTGGCGTTGATGTACGCGCTGGCGATGTTGATGTCGTAGTTCAGCGAGATTGCGCGGCTGATGTCGAAGGTGGAGCCGACACCGGACGGGGTGTCGCTGCCGCCGAGTTCGACCGTGTGGTAGATCGTCGTCGTTCCATGCACCGTCGCTGTCGCCGTCAGGCTCGACGGCAGGATCACGTCGGCGCTCAGCGGGTCGGCCGCAGGCGAGAATTTCGGCGAGATGAACACCCAGCCGGCATCGGCCGGGATGACGGTCTTCTTCATGCCGTCCAGCGGCGCCTCGAAGCCGTCGCTGACGCTGCCGTTGATCGTCAGTTGGTTGGCGGCACGGAACACGATGGAGCCCGGTTCGCCGGAGCCGTCGGCCGCGGTCTTCGCCGTGCCGTAGTTTGCGCCGGCATCATAGCGGAGGCCGGAGAAATCGAGGTCGCCGCTGATCGTCAGGTTGCCGCCGCTCGCGGCCGAACTGTCGATGATGACGCCCGGCCGCACATGGAAGCTTGCGCCGTATGATGTCAGCCCGCCCAGGCGCTGTGCGCCGGCTGCGGCGAAGCCCGCGATGAACGCGGTGTTGTCGGCGTCGATCTGCGAGAGGGTGACGGTGGCGCCGGGCGGGGTGAACAGGCCGCTGCCCTGGCCGATCGTCCCGTTGGGATCCGTCGCGACATAATCGGTGGTGGCATACAGCGCGATGCTGGCCGCCCCGGTGATGGCCGGCGTGCCGGTCACCGACAGGGCCACGTCGCCGAAGCTGCGCGCATCCATGTCGCCATTGGCGCCGGGCGAGCCGAGGCGCGGCGCATAGAGCGAGACCTGGCCTTCGAGGTTGCCGTTCGGGTGCAGCGTGTCGGCGACGTTCTCGCCGGGGTAGCTGACATCGATGCCGCCGCCGGCCAGGCTGAGGGTGCCGGACGTTGCGGTCAGCGCCACGTGGGCGCGGTTCTCGGCGTCGATCGGCTGGCCGTAGCTGTCCACCGCGGTCCGTGTCGCGTGCGCATCGAGCAAGGCGCCGGGTTCGAGGGTCAGGTTCCGGCCGGCCGAAAGGTCGATGCTGCCCGGCATCACGCCGGAAGCATCGATCTTACCGGAGACCGTGATGCTGCCGGCATCGGCGGAGATCGCGACCGCATGGGCGCGGACGGTGGAGTCGAGTACGATGTCGCCGGCCGCCAACTCGAACGCGCGGCCGCCGAAGAAGCCGCCCTGATCGAGCGTGACGTTCAGCGCGTCGAAGCTCGGCAGGGTGCCGGCGATCACCGACAGCGATCCCGACGCGCCGGGTAGTAACGCGCTTCCGGAAAGAGTGCCGTCCAGTTCGACGGTGCCCGCCAGCGCGGAGAAGGTGGCGGAGCCGGATTGCCCGCCGGTGACCGGTGCGGCGGCGACGTCGATGATGGCACCCGCGGCCTCGCTGATGCCGCCCGTGGTGCTCTCGGCAACCAGGGTACCGGCCGGGCTGACGGCCAACTGATCGAACAACGGGGTGGAGCGTCCGGACAGGTCGACGCGGGCATCGCTGCCGAATGCGATGCCGCCCTGCGCGGTGAGCGTCAGCTTTCCGGCAGGCAGCGCGATTGCTGTGTTGGCAAAGATCGATTGTGCGGTCAGGTCGATCTCGCCGCCCAGGGTGCCGATCGTTGCGGTGCCGGCGGGCTGTCCCGGCGTGGTCAGGCTCAGCGCGCCGCCCGCGGTGACCTTCAGCAGGGCGGCGGCATCGGTGGTGACCAGCGGGGCGGCCAGGGTCAGGCTGCCGCCGAGCCCGGGCTGTCCATAGGACGGGATGGCGGAGAAGACCGACAGCGAGCTGCGGTTGTTCGCGGTGATCGTTCCGGCCTGCAGGGTGACGCTGGAGAAGCCGGCAAGCAGGCGGTCGAGCTGCACCTGGTTGTCGGGCTGCGTCTGCGGGCCATAGCCGAGCACGATGCGGCCGGCGTCGATCGTCAGTGAGCGGGACACGTTGGCGACGCTGCCGGCGATCTGGCCCCCCGGCAGGGCACTGGCGAAGGGCGCCAGTGTCGAACCGGTCTGGGTCGCGACACCGTTCCAGGTGAACGAGGAGGTGGCAATCCGAGCAGTGTCGGACGAACTGCCGAAGCCGTAGATGGCCGGCGTGTTCAGCACCAGCGCCGTCGCCCGGGTGTCGAGCGCCACGCTGCCGAGGATGTTCACCGCCTGGGTCGCCGTCAGGGTGAGCTGGCTGGCGGCTGGAACACCGGCCGCCGGATCCCCGCCGAGCAGCGACGACAGGCTGGCGGCGGAAAGGTCCAGACCCGCCGGCAGGCTGCCGGCCGGCAGCGCGGCCGAACTGCCTATGTTGATGTCGCTGACGGAAAGCGAAACGTATGTGCCGCCGAGTGCCGCGGCCCCGATGCCGACGCTGGTGCCGGCGGGGGCGACGATGTTCAGGCTGCCACCTGCCAGCAGGGCGGCGTTGTCGCCGATCATGATGGCCGCGCCGCCGACCGGGGCCGCGGTCGGCAGGAACACATCCTGCCCGTTCGACACGTCGAGCACCGGGTAGGCGATCGCCGTGCCGGGGCTGAAGTAGTAGCCGTTCGACAGGTCGTATGCGGCGGGGCCGGCGCCGATGGTGCTGATCGTCGCCCCGCCGGAGATGGTGATCGAACCGGTGCCGCCGGTCGTCAGCATGACGTCGCCTGCGGTGAGCACGGCATGCGGCATCAGCGTCACGCCGGGTGCCGTGCCGGTGATCTGCGCGGTGTCGGGCAGGCTTGGCGGCACGAAGATGGTGCCGCCGATCAGCAGCCTCGGCGCGTCCAGCCCGCTCAGGGCGGCGGCGCTGAGCGCGATGTCGCCCGGGTTCGCGATGTCGCCCGGGCCCAGCACGTCGATCGGTGCCTGGCTGCCGACCTGGACCGTCAGCCCGTAGCCGCCAGCCACCGGGTCTGGCGCCTTGAGCAGGTCGGCGGGCGCGAAGCTGAGGGCGGTGCCGGTGCCGGCGGTCGAGGGATAGTTGATGACCAGGGTTTTGGCATCTTGCGGCAGGAACGGGCGCGGGGCGCCGAACTGGGTTCCGGCGGCAGCCTCGAAGCTGTTGTAGCTCTCCTCGTCGTACTGCGAGAGCTGCCGGATGCCGGTGCCGCTGGTGAAGATGGCGGCTTGCGGCGCGACTCCGGCAATGCCGGTGTTCGCAATGCCGGTGACCACCGGTGCGGCCACGCTGAAATTGCCCAGTGCGGCCTGCGTGCCGGCGAGCAGCGTGCCCGGCGTGAGCTCCACCCGGTAGCCGCCCGGCAGCAGCGCGTAACTCGCCGGCAGCAGCGTGTAGGTACCGGCGGCAAGACCCGGGATCCCGCTGCCGACGGTGATCCGCTCGCCCGCCGGGGGCACCGAGGTGCCGCTGTCGGTCGGGCTTTCCGCCGGCGCGTAGGCAGGCTGGTAGCCGGGCAGGATCGCATAGACCGGGTCGCCGCCGCCTGCCGGCTGCACGGCGGCGGTCTGGGCCAGACCGAGCGCCACCGCGGCGCCGCCGGTCAGGTCGAGCAGCGGGGTGCGCAGCACGTCGGTGCTGCCGCCGCGCCCGGCGATGAAGCCGGCGCCGGTCAGCGTGCCGCCGCCGCGCAGGTCGACGGTGGCGCCGGGTGCGGCCACGAACGACTGGCTGTCGACCTCGAGCGTGGATTGCAGCGTTCCGGCCGCCAGCCCGGTGTTGGCCGGCACCAGGTAGTTCACCCCGTCCACGGTGCCGCCATAGGGGATCGCCTGTCCGGCGAGGCTGACGGAGGTGATGCCGCCCGCCCCGAGGCTGACACTGTCGGTGAGTGCCGCGTTGCCGGAGATGCCCAGCGTGATGCCGTCGCCGCCCGACCAGCCGAAGCGCAGGCTGCCCTGCGGCGCCCGCACGATGCCGTCCTGCACGACGGTGCCGGCAACGAGGGCCAGCGAGCCGCCGGCCGAGTAAGGCGCCTGTGGCGCCGCCCCGCCCAGCCCGAGCACGGTGATGGTGCCGCCTGCCAGCGGGTTGACGCCGGCGGGGGCGGCCGCATCCACGCCCGCATAGACCGCGAACGACCGGCCGGTGGTGGGGTAGAGTTGGGCGGCCCGGAAGGTGATGTCGCCCTGGCTCGCCAGCAGGGCCGCCTGCGAACCGGTCTGCCCAAGGAACCGCACGTCGCCGCTGCTCGAGAGGTCGGTGTGGGCGAACCCGGGCGCACTCGCCTCGACCTGGGGCAGGGTGGCGCTGCCGGCGCCTGCCGGCGAGCCGAGGTCGACCTTGCCGCCCAGGAACAAGGCGTCCTGCAAGGTGAGGAGGTCCGCCTGGACCGACAGCGTCGACAGCGACACCGCCGGGTTGCTGACCGCATTGCCCGACGACGAGCCGGGGAGGCCGGCGAACCCCGCCAGTGCCACCTGCGGCGCGGTCACGCCGACCTCGGTGTCCGCTGCGAGAAACGCCGATGCGCCGGTGACCGCCGTGTCGCCGGCGCCCGCCGCGTTTGTCGTGGCGGCCGCGGCACCGATCACGCTGGCGGCGAGGCTGATCGAGTGGCCGGTCGCGAGGGACACGTCGCCCTGGAAGCCGATGAAGCCGGCCGCCGCCAGCGATACCTGGCCGAAGCCGCCGCCGGCGATCTGCGCCTGCGACATGCGCCCCAGCGCGAAGGTGGTGTCCGCCGTCACCTGCCCCGGCACCAGGGCGTCCGGCTGCACCGCCTGCGCCGCCTGCGTCACCAGGATCTGGCTCGGCTGGTAGAGGGTCTGCGGGATGTTCTTGTAGGCGGCGAGGTCGATCGGGTCGATGCTCAGCTCGAGGGTGCCCCCGGCCGCGCCGGGTCCGCCGGCACGCGCGGTGAAGCTGCCGTCCAGGGCGATGCCTGCGATCGAGCGGACTTCGAGGGTGCCTCCGCTGCCCGCAAGCGTCACCGGGGCGGAACCGGGGATCAGCCCGCCCGCGGTGTCGCCGGCCAGCACATCGACGGTTGCCGAGGCGCCGTCGGCGTCCAGCACCGCGCCGGGCCGTTCGATCACCTGGGCCAGCGTGCTTTGCGCGTTCGCCAGGCCGCCATAGCCGCCCAGCTCGATGGTGCCGCCCGGTCCGGCGAAGCCGAAGCGGCGGCCCAGCGCGTCGGTGAACAGCGCGGAGGCGCCCGCGACATCGATCCGGCTGTCCGCGCCCAGCCACACCGACAGGCCCGGCTTGTAGTTGGAGGTACCCGCGCCGTTGTCGGGCGGCAGGTAGCCATCGGTCAGGGTGCTGGCCAGCTCGACCGTGCCGCCTGGCGCCAGCAGCGTGCCGTCGAGCGTGACCTGGCCGCGTGCCGCCACCACGATCGACTGGCCCGGATCGACCGACACCGCTGCGCCGGCGCCGATGGTCACCGGGCCGCCAGCGCCGGTCAGGCTGCCGGGGACGGTGTCCGACAGCAGGGTTA
>CAZZWO010000054.1:0-15627 GCA_964657885.1 uncultured Acetobacteraceae bacterium | reverse complement strand
CCGTTCACCCAGGTTTCCAACCTGACCTTCACGCCCAGCATGTCGGTGCCGCTGCACATGGCTCCCGCCGAGCCGGGCGGCGCGGCACTGCCGGTGGGCGTCCAATTCATCGGCGCGCCAAACTCCGAGGGGATGCTGATCCGCCTGGCCGCCCAGCTCGAACAAGCCTCGCCCTGGCCGCTCGTGGCGCCTCTGACCACCGCCGGCGCCTGACGGCTGGCATCACCTATACGGCATGTGCCATTACGCGGCGCGCCGGGACGACAGAATCGAAGAACAGAAGGGGATGGAAAGACCGTGGCTGAAATTAACGCAGTGACCGACCTGACCAACGATGGCGAGATCGCCGTCCTGACCATCAATTCGCCACCGGTGAACGCGCTGTCCGCGGCCGTGCGGCAGGGCATCGCCGCGGGCATCGCAAAAGCGGTCGCCGACCCCGCCGTGCGCGGCATCGTGCTGACCTGCGCCGGCCGCACGTTCATCGCCGGCGCCGACATCACCGAATTCGGCAAGCCGATGCAGGAGCCCTCGCTGCACGCGGTGATCCTGGACATCGAAGCCTCCACCAAGCCGGTGGTCGCAGCCATCCACGGCACCGCGCTGGGCGGCGGTCTGGAAGTGGCGCTCGGCTGCCATTATCGCGTGGCGGTTGCGGGCGCGAAGCTCGGCCTGCCGGAAGTGAAGCTCGGCCTGCTGCCTGGCGCCGGCGGCACGCAGCGGCTGCCGCGCGTGGTCGGCGTCAGCCAGGCGCTCGAGATGGTGACGTCGGGCACCCCGATCGGCGCGAAGCAGGCGCTCGACAAGGGATTGGTCGATGCACTGGCGCCGGATGACGGGCTGGTCGCGTTCGCCGCCGATTACGCCCGCAAGCTGGTTGCCGAGAACAAGCCGCTGCATCGCGTGCGCGACCTGCCGGTAGAGGCGGAACCCGGCGTGTTCGACGCGTTCCGCCGTGCGAACGCCCGCAAGTTCCGCGGCTTCGACGCGCCCGAATACAACATCCGCTGCATCGAGGCGGCGGCGACGCAGCCGTTCGACGAGGGTGAGAAGACCGAGCGCCGCCTGTTCATGGAGTTGATGAACGGCACGCAAAGCAAGGCGCAGCGCTACCTTTTCTTCGCAGAGCGCGAGGCGCAGAAAATTCCCGGCCTGCCGAAAGGCACCGCGATACGCAGCATCAAGAAGGTCGGCGTGATCGGCGCCGGCACGATGGGCGGCGGCATCTCGATGAATTTCCTGAGCGCCGGCTTTCCGGTGACCATCGTCGAAGCCAACGAGAAGGCGCTGGAGCGCGGCGTCGGCGTGATGCGCGGCAATTACGAGAACACCGCGAAGAAGGGCCGCCTGACGCAGGAGCAGGTGGAGCGCAACATGGGCCTGCTGACGCCCAGCATGGCGTTGGAAGAGCTCGCCGATTGCGACCTGGTGATCGAGGCGGTGTTCGAGAACATGCAGGTCAAGAAAGAGATCTTCGGCAAGCTCGACCAGATCGTGAAGCCTGGCGCCATCCTGGCCAGCAACACCAGCTACCTCAACATCGACGAGATAGCCGCATCGACGAACCGTCCGCAGGATGTGTGCGGCATGCACTTCTTCTCGCCCGCGAACGTGATGCGGCTGCTGGAAGTGGTGAACGGTGCAAAGACCGCGCCCGACGTGCTGGAAACGGTCATGCAGCTCAGCCGCAAGATCGGCAAAGTGGCTGTGGTGGCCGGCGTCTGTCACGGGTTCATCGGCAACCGCATGCTGGAACTTCGCCAGCGCGAGGCGAACAAGCTGATCGTGGAAGGTGCGATGCCGTGGGACGTGGACCGCGTCATCTACGGCTTCGGTTTCCCGATGGGGCCGTTCCAGATGGCCGACCTCGCCGGTCTCGACATCGGCTGGTCGGCGGAGACGTCCAAGGGTGTCACCTTGCGTGACCAGCTATGCGAGCGCGACCGGCGCGGCCAGAAAACCCGTGCAGGCTTCTACGACTATAACGAAAAGCGCGAGCACACGCCGTCGCCGATCGTCGAGGAATTGGTGCTGAAACAATCGGCGGAGAAGGGCGTCAGCCGCCGGAAAATCGACGACCAGGAAATCCTGGAGCGTTGCATCTACCCGATGATCAACGAGGGCGCGCTGATCCTGGAAGAGGGCAAGGCGTACCGCGCATCCGACATCGACATGGTGTGGCTGACCGGCTACGGCTTCCCCGCCTATCGCGGCGGCCCGATGTTCTACGCCGACACCGTCGGCCTGGGCACCGTCGTGGAAAGGCTGCGCGAGTTCCAGAAGCTTTCGGAAGCCGATTTCCGCCCGGCCCCCCTACTGGAGAAACTCGCCCGCGAAGGCGGAAGCTTTACCGGCACCTGAACGGGCCATCGTCGTTGCGGGCCGTGAATGCGGCCCGCAATGACGGATTTCCCCAACCGCCCGTTGCGGCACGACCCTCGCAATACCCGTCAGGCGGCATCCGCGCGCCGTGTCGGGCGCATCGGTTCGGGAACGGGGGCGTCGGGCTCGCCGGGTGGGCTGAGAGCGCCGAGCAACGCGTCGCGCAGGCCGGCGAGTTTGCGTTCGTTCTCGATCTTCAGGCCGAACACGTCCTTCACGTAGAACACGTCCACCGCACGGACGCCGTAGGTGGTGACGTGCGCCGAGCCGATCTGCAGTCCCTGCTCGCTGATCGCCGTCGTCACGTCGTGCAGCAGGCCCGGCCGGTCGCGTCCGTTCACCTCCAGCACGGTGTACGTGTTGGACGCCCGGTTATCCACGACCACGCGCGGCGGCACGTGGATCGCGCGCATCCGCCGGCCAAGGGCCGCCTGCGCCAGTTTCGGAATCTCACGATCCAGCCTCAAATGTCCCGATAACGCCTGTTCCACCAGCACGGCCAGCTTGGCGATGCGGTGCGGCTGGTCGAAGGCGCCGCCGGCCGCGTCCTGCACCCAGAAGGTGTCGAGCGCGCGGCCGTTCGTCATGGTGTGGATGCGGGCATCGACGATCGACGCGCCGGCCATCGCGAGCGCGCCGGCGATCCGGCTGAACAGGCCCGGATGATCGGTGGCATACACCGTCACTTCGGTCACCGCGCGCGCATGCGAGGGTTCGGTCACCACGGTCAGCGGTGCGCCACGCGCCTCGGCATCGCGCACCATGCGCGCGTGGCGCACATGCGTGTCCGGGTCGAAGCTCAGCCAATAACCGGGATAGCCGAGGCCCGTGAAGAACGCCCGGTCGGCGTTGTTCCAGCCTGCCGCGACAAGGATCTCGTCCACCGCCTCGCGCGCGCGCTTCACGCGGACATCGCGCTCCGTCGTGGAGAGCCCGCCCGCCAGCACTTCGGCCACCCGCGCGTAGAGCTCGCGCAGCAGCGTCGCCTTCCAGCCGTTCCAGACCTTCGGTGAAACCGCGCGCATGTCGGCAACGGTCAGCACCAGCAGTAGTTTGAGCCGCTCCGGCGACTGGATCGTTTCGGCGATGTCGAAGATCGTTTTCGGATCGTCGATGTCGCGCTTGAACGCGGTCTGGCTGAGCAGGAGGTGGTGCAGCACCAGCCAGGACACCGTCTCGGTCTCTTCCGCGGTCAGGCCGAATTGCGGTCCGACGGCGGTTGCGATGTCCGCGCCGAGGATCGAATGGTCGCCGCCGCGGCCCTTGGCGACGTCATGCAGCAGCATCGCCATGTACAGCGCACGGCGGGATTGCAGGTCCTCGATGATGCCGCTGGCAACGGGCGCCACGTCGGTCAGCTTGCCGCGCTCGAGCGAGTTCAGGATGCGCACCGCTTCGATCGTGTGCTCGTCGACGGTGAAGATGTGGTAGGTGTCGAACTGCATCTGGCCCACCACGCGGGCCCAGTCCGGCAATATCCGGCCGAGGATGCCGCTTTCGTTGAGCACCTGCAGCCAGCGCGCGCCATCCGGACGCCCATCGGGATCCTGCCCGCACAGCAGGTCGAGCATGATGGCGCCCGCTTCGGGATTTCCGCGCAGGGTCACCGCGCGGCGTTCGTGCCGGATCAGCGCGCGAATCGCGAGCGGGTGCAGCACCAGCCGCCGCTTGCGCGCCTGCAGCAGCATCCGCAGCATGCGGATCGGCTCTGCCTCGAAATCATCTGGCCGGCCGGGCATGATCTGGCCGTCCGCCAGCACGAACCCGGCTTCCAGCAGGGCGCGGTCGGTCTCCACCTGCACCGCCGGCTCGCCCATGGTGTGACGCACCACCACCGGTTCCAGCACCAGCGTCAGCCGGGTGACGTCGCGCGCCGTCAGGAAGTAATGGCGCATGAACCGCTCAACGCCGTCCTGCATGCCATGCCTCGTGTAGCCCATGCGGGCTCCCACCACGGGCTGCAGGTCGAAGGTCAGCCGGTCCTCGGCGCGGCCCGAGACGTAGTGCATGTGGAAACGGACGGTCCACAGGAAGTCCCAGCTGCGGCGCAACCGGCGCAATTCCTGCGGTTCGAGCAGCCCGAGCCGGCCATGCACCAGCTCGTTCGGGGTGAACGCGCCATAGGCCGCCCGCACCATCCAGTACTGCGTCTGCAGGTCGCGCAGGCCGCCACGGCCCTCCTTGATGTTCGGTTCGACCAGGAAAGCGCTTTCGCCGAAGCGGCGGTGGCGTGCCTGGCGCTCGGCCTGCTTGCCTGCCACGAACGATGCGGCGCCCGACGCCTCGTTGGCTTGCGCGAAGGCGGCCAGGAAGCGCTCGAACTCCGGCTTGTCGCCGGTCAGCAGCCGCGCATCCAGCAGGCTGGTGCGGATTGTCAGGTCTTCCTCGGCATCGGCGAGGCATTGGGTGATCGAGCGCGTGGCGTGCCCGACTTTAAGGCCGAGGTCCCACATGAAATACAGCATGTATTCCACCACGCGCAGGGTGGCGGGCGCCGGCCGGTCGGGCGCCAGGAACAACAGGTCGATGTCGCTGAACGGCGCCAGCATGGAACGGCCGTAACCACCGGTGGCGGCAATCGCCACCGCGTCCAGCAGGCCGGACGGGCCGGCCACCTCGGCGACCGCATGGTCGAACAGCACGCGCACGGCACCGTCGGTCAGGGCGGACAGCCGCTGCGCCGCTTCCACGCCGGCCATGCGATAGGTCTCGAACTCCAGCCGGACGTGCTGCTGGATCCGGGCGAGATGGCGCCGGAATGTGGCCAGAACCACTTCGCGTGGCGGGTGTGCGGCGGATGCGTGCAGGTCGAGCAGCGCCTGCGACAGCACGGCGGCGGCGTCCTCGGGCGCTGAAGGCAGCGGCGTGTTCAACATCGGCGGGTTTTCTGCATCGGCACCATGCTAGCGACAGTGGCGGCCCCGCAATACCCCGGCTTTCGCCCCTGTTCACCGTTTCCGCCCCATCTTGCGGATAATCCGTTGTCAAAGGGTTACAGCGGCCTTGGACGGGGCTGCCGTCTCGCCGCCCTCGGCATGCATGACCTTGGCCTTCAGCGCGTAGATCAGGTCGAGCGCCTCGCGGGCCGTCAGCTTGTCGGGGTCGATGTCGGCCAGCAGCGCCGACGCTGCTTCCTGTGAGGGGTCGGCTGGTTTGGCTTCTGCCAAAGGGGCGAACAGCGGCAGGTCGGCGATGACCGGCGCCCGGTCGCGTTCCAGCGCCGCAAGCAGGTTGCCCGCGCGCCGGACCACCGGGGCCGGAACACCGGCGAGTTTGGCCACCTGCACGCCCCAGCTGCGGCCCGCGGCCCCTTCGGCCACCTCGTGCAGGAACACCACGTCGCCGCGCCACTCGCGCACCCGCATCATGTGAGGACGCAGGCGATGCAGGGTCTCGGTCAGCCGGGCCAGCTCATGGAAATGGGTGGCGAAGATGGTGCGGCAGCGGATCTGGCTGTGCAGCGCCTCCAGCACGGCCCACGCGATCGCCAGGCCGTCCAGCGTCGCGGTACCGCGCCCGATCTCGTCCACGATGACCAGGCTGCGCGGGCCTGCCTGGTGCAGGATGGCGGCGGTCTCGATCATCTCAACCATGAAGGTGGACCGGCCACGCGCGAGCTCGTCGGCGGCGCCCACCCGGCTGAACAGCCGGTCCACGATGCCCAATTTCGCGCTGGCGGCGGGCACCGGCAGCCCGGCCTGCGCCAGGATCGCGATCAGCGCATTCTGCCGCAGATAGGTGGATTTCCCGGCCATGTTCGGGCCGGTCAGCAGCAGCACCCGGCGGTCGGCGGACAGGTCGCAGTCGTTGGGGACGAAGGCCGCGCGTCCCGCCAGCGCCCCCTCCACAACCGGATGACGGCCGCCCACGATGCAGAATGCGTCGGTTTCGGTCAGCTCGGGCCGGCACCAATCGCCGCCTTCCGCCAGCCGGGCGCAGGATTGCAGCGCGTCGAGTTCGGCCAGCGCGTTGGCGGCGCCGGCGATCGCTTCGGCCTCCGCCAATGCAGCTTCCACCAGGTGGGCGAAGGCGGCACGCTCGCGGGCCTGCGCGCGGTCGGCTGCCTCGGTGATGCGGCGGTCGAGATCCGACAGCTCGGGGTAGGTGAAGCGCGCGCCGTTCGCCATGCCTTGCCGAAGGGTCAGCTCGGGGCGCGAACGCAGCGCTTCGACCGACACCGCCGGCACCTCGATGACGTAGCCGAGTTGCGCATGATGCCTGATCTTAAGGCTGGCGACCCCGAAGCGCTGTGCATAGTCCAGTTGCAGCGACGAGACCACGCGCCGGCTGTCGTCACGCAACGCCCGCTCCGCATCGAGCTCGCCATCGTATCCCGGCGCGATCACGCCACCATCGTCCAGCCGTGCAGGTGGCGGGTCGGCCAGTGCGCGGGCCAGCAGCGCGCCGAGTGCCGGGGCGGCATCCAAGGCCTGCCGCGCGGCGGCGAGGTGCGGCGGGCACGGTCCGTCGAAGCTCGCGGCGCAGGCGGCCGCGGCATTCAGGCCGAGGCGGATGGCGGCGAGGTCGCGCGGCGAGCCTCGGCCGAGCGACAGCCTGGCCAGCGCACGCGACAGGTCCGGCGTGCCGCGCAGCACCTGACGCAACGCGGCCAGGCGGGGCGGGGCGGTGTTGAGGAACACCCAGGCATCCTGGCGCCGCCCGATCTCGGCGGGATCGATCAGCGGCGCCGACACCCAGCCGGCCAGGCGCCGGGCGCCGGGCGCCGTCAGCGTGCGGGTGACGCTGGCGAGCAGGGTGAGGCTGGAGCCGCCATCGCGCGCACGCGTGATCTCCAGGCTGGCGCGGGTGGCAGCATCCATCGCCATCTCGCTCGCCTCGCCCACCGGCACCGGCCGCGACAGGCGAGGCATGCGGCCCGCCTGGGTCAGCCTCACATAATCGAGCGCCAGGGCGCCGGCGACCGCCTCGGCATCCGAAAACGTGCCGAACGCGTCCAGGCTGGCCGCACCGAATGCAGCCGCCAGCAGCAGGCGCGCGGATTTCGGCGCGGGCGCCCCCATTGCCGGTGCACGCCGGTCCGCATGGTCGCCGAGCGGCAGCTTTTCCGGCGCCAAAATCTCCGCCGGATCGAGACGGCCGAGCAGGGCAGGCAGCGCGGCGGCGGTGAGCTGCGTAGTCTCGAACAGGCCGGTGGACACGTCCAGCCAGGCGGCGCCGAGGACATCGCCCGCACTGGCCAACGCCAGCAGCAGGTTCGGCCGCGCCGCGTCGAGCAGCGCGTCCTCCGTCAGGGTGCCGGGGGTGACGAGGCGGACGATCGCGCGTTTCAGCGGCGCCTTGCCGGTGCGTGCACTGGCGGCTTCGGTCTGTTCGGCGATGGCGACGCGGAAACCGCGGCGGATCAGCCGGGCGAGGTAAAGGTCGGCGTTGCCCACCGGCACGCCGCACATCTGGATCGGGACGCCGCCGTGTTCGCCACGATGCGTCAGCGCGATGTCCAGCGCGGACGATGCCGCGTCGGCGTCCGCGAAGAACATCTCGAAAAAATCACCCATCCGGAAGAACAGCAGCGCGTCCGGATGCTCCGCCTTCAGCGCGAACCACTGCGCCATCGCGGGAGATGCGCCGGCCGCGTCGGGGATCGTCGGGCCGCCGGCGATGTTCATCGGGCAGACACCCTCCGGCACCCGGCAATACGGAGAGTGTTCAGCGCGCCGCCTCGGAGAAGGGCGCTGAACGCATCTGCAGATAAGTCATCGAGGGAGCATAGCCCAAAGCGTCCGGCTGCACAGCAGCCGGTCGCAGCGAGCCAAATGGCGGCCCGTCTTTGCCGTCGCGCCCCAAGCCCCTATGAGGTTGGGCCAGGCGGCGAAGGAGGCTCAAGAATGGCAGATACGGAAGCCGCGTCCGCGCGCATCACGGCCGAGGAGGCTTTGGCGCTGCATGCTTCCGGGCGGCCGGGCAAGCTGGAGACGCGGATCAGCAAGCCGCTGACGACCGCACGCGACCTCAGCCTCGCCTATTCGCCGGGCGTGGCGGAGCCGTGCCTGCGCATCGCCCGGGATCCGGCGCTGGCCTACGACTACACGACCAAAGGCAACATGGTCGCGGTCATTTCGAACGGGACTGCGGTGCTCGGCCTGGGCAACCTCGGCGCGCTTGCCAGCAAGCCCGTGATGGAAGGCAAGGTCGCGCTGTTCAAGCGGTTCGCCGATGTGGATGGTATCGACCTCGAAATCTCGACCGAGGATGTCGAGGAGTTCGTCAATTGCGTGCGTTTCCTCGGCGCCGGTTTCGGCGGCATCAACCTCGAAGATATCCGCGCCCCCGAATGCTTCATCATCGAACAGCGCCTGCGCGAGCTGATGGACATCCCGGTGTTCCACGACGATCAGCACGGCACCGCAATCGTTGCAGCCGCGGGGCTGATCAATGCATGCCACCTGACGGACCGCGACCTGGCCGACACGAAACTCGTGGTGAACGGGGCGGGTGCCGCAGCCATCGCCTGCGTCGAGCTGATCAAAGCGATGGGCGCGCGTGCCGAGAACATCGTCCTGTGCGACACCAAGGGCGTGGTGCACCGGGACCGGCGCGACCTGAACCAGTGGAAATCCGCCCACGCATCGGACACCAGGGCGCGCAGCCTCGCCGAAGCGTTGCAGGGTGCACATGCGGTGTTCGGTTTGTCGGTGCGCGGCGCCATCACGCAGGACATGGTTCGCGGCATGGCCGACAAACCGGTGATCTTTGCCATGGCGAACCCTGACCCGGAGATCACGCCGGAGGAGGCACGGGCGGCCAGCCCGCATGCGATCATCGCCACCGGACGCAGCGATTATCCGAACCAGGTGAACAACGTTCTCGGGTTCCCCTACATCTTCCGCGGCGCGCTGGACGTGCGCGCCAGCACGATCAACGATGCGATGAAGATCGCCGCCGCCGAAGCCCTGGCAGGGCTGGCGCGTGAGGATGTGCCGGACGAGGTGCATGCCGCCTCGGCACGCCAGCTGCGCTTCGGCCCCGACTACATCATCCCGAACGCCTTCGACCCCAGGCTGATCTTCCGCATCCCGACGGCGGTTGCGCGCGCCGCCATGGATAGCGGCGTCGCACGCCGGCCGCTCGCCGACCTGCGCCGCTACACGCGCGCACTGTCCGGCCGGCTGGACCGCACCGCCAATGCGCTCGACATGATCATGGAAAGCGTGCGTGCCGCGCCGAAGACCGTGGTGTTCGCGGAGGGCGAGGACGAGAAGATCGTGCGTGCGGCAATCGACTTCACGCGCCGCGGTTTCGGGCGCGCGGTGCTGATCGGCCGCGAGGACCGGGTGCACGCCAACCTGCAAAAGCTGGGACTGCATCTGCCCGACGGCATCGAAATCCACAACGCGCGCGTATCGTCGCACAACGCGCATTACACCGACATGCTCTATGCCCGCCTGCAACGGCGCGGTTACCTGCATCGCGACGTGCAACGCCTGGTCAACCAGGACCGCAACGTGTTCGCCGCCGCCATGCTCGCCAACGGCGACGCCGACGCGATGATGACCGGGCTGACGCGCGCCCGTTCGGTGTGCCTCGATGCGATCAACATGGCGATCGATCCGCTGCCCGGCCACACGCCGTTCGGGCTGACCCTGATGCTGGGCGGCCGCGAGACGGTGTTCGTTGCCGATACGCTGATCCACGAACGCCCGTCACCGGTGCAGTTGGCCGATATCGCACAGGGTGCCGCGGCGCACGCACGGCGCCTCGGCCATGAACCGCGGGTGGCGCTGCTGTCGCACTCCACGTTCGGCCAGCCGATGCATGCAACCGTGCATGGCATCCGCGAGGCGGTCGCCATCCTGGAATCGCGCAACGTCGATTTCGAGTTCGAAGGCGACATGTCGCCCGACGTCGCGCTGGAACCGTCGATCCGCGCGCTCTACCCGTTCTGCCGCCTTACCGGGAATGCCAACGTGCTGGTGATGCCCGGCCTGCATTCCGCCCACATCGTCAGCCGGCTCGCCCCCCGTCTCGGCAGCGGCAGCTCGATCGGCCCCCTCCTCCTCGGCATGTCCCGCGCCGTCCAACTCGTCAGCATGGACGCCTCAGTCAGCACCATCGTAGACATGGCCGCCCTAGCCGCCCACCAGGCCGCGGACAGGTGAGGTGGTGAGCATTCGTGGACGCCAGACACGTTCACCGTCATGATGTGCAGACTGGAGGAAGGGGCGCCAAGTATTCGATGGACAGGCCTGACATTCGAACCAGCGCACCGTCCTCCCCATGAAGCGCCAGCCGCGGATCATCGCAGCACTGGCCACATGCTTCGCGGCGGCCTCGCTCGCCTTTGCGGGTGAGCCAACGGCGGAGGAGAAGCTGTTCGATCCGCCGCTGGCGATACAGGACCTGGAACCCATCGAGGGTCCTCATCCGGCGCAGGCGGTGCGGTGCCATTGGTATGGCGACTTCATGATACGCGAAACCAACACCGATTCGCCCGGTTTCGGGCCGTCCTATGTGGTGCATCCGGGGCCCGGCGGGGCGCGGCCGGTCTGCCGGGCGGCGCCGACGGCAAGCGATACCAAGCTGGACATGGAAAGCCAGGCTTTGCTTGGCCGCAAGGGCCCGTATCTGGTGTTCGAAACGACCGATGCGAACGGCCCCGAGCCGTTCCTGGTCGTGCATCTTCCCGATGGCCGCCAGATCTATGACGACAAAAGGAACCTCTTCACGGTCAGGGGAAAGGATGGCGGTTTTCATGCGGTAACGCTCGACGGGGATCTGCTGCACCTGAAGTATTCGCGCGGCTACGATGCGCCGTGCTCGCTGATCAAGGATGGTGCCGCGTGTTGGGCGCGGACCATGAAGGAGGGCCATTTCGCACGCGCGGTGGCATCCCAACCGCCCCCGATCGCCGACTGCGTCGCGGCCTACAAGGGCCAGAACGGCGCGACGGCCAAGGATGCAAGCACGATCGTCTACGACGTGGACATGACCGTGACACCGGCCGGCAAGGTCAGCGTACTTTCGCGCGGGCCGGTCGGCTGCCTGCCCCCGAACTGATGCTCAGCAGCGCGGATGCCCATGGTCGGTGATTTCGTGGACGCGGGGGACCAGGACCAGGCCCACGATGATGGACAGCACGGCAAGGCCGCCGACACCCTGGAGCGGATGGGCCATCAGCCAGGCGATTGCCGTGTCGATCATCCGAGCCTCCGCATCAACAGTGTTCGCCAGCCGGCATGACATGCCGCGCGGTGACGCTAGCGGGAGTGGCCGGGCAAAGTCACTGACATTTTGTTGCGCTGCGCCGCAGCATCACGGGGTGTTTGTTGCGCTGTCATCGGGCGCAGCGGAAATGGGCTTCAGCCAGCGGCGGTGCATCCACAACCAGCTGCCGGGGTCGGCGCGTATCCAGCGCTCCAGGACATCGTTGATCTGCTGCGTCAGGGCCAGCACGTCGGCGGCACGGTCGCCGGTGTTGGGCAGCGGTAGCGGCGGCTCGACATCCAGGCGCAGGCGTGCCGGGCCGATCCGGCGGGATACGGCGGGGATCACCGGGCACTGGAAATGCAGCGCGAAGGTTGCGACAGCCGGCGCTGTCATGGCGGGCAGGCCGAAGAAACGCGCCTGCACGCCGTCGTTCAGCTTCTGGTCGACCAGCATGGCGAGGTAGCCGCCTTGCCGCAGATGCGCCATCGCACGGCGTGCGCCGCCCGCGCCCTTTGCGAACATCTGCTGCGTTTCACCGCTCGCCGATCGACGCAGGCGTGCGATCATTGCGTCGACCAGCTCGTTCTGGGCGGCGCGGTAGAAGCTGGCGACCGGCAGCCCGAACGCGCGGGATGCATGTGGCAGGATCTCCCAATTCCCCATGTGGCCGGAGAAGAACAGCGCCGGCCCGCCGCGCGCGGCCAAGCCGGTCAGCACATCCTCGCCCGAGATCTCCCATCCCGGCCCCGAGGCGGTGTTCCGGCGCAGATGGGCGACGTGGGGGAACTCGCCGGCCGTGCGGCCCAACTGCGCCCAGGCGGCACGAACGATCCGCGCGCGCTGCCGCACGTCCAGCTCGGGCATGGCGGCCTGCAGGTTCGCCCGCGCCACCCGGCTGACCGGCAGCATCGGTCCGATCGCGGCCGCGACAGCCCCGGCCAGGTTCGACGCGGCGGCCGGGGGCAGAGCCGCCAGCAGGCGGATCAGGATGCCGACCAACGCCGCCTCGAGGCGCGAGAGGATGCTCAAGGCCACATCGCCCGGTCGAGCAGCGCGTCCAGCGCCGGCTCGTCGTCCCAGGCCAGCGACACGCCGATGCCGGCAAACCCGTCACGGGCAGGCCGCGGTATGCGCACGAGATCCTTGGGCGTCGTCACCGGAACGGCGCCGATGCGCGCGGCCGTGTCAGCGATGCGGGTGAGTTCGGCCGCGCTGAACCGGTGATGGTCCGCGAAAGCCTGCTGGCCGGCGACCGTCACGCCCGCCGCGGACAGCATGTCGAAAAACTTCGCCGGACGCCCGATGCCGGCAAATGCGAACACCTTGCGGCCGGCCAGGGGGCCGATGGCGGGCTCCGGCACCAGTCGCGCCTGCAGCACCGGCAGCCCCGGCGGCAATTGCGCGAGTGCGCCGGTGGCATCGTCGCCGATCAGGATGGCGGCGTGCGCACGCGAGGCGGCCGCCCGCACCGGCTCGCGCAACGGTCCCGCAGGCAGCACATGGCCGTTGCCGAAGCCATACGCGCCGTCGATCACCAGCAGGTTGCTGGTTTTCACCAGGCCCGGGTTCTGCAATCCGTCATCCATCAGCAGCGCCTGTGCACCGGCAGCCAGTGCGGCCCGGGCGGCGGCAGCCCGGTCGGCGCCGCGCCAGGTCGGAGCGCATTCCGCAAGCAGCAGCGCCTCGTCGCCCACCTCGGCTGCGGTGTGGTGCGCCGGATCGACGCAATGCGGGCCGGGCAGCGTGCCGCCATAGCCGCGGGTCAGCAGGTGCACCGCCACGCCACGCGCTTGCAGGCGGTGCGCCAGGTCCAGGACCAGCGTGGTCTTGCCGGCGCCGCCCACCCCCGCATTGCCACAGCAGATGACCGGCACCGGGGCGCGCCAGCCCGGCCGGGCGACCCTGCGGGCCGTGATCGCGGCCACGACGCGGGATGCGGGCCACAGCAGCGCGGGGAGTATCCGCGAGCCGCCCCGCCGCCAGAATTGCGGCGCGGTGCCGATCAACCGGCGCCTCCGGCCGTCGCCGGCGAGCGTGCTTCGACCAGGGCCGCCAGCCGCGTGGCCAGACGCTGCGCCAGGTCGTCGGATCTGGCGGTTGCGAGCGCCCTGTGGCCCATCGCGGATGCTGCATCCGGGTCTGACAGCATGGTGCCGAGCCAGCCCGCAAGGTCGTCCGCACCGGTGACGATCCGTAGGGCTCCCGCACCCGCCAGGCTGGCGGCGGCATCGGCGAAATTGCTCACATCCGGGCCGCTGGCGACCGCGCAGCCGAGACCGGCGGGCTCCCACGGGTTCTGGCCACCGCCCGGCGGAAAGCCTTTGCCGACCATCACGACACCGAAGCAGCGGTAGAACAGGCCGAGTTCGCCGAGCGTGTCGGCGACCCAGATGCCGCGGTCCGGCGGGTCCTCGCCGGCCGAGCGGCATGGTGCCCCGAGCGCCTGGGCCAGTGCCGGGCCGCGTTCGGGATGGCGTGGCACGATCGCGGTCAGCAGCCCGGGGAAATCCACGGCGAGCCTGCGATGGACTGCAACGGCCACGGCTTCGTCGGCCGGATGCGTGCTGGCGGCCAGCCAGCGCGGGCGGCCGCCGAGCAGGGCGGACAGACGGGCGAGTTCGGCAGGGTCGGCGGGCAACGGTGGCGCGGCCGCCTTCAGGTTTCCCCAGGAAAGCGCGCCGCCGGCACCGAGCGCACGCAGGCGCCGGGCATCGGCCTCGGACTGCGCGGCGACGAACGCGAAACCGCCGAGCAGGTGGCGGGCGAACCCGGGCAGCCTGGCCCACGCGGCGGCGGAGCGGGCCGAAAGCCGGGCGTTGACCAGGGCCGTGGGTATGCCGCGCACCCTGCACCCGGCCAGCAGGTTCGGCCAAAGCTCGCTTTCCATGAAGCAGGCCGCATCGGGTCGCCAATGGTCGAGGAAGCGGGCCGCCCAGGCGGGCACGTCGAGCGGCACGAAACGATGCAGCACCCGGTGCTGCAGGCCCAGTTCTGGCAGGCGCGCGGCGAGAAGCGTGGCGCTCGTCCGGGTGCCGGTGGTGAACAGCACGGTGATGTCCGGCGGCAGCGCCGCGACCAGGGGCAGCGCGGACACGCTTTCCCCGACGCTGGCGGCATGCAGCCAAAGCAGCCTGCCGGGCGGCCGCAACTTCGTTTCGATTCCGGACCGTTCGCCGAGCCGGCCCGCAACCTCCTTGCCGCGCGCCACCCGCCGGGCGAGCATGATGCGCAGCGCCGGCGAGGCGAGCGTGGCTGCAACGGACCACAGCCCGCCGACCAGCCGCGCCCCCGTAGTCACCGGCACAACATATCCGCGCGCCGTGCGGCTTCGGTGAGGGCTGCCTCGATCTGCGCGTGACAGGCGCCGGTGTCTCCGCCCGGCACGGTGATGGGCGGCAGGCACACCAGCGCGCCGCGCCCGAACGGCACCGGCAGCACCATGCGGTCCCAGCTTTTCAGGGTGACCCGCCAGCGCGTCTGCGCGGCGGCCGGCAACACCGGGGCGCCGGCCAGCGCCCCGAGCTGGGTGACACCGGGCGCGGCGATCCGGCGAGGGCCGCGCGGTCCATCGGGCGTGATGACCACCGCGCCGCCGGCTTCCAGCGCTGCCAGCAACGCCCGCATGCCGGCCGCCCCGCCGCGGTCCCGCACCGGGCCCGCTCCCGGTTTGGCGCGGCCGGATGAGCCATGCACGGCGCGCACGCCGAACCGCTTCATCACGGCGGCGATGAACCGCCCGTCGCGATGGCGGCTGGCCAGGGCGGCGACATGGCGGTTCGGGTTGGCATGGCGCGCCGGCGCCCAGAAAGCGGGCAGCAGCGCCAGGCGTTCGTGCCAGACCGCGACGATGACCGGCCCCGCCGACAGGAAAGGGCCGATATGCCCGGCGCCCTCGACGGTCCAGCGGGTGCTCCACAGCGCCATTTCCAGGTAGCAGCCCAGCAGGGTGGCCGCAGCGCGCTGCAGAGGCGCGCTTTTCAGCAGCCGGGCGAGCATGGGCGGAAGGATGAGGCCACGCCCGGGCGGTAGCATGCGCGGCCGCGCGCGAACAATGCGGGCCGGGACCCGCGGCCGGACCTC
>CAZZWO010000053.1:0-15766 GCA_964657885.1 uncultured Acetobacteraceae bacterium | reverse complement strand
ACAGCACTAGTAAAGTCTTTTTGCTTCTTTTTCTCCAGAAAAAGAAGAGTCTTCCCCCCCTTGCGGCACATACCCCGGCTGTGCTGGATGTGGCCATGGAAACCGAACCCGAAGCCGGCCGCCTCCTGATCCTGGATTTCGGCAGCCAGGTCACTCAGCTCATCGCCCGCCGCCTCCGTGAAGCCGGCGTTTACTGCGAGATATTCCCCTACGGCGCATCACCCGAGCGCATTGCGGCGTTCGCACCGCGGGGCTTGATCCTGTCGGGCGGGCCGGCCAGCGTCGCCGACGAGGGCGCGCCGTTCGCCGACCCCGCCATCTACCGCATGGGGCTGCCGATGCTGGGCATCTGCTACGGCCAGCAATTGATGGTGGCGCAGCTCGGCGGCACCGTGCAGGGCAGCGAACACCGGGAGTTTGGCCGCGCCTATGTCGATGTCACCGCCGACTGCGCGCTGTTCCACGGCGTGTGGCAGGTGGGTGCACACGAACAGGTCTGGATGAGCCATGGCGACCGGGTGACCGCGTTGCCTCCCGGCTTCGCGGTGGTGGCGAGCAGCGAGGGTGCGCCGTTCGCAGTCATTGCCGACGAGGCGCGGCACATCTACGGCACACAATTCCATGTCGAGGTGGTGCACACCCCGCACGGCGCACAGTTGCTGGCCAATTTTGCGCATCGTGTTTGCGGCTGCGCGGGCGACTGGACGATGGCCGCCTACCGGGCCGCAGCGGTCGAACGCATCCGCGCGCAGGTTGGGGCCGGCCGGGTGATCTGCGGGTTGTCGGGCGGCGTGGACAGCTCGGTCGCGGCCATGCTGATCCACGAAGCGGTGGGCGACCAGTTGACCTGCATCTTCGTCGATCACGGGCTGCTGCGCGCCGGCGAGGCGGAGCAAGTCGTCGAAACGTTCCGAGATCGGTTCCAGGTGCCGCTGGTGCACTGCGACGCTTCGGCGTCGTTCCTGTCGCAGCTTGCCGGCGTGACCGATCCGGAAACCAAGCGCAAGACGATCGGCCGTCTGTTCATCGAAGTGTTCGAGGAGGAGGCGGCAAAGATCGGAGGGGCGGATTTCCTGGCGCAGGGCACGCTGTACCCCGATGTGATCGAAAGCGTGTCGGTCACCGGCGGCCCGTCGGTCACCATCAAGTCGCACCACAATGTCGGCGGCCTGCCCGAGCGGATGCGCATGAAGCTGGTGGAGCCGTTGCGCGAATTGTTCAAGGACGAGGTGCGCGTGCTGGGCCGCGAACTCGGCTTGTCCGACGCGATCGTCGGCAGGCACCCGTTCCCTGGACCGGGCCTCGCGATCCGCATTCCGGGCGAGGTGACCTCCGAAAAGCTCGAGATCCTGCGCCGCGCCGACACCATCTACCTCGAGGAGATCCGCGCCGCCGGCCTATACGACGCAATCTGGCAGGCCTTCGCGGTGCTGCTGCCGGTCCGCACGGTCGGCGTCATGGGCGATTACCGCACCTATGACCAGGTGGTCGCACTGCGCGCCGTCACCAGCACCGACGGCATGACCGCCGACATGTATCCGTTCGACATGGGCTTCCTCGGCCGCGTCGCCGCCCGCATCGTCAACGAAGTCCGCGGCGTAAACCGCGTGGTGTACGACATCACCAGCAAACCGCCTGGCACCATCGAGTGGGAGTGATTGCACCTACTCAGCGGCGATTGATTTCCCTTGATGGCTGCGTGCCAGTGTCAGTGAATGCGCGACTGTCATCCGCGCGCGCTCAGGTTGCAACAAGCTCGTCCAGTTGTTCGAACATTTCGGTGAAGCCGCTGGTGCTTTGCGAGGCGATGGCGTTGTCGAGGGCTTCCTTCGAGGCGTAGAGATCGTGCATGACCACCAGGGTCTCGCCGCCACGCTCTTCGAAGGTGACCGTGGTGACGGCTCCGCCTTCGCCGTCCTCCTCGTTCGTCCAGACGAGGCGGGCGTTGGGGATCACCTCGATATACTTGCCGAAGAACGCGACAGGCTGCCCTGATTCCGGGTGGCGGAACACGAAACGGTAGGTGCCGCCGGTACGAGCATCGACGTCGCAGGAGATGAACGACACGCCGAAGGACTTTGGCGCCCACCATTGGGTGAGCAACTCGGGTCTGACCCAGGCCTCGAACACGATGCGTGCGGGGCCGTTGAACGTTCTTGTAACGACCAGTTCACGATCGGATTTCCGTTCCACCGCGGTGCGGTTCTTTCCCGAGCCGGCCTCATTTTGTGCTGCGTCCATCGACCTTCTCCCTTTGCTTCAGTTTCCTGACAAGCTTGTCCAGCTCGTCGAAGCGTTCGCTCCAGAGCCGGCGGTAACTCTCGATCCATGCCGCTTCTTCATCCATCCGGCGTGGGCCGAGCTTGCAGGTCCGCACGCGTCCGATTTTCTCCGTCGCAACGAGCCCTGCCTCCTCCAGGACGCTGACGTGCTTTCTCATGCCCGTGAGCGTCATGTCGAATTGTTCGGCAAGCTCCGTGATCGAAGCGTTCGCACGCCCAAGCTGTTCCAGAACGCCACGCCGGGTGACGTCCGACAGCGCGGCAAACGAGGCATCGAAGCGGGCTGCTGAAAACTGAACCATTCGGTTCAGTGTCTAGCGCGTCGAATGTGACGACGCAAGGGCAGAGCCGACTGTTCGTGTTCCGGTGCGCTCGATGTATATCGACCATGGATTTTTCAACATGGGTGTCGAGCATGGCGTTGCAGATTGCCGACCCGGTCGTGGTGGCGAAAGTCGAACGGCTTGCCCGGGCGACGGGCTTGACCAAGACTGCGGTCGTCGAACGCGCCGTCGATCGTCTGGCGGCGGACACGCGGGGCACATCCGTGCCGGCGCTCACCGAAAGGCGTATCGCTGCCCTCCTATCGCAGCTTGATCGTGTTCCTGATCGTACGGACGCGTTTGACGCGATGGCGTGGGACCCGGCCGGACTGCCTAGGTGATCGTCGTGGATACCTCGGCACTGGTAGCCATAGCCTTCACGGAGCCTGAGCGAGACGCATTGTCACTGCGATACAGCAGGCGGGGCGGGCTTTGATCAGCACTATGTGTGTCGACTTCGCATTCGTCACCTTCGGCAAGGGCAGCGGCCATCCTGCGGGTTTGAATGTCGGCGATGTCTTCAGCTACGCGCTGGCCAAGGTTCGAGAGGTGCCGTTGCTCTACAAGGGTGATGTTTTCGGGCACACGGACATCGTCAGCGCACTGGCTGTCTGAATACCTCTGTCGTTGTAAGGCGGTGCCGACAGAACAAATGTTTGCGTCGTGGCATTGGTGCCGGGCGCGAGAGCCAATCTGGAGACGGGCTGATTTCCACAACCGACAAAGCAGCCGGCACTTTCGATCATGCCGAAATGCCCGCACCGGACGAAACCATCGCCGCGGGGCTCGTGCTTTCGCATGTCGGCAAAAGCTTCGATGCCGGGGCGGGTGCGTTTGCGGCGGTGCAGGATGTCACGCTGGACATTGCAGCGGGCTCGTTCGTGGCCATCGTCGGGGCGAGCGGGTGCGGCAAGTCCACGCTGCTGCGGATGATCGCCGGTCTCGAACGGCCCGACAGCGGCGAAATCCATGCGGGCGGAGTGCCGGTGACGGACACCGGGCTGGACCGCGGCCTGGTGTTCCAGGAGGCCAGGTTGCTGCCCTGGCTGACCGCCGAGCAAAACATCGCACTCGCCCTGCGCAACGCACCGATGACCAGCGCGCGAAAGGCCCAACTGGTCAGCGAGCACCTCGAGCTGGTCGGCCTGGGCGGCTTCGCGCGCGCCTATCCCGCCCAGCTTTCCGGCGGCATGGCGCAGCGCGTGGCGATCGCGCGGGGGCTGGTTGCACGCCCCGGCATCCTGTTGCTCGACGAGCCGTTCGGGGCGCTTGACGCGCTGACACGGCTGCGCATGCAGACCGAGCTGGAGCGAATCTGGCAGGCGGAGCGAACGACCATGCTGCTGGTCACGCATGACGTGGAGGAGGCGGTGGTCCTGGCCGACCGCGTGATTGTCATGTCGCCGCGGCCCGGCCGGATCAGCGCTGTCGAAACGGTGCCGTTCAGCCGCCCGCGTGATCGCGGGGATGCAGAACTGGCCGCACTGCGGAAATCGCTGCTCGCGGCGCTCGGCGAGGGTTAGCCGCCGGCGCTACACGGATATCATTGTTGACGAGTAGGATATAAAGCCACTACGCACGCGCTTCCGGCAAGGGGATCGTGATGCAGGCGCTAATCACTCGGCGGCACGGGATCGGCGGCGTGGGACGGGTCGTTCTCGCTGCGGCATTGTCCGTGATGACGCTGCTGTCCGGTGCGGGCAAGGCGCGTGCCGATGATCCGTCGGTACTGCGGCTGGATTACGCGTATTACAATCCATTGAGCCTTGTGCTGAAGGACAAGCATTGGGTCGAAGAGGCGGTGGGCCCCAAGACCACGGTTCAATGGGTGCTCAGCGCAGGCAGCAACAAGGCGCTGGAATATCTGCGCGGCCGCTCGATTGACATCGGCTCGACAGCCGGCGCTGCAGCGCTGCTGGGCCGGGCGAACGGCACGCCCGCCAAGGTTGTCTACGTGTTCTCGCGGCCGGAATGGTCGGCGCTCGTCACCCGGCAGGGCTCCGGCATCACACGGCTGTCGGACCTCAAGGGCAAGCGCGTGGCGGCAACCCCTGGCACCGACCCGAACATCCTGCTGTTACGCGCATTGGCGACCGTGGGGCTCGGGCGTGGCGACATCACCCTGGTGCCGTTGCAGCACCAGGATGGGCGGCTTGCGCTGGATCGCGGCGATGTCGATGCATGGGCCGGACTGGACCCGTTCATGGCGCAGGCGGAACTGCAAAGCCACGACACGCTGTTCTTCCGCGACAAGTCGCTCAACAGCCCCGGCACGCTGCTCGCCCGCGACGCGCTGCTGAGCGAACATCCGGAGCTGGTTCGCCGGGTGATCGCGGCCTATGAGCGCGCCCGGGCCTGGGCGCGTTCGAACCCCGCGGAAGTCGCCAACATCCTGGCCGCGGCTGCAAAGTTGTCGCCGGAGGTGGCGAGGCGTGAACTCGGGCGTACCGATTTCAGCAATCCGAACGTGGACGCCGCCACGCGTGCACAGATCGCGGCCGCAGCACCGATCCTGAAAGCGAGCGGCAGCCTCTCGGCGAGTGCCGATCTCAGCCGCGCGCAGGCGGAGTTGTTCGACACGCAGATCGCCGCCGAATAGCCCGCAGCTTGGCTGGTTTGCTCGATGCGGTCGCACGGCGAGGCAGCGGCCCGGCCAACGGTGTAAGACGGTCGGCATCCGCACGTGCGGTTGGCTCGCGGTCCGCCGGACGGTTCGGCCGCGCCGGCCAGATTTCAGCCAGGCGATTTCCCGCCGGCCTGATATTGCCGGCGGTTCTGATGCTGGTCTGGCAGTTGGCAAGCACCCGCCTTGTGTCGCCCGATCTTCTGCCCGCACCGTCCGCCGTATTGCGCGCGTTGTCGGAGATGTTTCGCAGCGGTGAACTGACGAGCAACCTCGTTTCGAGTTTGCGCCGGCTGGCACTCGGCTTTTGCCTGGGCGCGCTGCTCGGCACGGTGCTGGGCACACTCACCGGGGGATCGTTGGCGGCACGCCGGTTGCTCGACCCGACGGTGCAGGCTTTGCGCAGCGTGCCGTCCATCGCCTGGGTGCCGCCTTTCATCTTGTGGTTCGGCATCTTCGAAGGTTCGAAAATCTACCTCATCGCGCTGGGGGCATTCTTCCCGGTCTATCTGAACCTGATGGCAGGCATCGCAGGCGTCGATCGCAAACTGATCGAGGTGGGACGCGTGCTGACGCTGACCCGCCTGCAGACGATCACCCAGATCCTGCTGCCCGCCAGCCTGCCGGCCTACATCGTCGGGCTGCGTACCGGGCTCGGCCTGGGATGGATGTTCGTGGCCGCCGCTGAACTGATGGGCGCCAGCGACGGCCTGGGCTTTTTGCTGATGGACGCGGAACAGACCGGCCGGCCGGAGCGGGTGATCGCCGCCATCCTGCTGTTCGCCCTTTGCGGCAAGGCCACCGACATGCTGGTGCAGGCCGCCGGCCGCCGCGTCGCCGGGTGGCGGGACGTTCGCTAGGCGAGATAATCTTACGACGTGTCCGGGCTGGCAAGGGGCGCCCGAACTCATCTAGACGGGCGCGGTGAAAGCTTTTGCCGCGACCTCTGCAGGCCGATGAACGCGTCGTTCGCCTTCCGGCTGGGGCTGCTGGTGCTGACCGCGATCCGGCTGGTGGTCGCAGCCCGCTCCCCGTTATCGGCGGACGAAGCCTATTACTGGGTGTGGTCGCGCGCGCTGGCGCCGGGCTACCTGGACCATCCGCCCATGGTGGCGCTTTGGATACGCGCGGGAACCGCAATCGCCGGCGACACCGCGCTGGGTGTGCGGTTGCTCGGACCGGTGTCGGCCTTGCTCGGCTCGCTGCTGCTGATGCGCGCTGCCGAGGATTTCTGGGCCTCGGGTCCAAGGGATAAGGCGAGCGCATCGTCGGGGCGCAGCGCCGGCGTGGTTGCGGCGATGCTGCTCAACGCGACGCTGGTGCTGAACGTGGGCGCGGTGGTGATGACGCCCGACACGCCGCTGCTGTTCTTCTGGACGGCCGCACTCGCCTGCCTCGGCCGGCTGGTGCGTGGCCGCAGCCCCAACTGGTGGCTGGGCGTAGGCCTGTGCGCAGGTCTGGCGCTGGACAGCAAATACACCGCTTGCCTGCTCGGGGCCGGCATTGCGGTCTGGCTGGTGGCGGTGCCGGACGCCCGGCGGTGGCTCCGGTGCTGGCAGCTCTGGGCGGGCGGCGCGGTTGCGCTGACGGTGTTTGCGCCGGTGCTGGCGTGGAACGCCGCGCATGGCTGGGTCAGCTTCACCAAGCAGGGTGGCCGCACCGGCGACTGGCACCCCGGCCAGGCGTGGCGCTTCGTCGTGGAGCTGGTCGGCGGGCAGATCGGGCTGGCGACACCGGGCGTGGCATGGGTGCTCGGCGTGGGCTTGGTGACCGCGGGGCGGGCCGCCTGGCGCCGCGAGAGCGGGCCGGTCTTGCTGGCCTGCCTCACATTACTACCGGCCGCCGTGTTCCTGCAGCATGCGCTGGGTGGCCGCGTGCAGGCGAACTGGCCGGCGATCATCTATCCGGGCGCGGCTCTCGCGGCGTCCGGCATGCCCGCACGTTTATGGCGGCAGGCCGCGTGGCTGGGGCTGGCATGTGCGCTGGTCGTGTATGTGCAGGCGGCCGGGGCGCCGTTCCCGCTGCCACGGGCGCTCGATTTCACCCTGATCCGGCTGGCCGGCTGGTCGGACCTCGCGGGTGAGGTTTACGCGGCGGAGCGTGCGGCCAAGGTCACTTACGTGGCCGCGGACGAATACGGTCTGGCATCGGAACTCGCCTGGCACCTGCACGGGCCCGTAGCCGGCGCGGAACCTCGATGGGCGCTGTTCCGGCTGCCGGTGGCCCCGCTCGATGGCCAGCCGGTCCTGCTGGTTCGCAGCATGCGCGAGGCCGGCGAGCCGGACCGGTGCCTGTGGTCTGGCGTGCGTGAGGTGGGTGGCGCAACGCGCGCCCGGCATGGCGTGGTCGCCGAACGTTACCGCTTCTACGTCGCAAGCTGGACGCCCTGTGCGGCACGCTTGGCGCCCCCACCGGTCCTGCTGCCCGCATCGCGTTCCGTCCCCCGCTCCTAAAGCCGCCTTAACCAGCCGCGTCATCATGGCCGCCGAAGCTTTGGTGGTGAGGATGAGCAAGCGCGATCCCAAGATGGTGACGATCATCCGGCGAGAGGAAGTGATCGAGGGCGGGCATCATGGCGGCGCCTGGAAGGTCGCCTACGCCGATTTCGTGACCGCGATGATGGCATTCTTCCTGCTGATGTGGCTGCTCAACGCAACGACCGAAGCGCAGCGTCGCGGCCTTGCGGACTATTTCAGCCCCAGCGCCTCGGTCAGCGTGCAGCGCTCGGGGACCGGGCGGCCGCTGGCGGGCCAATCCCCGTTCGAGGATGGGCCCGCCATTTCGGACCGCGGAACGGTCGCGGTGATGAACGCCAACGCGCCGCCGGTGGACCAGGATGATGACGGCAGCGACACGTTGGCGGTGCATTCGGTTCATGCCGAGACGGCCGGTCCAGGCGCTGCACAGGACCTCGCCCAGCAACAGGCGGTGTTGCCCGGCGGGCCCGGTTCCGAAGCCGGCAAGCAGGCCTTCAAGGTGGCCGAGCAGGCCCGGCGGGACGAGCAGAAGAACTTCGCCAAGGCGGCCGACGCCATGCAGCGGGCCATCGCGGCCGACCCTGACCTGGCCCCGATCGCCCGCCAACTCACCATCGACCTCACGCCCGACGGGCTGCGCGTGCAGATCCGGGATTCCGAAGGATTGCCGATGTTCGCCACCGGGTCGCCCGAACCGAACGCACGCGCCCGCGCCGTGCTCGCGCGATTGACCCCGATGCTGATGGCGCTGCACGAGCCGGTGGCGGTCGCCGGCTACACCGACGCTTCGCCATACCCCGGCGCGGGACGCAGCAATTGGGACCTGTCGGCGGACCGGGCCAATGCGACGCGCCGCATCCTGACAGAAGCAGGGTTGCCGGACGGCCGCATTCGCGACGTGACAGGTCATGGCGACCGCGATCCCCTGGTGCCGAAGGATCCGCTGGCGGCCGCCAACCGCCGGATCGCGATACTCCTGCTGCGCTCGGCACCCGCTGCAACCGGCCGGAACTGACGCGATATGTTGACCCTGGGTGGCCTTGCCTTCCTGCTCGCCTGCGTGTTCGGCAGTTTCGTCGCGAGTGGCGGTGCGATCGGGCCGCTGCTGGGCTCGATGCCGTTCGAGTTGCTGACCATTCTCGGCGCCGCCATCGGAACGTTCATCATGGCCAACTCGATGACCGGCGTGAAGCATACGCTGGCCGGGTTCGGCATGATCCTAAAAGGCGAGCGCTACAAGAAAGCCGAATACGTCGAACTGCTCAGCCTGCTGTTCTTCTTCACGCGGCTGGCCAGCCAGCGTGGCGCGATGGCGCTGGAACCGCACATCGAAAAGCCGACCGAGAGCAATGCCTTCAAGCATTTCCCGAAGATCCTGGCCGATCATCACACATCGGCGCTGATCTGCGATTATCTAAGAATGATCGGCATGAATGCGGACGATCCGCATCAGATCGAGGATCTGATGGGACGCGAACTCAAGAAGACGCTGCATGAGGAGCTGCACGGCAGCCACGCGATCCAGACAATGGCCGACGCTTTGCCCGCGCTGGGGATCGTTGCGGCGGTGCTCGGCGTCATCAAGACGATGGGCCACATCAACGAACCGCCGGCGGTGCTGGGGGAGATGATTGGCGGTGCGCTGGTCGGCACGTTCCTGGGCGTGCTGCTCGCCTACGGCATTGCGGCGCCCTGTGCCTCGCGCATCAAGGGCATCGTCGAGGGTGATGCCCGCTACAGCGACGTGACCCGCGCGGTTCTGGTAGCCCACCTGCACGGCAATGCCCCGCAGGTCAGTGTAGAGACCGGCCGCAAGATGGTGCCGAACGAGTTCATGCCGAGCTTCCAGGAACTGGAGGAGGCGTTGCAGAAGCTGCAGGTTCCGACTTGATAGTAGGAAAGGACGTTCTTTTCTGAAGAAAAAACCAAAAGACTTCTATTAACGCTATCGCGGATTTTTCGGTTGATCCGCGACAGCACTAGTAAAGTCTTTTTGCTTCTTTTTCTCCAGAAAAAGAAGACTTCCTACCGCTCGCTTCTACCAGGCACAAACCGGTCGGTGAAGTCCACGACAGAGTGCATAAAGGTTCCCGGCGCGTTTTCCGGCACCGAATGGTCGGGCGTTCCCAGCCAGCTTTCGACGACATACTCGTCCGGCGCGCCGCCAACGGCCCGGTAATCGTCGCCCTGGCTGATGATGGAGTTTTCCCAGGTGTCGGAAGTCGCCAGGCCCTGCCGCTGCTTGAACGGCAAATCGGCTGCCCAATAGACGAGGCTGAACGGTATTGCGCGGCTGCGGCATGCCTGTTCGATTGCGCGCACGCCCGGCCAGCCGTCGCCGCCATTGCGCCGGCCGAAACGCATCCAGTTCACATCCATGCGCACGAAATCCAGACCGCGTACGTGAAGCTGCCGGAGCCGGGCTTGCAGTCCGTCGATGAACGACAGCAGGACAGGCGTTTCCTCGCCGGGATAGTTTTCGATGTCGCCCACTTTCATCGCGGGATATTTCGCGCGCACCAGGCGGATGAAGTCTGCCGTCTGTTCCACCGCATACTCAGGCGACTTGTTCAGCACCTTCAGGCTGACACGCAGCGGTTCGTCCATCGCGATCGCGTAGATGTTGCCGCCATCGGCGATGAAGCGGTCCCAGTATTTGGTCTCGATGGCGAAGGCCTGTGCACCCGTCGGTCCCCACGGCTTCACCGCACCGACTTCGAGGCCGAGCTTCAGGCCCCAGCGGGAGAGCATCGGCAGCCAGGCGCGCAACTCCGCATCGGAGTACTGACTGTCGAGGTTGTGGTCGGCATACCCGATCACGTCCACCCGGGACCGCGCGGTGACCCAAGCGTCGGGCTGGGTGAACAGTTCGCGCAGGGCGTCCCCGCCGTTGCGTCCCGGCGGCATCGCCCACACGACAGGGCGGCCGTAGGCAGCCGGAGGGGTGTACAAACCCGACAGCAGCGCCGCGGCAAGGAGGGCCCGTGTGATGTTGATGCGAACGGCCACTGGCGAACACTCCCTTGCGCGGCCGGGCAGCATTGCCGGCCTCGTTCGCATCAGGGCACATCGCGGCAAGCGGCGCTATGCAGGCGGACCGTGCTCATACAATTTGTCATACAACGACCCCAGGGCCGCCGGCGCGCGCGGATCGAACAGGTAATCGGTATGCACGTAGCCAAGCTTGAGGTGCCTGGGCCTGAAAAATTGCCCTGGCACGAAAGGCTCGACCATTGCGGCGCCGTATTGGGCAAACAATTTGCGTTGCAGCGCCAGCAGGTGAGGGGCGCGTTCGTCGAACGGTATCGAGGTCTGGAACGGCGCCATTATCTTCTCGATCCCGGAGAGCTGGTCGTGCAGTCGTCCGGTGTCGAAACGTTTGCGTATCAGCGGATCGGCGGTCCCCGATCGTGCAGTGCTCATCGCCAGCATTGCGCGTAGTACCTCGATTTCGGCGGTGGTGCGCGATGCGTTGGACCGTCGGTGCGCGCCCTGGCTGGGCGGGTCCGGCCAGCCGAGGAATGTCGCGCAGAAATGGGCAAGAAGGTCGAGCGAACGTTGTTTCAGCGTGGCCGACGATACGAGTTTGACGTTGTCCAGTCCGAACACATCGACGAAGCGGGACAGCTTGATGTCGAAGTTCAGCAGCGGGCTGGCGATCGGATTGACGCTGTGCCGGAGCAGGTATTCGGGCAGGGTGCGCACGCCCCCTTGCTTGACCGTCTCCTGCCAGGCCGATGGCAGGATTTCCGCCCAGCGCCGGACGTAGAACACGATGGTTGCCGGGCAGCCTTGAAGGTGCGTCTTCAAGGCTGCGATCGCTTCGGGCTCCAGCGTGGAAAGGTCCTCGGCCGACAGCAGCACGGTGTGCCCGCCCAGCTCGGCCAGTTGCCCGAAGCCTTCCTGCAGCGCCGTTCGATCGCCGCGTCGCAACAGGTCCGCCAGTCCGACATGGCTCGGGACCTGCGCCGACCGTCGCCAGAGCTGCGGAAACACGATGCCGCGCTGCATCAGGTCCCGCTCGAGCTCCGCGAAACGAAGCTGCAGGTAACTCGTGCCGGTCTTGTGCGGACCGATGTGGATGACGAAACGGCGCTGGCTCATACTGCCCGTCTGCCCATGCGCCGAAGCCGGCCGGTGGGAAGTCGTTCGCCGGTCACGCGAACACCCGGCCGCGGACCGACAGCGTTCCGGCGGCCGCGAGCCGCGCCTGGATCGTTTCGTACAAGACCACGTCCTCGCCGATGGCATCGTCGATGAAAGCGCGGTCGGCGGCCGTCACCCTTTCGGGGGCGAAAAGCGGCTGCGACGGATTGACCCGATTTTTCGGCGTGAAACCGAACTTCTCGGTGCGCCATGCGGAGTAGCGGGCGGTGTCGGTCACCTCGATGTCGGTCAGCACCATCGCCTCGATCGCCGACGCGGCAGTGCCGGTGCCGAGGTTGGTGCAGATCATGTTGGCGTTCGTCACCGGGCGCGCGCGCAGCAATTCGGCGCCGAGGCCGGCGAGATAGGCGGCCGACGCGTCCGGCTTCGTTGCGGTCAGTCCGATATGGGACAGCCACGTCTTCACATCGTGCCGCTTGGCGCCCGGGTCGCCGGCGATCCGCGTCAGCAGGAACGAGATGTAGGAGTAAAGGATGTCGCGGGGGTGCCGAACCGTGGTGAACAGCTCATCCTCGAAGCGCACCAGGTTTCGTTCCAGATACCATCGCAACGGCACGTGTCCGGAGACGGCGATGCGGTCGGCGAGCGACAGGCCGGTCGACAACCGTTGCAGGCCGGCAAACAGCTCCTCCTTCGAGGTGATATTGGGCAGCGCGAGGTGATGGTGCAGGTATGGGAATTGCCGGCGAAGTGTCACCAGAAGGTCCGAGCCGGCGCATTTCGGGATGTGGACGAAAATCAGCCGCCGCTTCTCGGGGAAGGCAGCCAACACAATCTCCCGGATGCGGGTCTGGAACTCGTCGCCGCCAAGCGCGCTCGCCAGAGCGTTACGGCCCTTGAAGGCCGGTCCGTCGATTGCGACCGCAGCCCGCTCCGGCGGGCGGCCGAGCACGCTGAAATAGACCTGCCGTCGGGTGATGCCGGCAAGCTCGATGCGGTTCAGCAAGCCGGCCAGCCCGCTTTCCGCCTCGTAGAGCGCGAAGGCGAGAAGGGTTTGCCGTGTGTTGAGCGGCGCGGGAACGACCTGGTGCATGAAGCCTGATGCCACCATAGGCGGCCCAGGTTAAGGGGGCGTGAACGGACCGGTGGCGGAAGCGGGCCACGAACCCGGCTGCTTGCCCGCTCGATGCCCGGCCATGCTATGCCCCGCGCCATGATCGACGAACTCATCGCCGAGGAGCCGGGCTTCGTGCGGCTGCGAATGACCGAGCGGCTTTGGTCGATCTTCGCAACGCACCGCCTCTCGTTCGGCACGCGGGGCCGTGGCGCCATACAGGCGGTCGATCTGCTGAAATCCGCGCGGATCGAGCAGTACGCCGACTACACCAACGGCGTTGTCCTGAGCACGATCGGCGCGTTCAGCTACCAGCGCGCGAACCCGCTGACCGTGTCGATGGGCCGCTACTGCTCGATCGCCGACCAGACGTCGGTGATGGGCGAGCGGCATCCGCTGGAGCATGTCACCAGCAGCAGCTTCATGTACCGGGCGCCCCGTCCTTCATTCCGCTGGGCGCGCGAAGACCTGCTCGGCAACACGCAGAAGCTGGTCATGCCGACCATCCGTACGGCGCCCCCGCCGGTGCTGGGGCATGACGTCTGGACCGGCAACCACGTCATCCTGGCGCGCGGCATCACGCTGCATACCGGCTGCATCGCAGCGGCGGGTGCCGTGGTTACGCGCGATGTTCCGCCGTATGCCATCGTCGGCGGAAATCCCGCGCGGGTGATCCGGTTGCGCTTTCCCGAAGCGGTGGTCGAACGGCTGCTGGCCAGCCGCTGGTGGGAGTGCCACCCTAGCGTGCTGTTCGACGCCGACATCCGCGACCCGTCGCGTTTCATCGATGCGCTCGACACGTTGCGGGAGGGTCTGCCGGCCTTCGAGCCCAAGGTGCTTACCTGGCAGACGTTGAAACCCTTGCTGGCCGGCTGACCGGCCGTTGCGCAGCTGCATCTACACCGCGATTTACGGCGGATACGACAGGTTGCAGCAGCCGGTTCGGCAACGCACGGATTGCGACTTCCTCTGCTTCACCGATGCCGACTGGCCGGCCCGCATCGGCGCGTGGCAGATCGTGCGCTCGCACCGGCGGCGCGGCCTGCATCCGCGGCTGCGCGCCAAATACTTCAAGGTGATGAGCCACGAGGTGTTTCCCGATGGCCGCCTGGCCTGGCGTTACCGGCCGTTCGGACCGCGTCCGGCTTACGACCGGCTGATCTGGATCGACGGCTGCCTGACGATCAAGTCGCCCGATTTCGCCGCCGAGTTCGGCGCGCATGTCGGTGCGAACGGCTGGTCCATGTTCGTGCATCCCGACCGCGCCTGCATCTACGACGAACTCCAGGCGTCGGCCGGAATGCTGAAGTACCGGGGCCTGCCGTTGGCCGCGCAGATCGAGGCGTACCGGCAAGAGGGATTTCCGGCCGGCGCAGGCCTGATGGCGGGCGGCCTGATCGCGCGCGATCCGCATCGAAAGACGCTGGCCGGCATCAACCGCGCCTGGTGGGCCGAGAACCTGCGCTGGAGCTACCAGGACCAGCTCTCGCTGCCAGTGGTGCTATGGCGGCTGGGCCGCAGCTTCGACCCGGTGCGCCTCGACCTCTGGAACAACGCGTGGTTCGACCGTGGAGACCACCTGTCGGAAAGCTGATCCCGGCCTGGTGTTACGATTGGAAACGCACTGAAAAAGCGGGTGCAACATCCGTCTTCTAGCTATGGCGTTGCAAGGTTGATCGCCGATCGAGGCGAGCAACAGTCATCACGGAGGCATCGATGAATTTTCTGAAACGGTTCATTTTCGGCGGTGCGCTCGCGGCGGTGTTGGCAGCGCCCTTGCTGGCGCCCGCACCGGCCCAGGCCTGGTGGGCGCGGCCCGGCTGGGGATGGGGTTGGCACGGCGGTTGGGGCTGGCGCGGCGGCGTGTTCATCGGCGCCCCTGCGGTCGTCGTTGGACCGCCGGTCGCCTATGCCCCGGCGCCTTACCGCTGGATCCCCGGTCACTACACGCCGTATGGCGCCTGGGTGCCGCCGCACTGGGGATACTACTAAGCTTCAATGGCCTGCGAAGCCGTCGTCACGACGGCTTCGCGCCGGCTTGCCGGACAGGGTTCGTCTCGCCGAACAGGGTTGCGAGACTGACCTGTCCGGTTCCTGGCTTCAGCGGCTTGGGCTGGCTGGCGGCCGGCGACCAGCCGGTCATCATCGCCAGCCGCAGCTCGGCGTGATGCCGTCCATCTTTCTGCGGTAACATCCCCAAGGCCGCGGGGAACAAGGCCGGCGGCGGCGTGCCCCGGTCGCGCTGCACCAGGGCGTTGGTCTCGCCCGCATGGCGCAGATCCCGCAGCAGGTCCATCGGGTTGGCGTAGGCGATGGTCAATTCGTCCAGGTCGGCCACGGGCAGCGCAAAGCCCGCCCTTTGCAGCAGCGCCGCACAGTCGCGCAGGTCGGCGAAGGGCGAGACGCGCGGAGCGGACCCTAAGCGGATCATCGATTCGGCCTCCGTGAGCGCGCCTCTCAAGCCACCCATGGTGCCGAGTGCCGGCAGGCTGGCCAGCAGCAGCCCGTCGGGCCGGAGTGCCTGCCGCAACTGGATCAGTGCGCCGGGCAGGTCGTTCACCCAGTGCAAGGACAGGCTTGCCACGACGAGGTCGAAGCTGCCCGGGGCGAACGGCAGCAGCTCCTCGTCGCCCGCCACCGATGGTCCGCCGTTCAGCGCCGCCATCCGGGCCGACAGATCCAGGCTGACCGTGGCGATGCCCCTGGCGCGCAACATCGGCGCCACTACGCCGCGCCCCCCGATGTCCAGCGCCGCCGAGAAGCGGTGGGTGGTGTCGTCCAGCCGGTCCAGCAGGCGGGCCGCTGCCTCGTGCAGGATCGGGCTGACATGGTGGACGCAG
>CAZZWO010000052.1:5995-15801 GCA_964657885.1 uncultured Acetobacteraceae bacterium | reverse complement strand
CGCCACGCGACGATCACCCCGTTTGCGATCTTCGAGACCGCGGACAAGCCGATCGTGATTGCGGCGGGCAATGACGGGTTGTTCCGCAAGTTGAGCACGGCGCTGGGCAAGCCCGAATGGGCTAGCGATCCGAAGCTTGCCACCAACGATCTGCGCCGAGCGGTAGCCGGCGAACTGGCGTCGATGATCGAGCAGGTTCTGGCCGCGCATCCGGCCGCACACTGGCTGGACATCCTGGAACAGGCGGGCGTGCCGGCCGGCCCGATCAACACGGTGGCCGAAGCGCTGGCGCACCGGCAGGTCGGGCCGCGCCACATGATCGTCGAGGCGGGCGGCGTGCGGATGGTAGGCAACCCGGTGAAGATCCAGCCCTTTGCCGAAAACGACAACGGCCAACGGACCGCAGCACCCAAGCTGGACGGCGACCGCGCGTCGCTGTTGGCGGAGTTTCCGGGCTAGGCTGGGCAGTTCCTGGAGCGCGTTGCACTGGCCGGCATCCGGCGAGGCAACGCCCCGTACCGTTTCCGGGACAGGGCGTTGGTCGCAGCCGATCAGGTGATGATCACTTCGAGGGCCAGTTGTTCACCAGGTTGGCGGCATTGACGGTGCCGATGCCTGTCGCAAAATCCCAGCCCACTGTGGTGGCATAAGCCGGCTTGTAGCTGGTGGTGCTGGTGGAGAGCACGCCGATTTGGCCGCTCGGCTTGTAGCAATCCGGCTTGCTGCTGCAGCCAACGTCGATGTCGCCGAACGTCACGTCACGGAAGATGCAGGATTTACCTACGGTTTTGCCGAGGCTGGAGTCGCAGGTCTTGGCTCCGCTGGTGCCGAATTCGGTCGCGGCGAGCGTGTAGTAAACCGGGTTCGGGTTGCCCTGGAACCCGCCGGCCTTCTGGTTAACCAGGCTCTGGATCGCACCCATGATCGGCGACGAGAACGAGGTTCCACCGGCGCCCGACCACGTGCTCGGCGCGCCCGTGCAGGCAGCACCGCCGTCGCCCGTATCGGAGTCGCAGAAGACGAAGTAGTGGCCCCACAAACCATTGGCGGCGAACAGCGACACGTCGGGCAGGTCACGCAGGCCGTCGCTCGGGTTGCCAAACACCTTCTGCCACGACGGTTTCGCATATCCCTTGCAGGTGCCGCTGACGGTGCCCGCGGCCGACGGCTTGCCGGTGGCGCAACCGCTGGGCCCGCCGCTGCCGCCGGCGGTGTTGGCAAACTCGCCGGTCCCATCGGCACTGTTGCAAAAGCCGTTGCTGCCGTAGGTGGTGGTGAAACCGAGATAGGTGGCGATGACAGTGCTGCCGCAGGAATCGTTCCACGGCATTTCGGGGATGTAGCTTTTCGCCGAACCGAAGGCAGCCGTGTTGGTCGCCTTCCAATAGGTCGAGTTGGTGCCGGCGAAGGTGTCGGAATAATCGGTGCCGCCGACCGACACGTTATAGGGTGTCGAGCCCCAGCCGTTCACCGCGATACCATGGGTGGCTGCGGACGCGCCGCGGTCGCACACGGCGGCGAGCTGGTCGCCGGACGACACGAACACCGAGATGCCCAGTGCCGCCGCCTGCTGATAGACGGCGTTGAACGCCGCATTCAGGGTGGCGCCGCTGTACGCCTCGCACTCGCCATAGCTGACGCTGACGACGCCGGGCGGATTGGGGTTGGCCACCAGGTTCTGCAACGCGATCAGTCCACCGAAATTGGTGCTGGTGTCGCTGCAGGATGCGAGCACGATGGCTGCACTCGGCGCCCCGGCGCTGGCCCATTCGGTGTCCAGGATCGCCTCGCCTTCGTCACCGTTCACGCCTGGGTTGGTACAGGCCGTGCCACTGCCCGACGGATGCACCTGGGTGAGGGATGCGCCGGTGTACTTCGTCAGCTCGAACTTCTTGCGGAAGGTGGTCCAGTCGGCGGTGTTGTAGACGTTGGTGTCTTCGATGACCGCGATCGTCTGGCCCTGGCCCGAGATGCCGGCCTTGAACAGCGGGTTCAGGTTGTAGATCGTCGCGAGGTCGGCAGGCACGACGAGATAGTTGCCGTTGCCGGCGGTGTAGTCGGTTCGCCGCCGCATGTAGCTGTCGGGGCGGAAATCGTTCAGCGAGACTATGCCGTGCACGACCCCGGCCAGAGCCTCGGGGATTGCGGGATCCGACATGTTCGCGATGTGGCGCGCGCCGCCGACATCGAGCTGGTGGATCTCGGTGTGGAACGCCTCGCGCACCTGGCCGGCGGTGCCGGAGAAGTCCACGATCATCCGGCCGTTATGAACGCCATCGACGCGAAAACCGTGCCGCTCCAGCCATTGCGTGACGGCGGCGACATCGTCCGGCGAGGGCCCGAACCGTTCGGCCATCTGCGCATCGGTCAGCCAATGATGGAAGCTGCTGGATCCGGGGCGGACCTGCTCATCGGTCAGCCGGTCGAGCGCCGCCTGGGTTTCCGCAGGACGCCTCAGCAGGATCTGCATGCGGTCGAGCGGCGCCGTTTCCGCGAGCGGGCCACGATCATGGTCGGCGGAGGCCTCCGGGCGGGTATTCCCCTCCAGCAGCACCGTTTGGCGGTCATCGATCGTGGTCGTCACCAGCCGGCGCACGCTCTGCGCCGCAGCGCTGGTAGCCAGGGCGCAGGCAGCGGTGAGGCTGAGTGCCAGATACGCTGTAAGCCGGTTTGTCATGTGATCGTCCCACCTTGAGGAGGCCGGTTGGGTACGATGAGATCGACCCGGCAGCAACCGGAACGACCCGTTCACGTCATCACTTAGTTTTGAGCGGGCATCGGTTGCACGCCGCCGTCCTTCAACAACCAACTGTTATCCGCTGTCGTCGAGCAGGACCGAGACGGGGCAGTGATCCGACAGGGCTTCCTTGTCGTGCATGACGGCTTTCTCGTCGGCTTCTTGTTCGCGAAAAACCTGCACGCGCAGGCTGTCGGGACGCAGCCAGTTTCGTGCGGCGCCGCCTGCGAATATATGGTCGATGAAAGGCGCGCTGTCCCAGCAGGGGCTTTGCCGGCCCTGCGTCACCCGCGTGAGTGGAGCAGCCTGTGCAAGTGCAGCGCCCATCTCCTCGGGCGTGTCGAACACCCGGTTGAAATCGCCGATCAGCAGAAACGCCACGCCCTCGTGCTGGCGTGCCGCAACCCATTGCGCGAGCGGCGGGATCTGCTGCGCGAGCAAAGCGCATTGCGGACGATGCGACGTTGCGATCCGGTCGGTTTGGCAGCCGGTTTTCAAATGCAGCACCAGCACGCGCAAAAGATGGCCGCCCGGCAGCGTCAACGTCACATCCAGACCGTCGCGTAGCCGGTATTTCGCCGACGGTTCGACATCGAGCGCCGTGTAGTCCGGGTTCCGGGTTACCGGTATACCGGTGCGGACCGCGATGCCGACGCGTTGCACCACGGTCTCGGCGATCGTGAAAATGCTGTAGCGGGCTGGATCGAAGACCAGGGAAGCGGTTTGCGGACCATCCACTTCCTGGAAGGCAACGACGTCGGCGCCGAGTTTCCTGGCGTAGGCTGCGAGGCGGCCGAAATCTTCCGGCGCGCGTCGATGCACGTCCGACGGCAAGTCGGCTTGCTCGCGCGTGCGGGTGGTGAGCCAGTTGAGGTTCCACGTGCTGATCTTGAGCGCCTCGGCCCGGGTGGGCGATGCAAACAGCAGCGATGCCAGCAGGCATGTGCGCGAAAGCGGACGTGGAGTGTTCACAGCAGCATCGCCTCGGGCTCGACGGATACGGTGGCCGGCAAATCGGCGAGCGCGGTCGCGCCGCAATCGGTCAGGAAGCCGGCGATGCGATCCAAGGTCTGCGGATCGCGCGTGCGGTCTGCGGCATCGCCGCGGGGCACGTAAATGGCTGTTTCGTAGCGCGCGCGGGTCAGCAGCACGCGGTAGGTGTTGAGCTGGTTGGCGATGGCCTCATCGCCCGCCGGATTTTGCCAGGCCGTGCCACGAAACCGGCGCACCCGCCATGCAGTCCGGCCGGGCTGGCGGATCAGGTCACCGCCCCAGCACAGGCCGCAATAGTCGAGTTCCAGGCCCTGACAACTGAATTCGGTAGCGACCACCTCCAGCGCGTCGGACGCGCGCACATCGTCGGGGAAGCGGTCGAGAAACCAGTGCGCGACGGCGCTGGAGTCCATATGCGGCAGTTCTGCACCCAATCCCTCCGCGCGCAGCCGCCTCGCGCCCGAACTTGCAAGCAATCCGCATCGCCGCAGTCCCCGCGCCTGCATGCGAAGCCAGGCACGCAAGGCCGGCAGGCTGCGGGTCAGGCGGAACGGGATGCCGTCGGCCCGTGCGATGTCGAAGGCGGTTTCGGCATCGCCGGCGAGCACGTGGTTGACCCATGCCGATGCGGCGGTGCTGCGCAAGTGCCTGATCGAAACATTGAGGTGCAGCGCAGGGATCGGTTGAAGGTCGGCAAGCGGCCCGAGACGCTGGCGCGGGTCGGCGGTGGCCAGAATGTCGGGTGCCGCGCGTACTCGCCAGCCTTTACCGTTTGCCGGCGGAGCATCCCGCAGCGCTTCGCCCCATTCGGCCAGACCGCCCTCGCCATCATGGATTCCTGGCCACCGCCAACCAGGCAGACGATGGCGGCAAACCCACGATGGCGCGACATCGCTTCCAGCAGATGCGCGGGTTCGGATGCGGTCAGCCGCACCGGCTTGTCACGGGTTTTGGCAATGGCGTAGGTGGCCGACCAGCAGCGTTGCGCTTCGTCGATGACCACGACCTGCTCGGGCGGAACGTGATCCGTGTGCGACACGTATTCGTTGCGGAAATCCGGCAGGCGCTGGATGGCGGCCAGCATGCGGCGGTCCGCATCGCCGCGCTTTGCACCGAACTCGACCGCGTCGCGCGCCAAAGCCTCACGCAATACATGCACCAATGTGGGATTGCCGGTCAGGTAGGTGCCGCGGCCGGTCTCACCCGACTCCACGCCGAAAACCGTGTTCAGGCCACAGAGGGTTTTGCCGGCCCCGGGAATGCCGGTGACGAACAGGATCAGGTGCCGGCGCTCTGCCCGTGCGGCGGCGATTTCGGTCAGGATGGCGTCGGTGGTTTGGCGAAGGTTCGTCGCATCGCCGCGTGCAGCGCGGATGTCGGCGACACCATGCTTCGCGTAGAGCATGCAGGCGGCATCGATGATGTTGGGCACCGGGCAATACGGCGCGCCGAGCCACGCATGCGGGTCGAGCGGTGCGGCGGGAACCGGCATGCGGATCGCGACGTCGTGCAGAAGGGCCGGTAGCGTGGCGGCGCTGGCGTCGAGCACCTGCGTGGTGCCGGCCAGCAGCATCGGCAAAGGCGGCGGGGCGCCGGGGGCATGCTCCGCCACCAGGACCGGCACGATCGGATGACGGCGGCACCCGGCGTGGAAATCGTGCAGGTCGATGGCGTAATCCTCGACCTGCCGCCGGTCCGCGAGCGTGAAGGCTTTGGCGTCCGCCTTGAACTCGAGCACCAGGATGGCGCGATCGGTCAGGACGATGGCATCGGGGCGGCGGCCCAGGCGCAACATCGGGTATTCCAGCAGCAGGTGCCAGGTGGCGGCTTGCGGCAATGGTGCGAGGGCCGCACGCAGCATGGAGATGCTGTTTTCCCAGGCGCGAAGTTGCTGCGTCTCGTTCAGCCGGAAATGCCGGATCTGCGCCTCGGCCAGCGTTCCCATGATGGCGCTGTCCGAAGCGGCGAGAAAGGTGGCGACCGGGCCGGACCAGAAGGATGGCTTGGAGGGCATGCTGTGCCTGAAACGAAAGCCTACACCTGCGCGCATCGGAACCGCCGCGCAACGGCGATGTTCAATCCCCTCAAGAAAGCACCGGGGCTGCCAAGCATGGACGTGATCGAAACCGACATCCCGGCGCGGCTGGACCGCCTGCCCTGGAGCCGATTTCACCTGCTGATCGTCGTGGCGCTTGGCATCACCTGGGTACTGGACGGGTTGGAAGTGACCATTGTCGGCAGCATCGGCCCGATGCTGCAGGACAAGCGCACGCTGGGGCTGAACGCGCAGCAGATTGGCGCGATGGCGTCGGCCTACGTGGCCGGTGCGGTTGTAGGCGCGCTGTTCTTCGGCTGGCTGACAGACAGGTTCGGGCGGCGGCTGGTGTTCAACCTCACGCTCGGGTTGTATGTCGCCGGCGTTTTGGCATCAGCCTGTGCGTGGGATTTCTGGTCGCTCGCGGCATTCCGGGTGGTGACGGGGCTCGGCATCGGCGGTGAATATGCCGCGATCAATTCGGCGATCGACGAGCTCATTCCGGCGAAGTTGCGAGGCCGCATCGACCTGATCGTCAACGGCAGCTATTGGGGCGGGGCGGCGCTCGGTGCCGCGGCATCGCTGTTGTTGCTGGGCGGCGGGGTGGTGGCGCCGCAGCTTGGCTGGCGCATCGGTTTCGGCATCGGCGGCGTGCTGGGGCTGGGCGTGCTGCTGTTGCGCCGGTTCGTGCCGGAAAGCCCGCGCTGGCTGGTGACACACGGCCGTAACGAGGAGGCGGAAAGGACCGTCGGCGAGGTGGAGCGGCGGGTGTCCGAAAGCGGCGGCGGCGATCTTGGGCCGGCCTGCGGCAAGCTGACCGTGCATCCGCAAACCTCGTTCGGCTTCGGGCTGATTTTCTCGGCGATGTTCGGCGCCTACAAATGGCGAAGCCTGTTGGCGTTCACCCTGATGGCGGCTCAGGCCTTCCTGTTCAACGCGGTGTTCTTCACCTACGGCCTGGTTCTGACGAAGGCGTATCAGGTTCCCGCGCAGCATATCGGGGTGTACGTATTGCCGCTGGCGCTCGGCAACCTGATGGGACCGCTGCTGCTGGGGCATTTCTTCGATACTGTCGGCCGCAAGAAAATGATTGCAGGCACCTATGGTCTGTCCGGATTGTTGATGGCGGCAACGGGCTTCCTGTTCCATGCGGGTGTGCTGGACGCCTGGACACAGACGGCATGCTGGGTGGGGGTGTTCTTTGTCGCATCGGCGGCCGCCAGTTCCGCCTATCTGACCGCGAGCGAGATATTCCCGTTGGAAACACGCGCTTTGGCAATCGCGATGTTCTATGCGTTGGGTACGCTGGTCGGTGGCGTGGGTGCGCCCTGGCTGTTCGGCCACCTGATCAGCGCCGGGGTAGGGGAGGTTGCCTGGGGCTACGAAGGTGCAGCCGTGCTGATGCTGGTGGCGGCCGGTGTCGAGGTCTGGTTGGGGATCGACGCGGAAGGCAAGTCGCTGGAAAGTATCGCCGTGCCGCTTTCGGGCTGACTCAGGCGGCGGCGTTCAGCGCGCGGGCAAGGTCGCGCCCTCGGACAGGCTTTTCGCAACGCGGGAGGCCGGCGTAGAGCGGCGGTATCGCACCTTCGTCATAGCCTGTCGTCAGTACTACCAGCACGTCCCTGGCAAGCAGGATATCCACGACCGGCCAGATCTTCTCGTTCCCGATGTTCACGTCGAGCAAGGCGCCGTCGATGCCGGGGTGCCCCTCGATCAGCAACTTCGCACGCGCAATGCTGGGCGCCGGACCGATGATCTCGGCGCCACGGTCCTGTAACGCGCGGGCAATCTCGTCGGCCAACAGGTACTCGTCCTCGACGACCAGGATGCGCCGCCCGTGCAGCCCGGCGTCTTGCGTATCCATCAGTCGTTCTGTTGCGACATTGCGGCGTCGATCGGCAGCGCCACCGTGCAGTGCACGCCATCCGGCAGGAATCGCAAACTGGTTTCGGCGTTCAACTGGTAAGGCAACGCCCGTTCGATGAGTTCGCTGCCGTATCCACGGCGGGATGGCGGTCCGGGCGGCATCGAAAGCCCGGTTTCCCGCCAGTCGATGGTGAGCCAAACGGAGCCATCGGCGCGCACAGCTTCGCTCCAGGTGACCGAGAGGCGGCCGTCGGGTTGTGCGAATGCGCCGTATTTTGCGGCATTCGTTGCGAGCTCGTGCAAGGCAAGCGCAATCGCCTGCGTCTTGTCACCCGGCAACTCCAGTGCGGGGCCCTCGATATGGATACGCGTTGCAGCATGGTCGCCCGTCGCGTGCAACTCGGCATCGACGAGGTCCCGCAGACTGACGGCCCAGTCCTGAGTACGCGAAAGGAAGCCTTGCAGCCGGCCCAATGCGGCCAGGCGTGCATCGTATTCGTCGCGTTCGGGGGAGGGCGGCAGGCTGCGCATTGCGATCACGCGCAGCAACGCCAGCATGTTGCGGCCGCGATGCTGCAACTCGTCGAGCAGAACCGATTGCTGGCCCTGCAAACGTTTCAGGTCATCAACGTCGGTCGTGGTGCCGAGCCATTCCAGGATCGGGCCGTCGCCGCACCCCCCGTCCGTTGCGCCGCGGACCGGCACGGCACGGGTCTGGTGCCAGCGCCAGGTATCGTCGGCGGCTCGTTTGACGCGGAACTCGACATCGACAAGACCGAGCGTTTCGCTGTCCTTCCAGGCTTCGACAGCGGCTTTCTGATCCTCCGGGTGCACCGCGGCGAGCCAGCCAAGGCCGCGGCAGTCTTCCTGGCGCTGGCCGGTATAAGCGAGCCATTGCGGCGAAGCCCAGTTCCACATGCCATCGGGGCAGGACTGCCAGACCAGTTGGGGAATGCGTTCCGCCAGGGTGCGGAAGCGGAGTTCGCTTTTGCGCAAGGCCTGGGTTGCGGTTTCGATGTCGGTCACGTCCTGCACGATGCCGGCGACGTGGGTGACGCGGCGGTCCTTGCCGCGGATCAGAAAGCCGCTGTCGCGCAGGCAGACCGTCCGCCCATCGGATGGGCGAACGACGCGGTAGTGCCCGATCGCGCTCCCGGTCGCGAGCGTGCGCGGCATCAGCTCGGACGCGGCTGCCAGATCGTCCGGGTGTATCAGGTCGCGCCACCGGCTCAAATCCGCCATGATGGCTTCACGGCTTTCGCCGAACATGTGTTCGAAGGCGGGCGAGACATAGTCCAGGCGCTGGCCCGCCTCATCGGCGATCCACAGCGTGTCCGAGGTTGCTTCGGCGAAGCCCCGGAAGCGTTCCTCGCTGGCCTTCAGCGCCGCTTCCGCGCGTTTCCGCTCGTTGATCTCGATCGCTTCCGGCAACAGATAGGCGATTCCGCCCGTGTCATCGAAAACCGGCTTCAGCGAAAAATCGAACCTGACCGTCTCGCCGTCGGCGCGTTGCAGGGCGGTTTCGTAGCGCACCGAGTTGCCGGCCTGTGCCTGTGCGATTTCGCGCCGCACCACATCGGGGGCGCCTTCGGTGTGGGCGAACCACAGCGTGTCCGGATAGGGCGATCCGATCGTATTGCGGCTATGCTCGGGATCGAACGAGAGCGATGCGCGGCTTGCTTCCAGCACCGTGCCGTCGGGCGACAGCAGGCCGATATACACGCGTGTCGTATCGAGGATCGCGCGCAGCCGGGCCTTCTGTTCGCGCAACGCGGCTTCCGCTGCGCGCTTCGCCGTCACGTCGCGGCCCGACCAGTAGGCGAGCGCGTTGTCCGATGACTTCACAATCCGCCAATGAATGCTGCGAAAACTCCGATTTTCGCACAGCATCTGCTGTTCGAACTCCGCGGCATCCTGCAGCTGCGAAACTACATCGGCAAAATGCTGCCGGTCGTCGATTGCAACGAATTCGCCGATGCTGCGGGACGTGAGTTCCTGTTCCGGCCATCCGAGCGTTTGTGTAAGGACGCGGTTGACCAGCATCCATCGGCTGCAGGCGGCATCCGACACAGCGAGCAGGTCGGTGCAGAGATCCAGCAGCTGTTCCGCGTGGCCTGCAATACCTGGCTTGCTCCAGCTCATAGCGCACATTTCTGTTCGCGGCGGGCATCTCCG
>CAZZWO010000052.1:0-5895 GCA_964657885.1 uncultured Acetobacteraceae bacterium | reverse complement strand
TACCTGGCTTGCTCCAGCTCATAGCGCACATTTCTGTTCGCGGCGGGCATCTCCGGCGCAAGCACCCGGCCGAGCGGCCAACTCCGTATCTCGCCCGCTGCTGCCTCGATGATGAGCGGCGGGACTCGTTTCTGTCAACACGATTTATTGTTGCAACGGATTAACATGCCAGACGACGAAAAAAGAGACCGCGCCCGTTCGCGTCAGGTCGAGGCTCGGCGGTCAGGTGTGCAAGCGTGTTTTGCCGAATGTTAGATCCGGTAAACCGTGTAGGTGTCCGACAGCGAGGCTTCGATCTCGGCGGCATGGGCGGGGTCGCGCGCTTCCACGATAACCTCCAGCTGCGCCGACTGCACACTGGGCGATGCGAACAGCCGCTGGTGACTGACCTCGATGATGTTGCCGCCGGATGCGCCGATCTTCGTGGAGATGTCGGCCAGCACGCCGGGCCGGTCGGGGATTTCCATCCGCAGCCGCAACAGCCGGCCGTCCCGCAGCAGCCCGCGCAGCAGGACATTGGCGAGGATGCGGACGTCGATGTTGCCGCCGCAGATCGGGATGCCGACGCGCAACCCGGCAAACCGCTCCCGGTGCGCGAGCAGGCCTGCGAGTGCCGCCGCGCCGGCTCCTTCGGCGACCACCTTGGCGCCTTCGGCCAGCATGGAGACCGCTTCTTCGACGCAGCGCTCGGGCGCCACCAGCACGTCGCTGACGTGGGCGGCGATGATCTTGCGGGTCTCCAGGCCGACATCGCGGACCGCGATGCCCTCGGCAATGGTCGATCCGCCGAGCTCGTGCGGCGGTGCGCCCATGCGCTGCGCCAGCGCCGAGTAGGGGGCGACCTGCACGCCGATCACCTGGGTCTGCGGGCTGAGTGCCGCCATCACCACGGCGCAACCGGCGATCAGGCCGCCACCGCCGATCGGCACCAGCAGCACGTCCAGCTCCGGGCCATCTTCCAGCATTTCCAGCGCCAGGGTGCCCTGGCCGGCCATCACCGCGTAGTCGTCATAGGGGCTGATGAATACCATGCCCTCGTGTTCAGCGAGGTGCGCCGCGTGCAATGCCGCTTCCGCCAGGGTTGCGCCGTGCAGCACCACCTTCGCACCCCAGGCGGCGGTGCCGCTGACCTTGGCCAAGGGCGTGAACAGCGGCATCACGATGGTGCTGGCAACGCCGAGCAGGCTTGCGTGCCGCGCCACGCCCTGCGCGTGGTTGCCGGCCGACATGGCGACGACGCCGCGCCGGCGTTCCTCGGTGTTCAGCAGGGCGAGGCGGTTTGCCGCACCGCGCACCTTGAAAGACCCGACAGCCTGGAGGTTGTCGAGCTTCAGGGTGATGTCGGCACCGGTCTGGCGGGACAGGATGGCGGCCGGAACCGTGGGGGTGCGCAGGATCTGGCTGCGTATCCGCTCGGCGGCTTCCTGAACGTCGGTCAGGGTGAGAGTGGCAAAATCCGCATCCATGTTCACGCTCCTGACGCCTCACGCCCTGCGCCGGCTACCCTGAGCCAAATGTGCGAGGCCGCGAGGCAGGGCGCCGCCGCCGGCTCCTCGCCGTGTGTGGGCCCAACCAGGCGCCGGGGGATACTCTCAAACGTAATGGAAATTCAGGATTTCGTAGCTGCGGTCGCCGCCCGGCGCCGGGACCGACACAGTGTCACCCTTTTTCTTGCCGATCAGCGACTTCGCCAGGGGCGACGAGATGGACAGCCGCTTCAGCTTGATGTCGGCTTCGTAGACGCCGACGATTTGGTAAGTCGCTTCCTTGTCGGTTTCCTCGTCCAGCAAGGTCACCTGAGCGCCGAACTTGATGCTGTCGCCGCTCAGCGATGAAGGGTCGATCACCTCGGCCGCGCCGACCACTTCCTCCAGCTCCTGGATGCGGCCCTCGATGAAGCTCTGCCGTTCGCGCGCGGCGTGGTACTCGGCGTTCTCCGACAGGTCGCCATGGCTGCGCGCCTCGGCGATGGCCAGGATGATGGCCGGCCGCTCCACACTCTTCAGGTTCCGCAGCTCGTCCTCGAGACGCTGCAGGCCTGGGGCGGTCATCGGGAATTTCTGCAAAGGGCCGTATCCTTGGAAGCTGACTTGGGTAAGCCGAATGGAAAAGCTGACGGATTTGGCGTGCCGGACGCCGGGTCGTGGGGGTTGACGGAACTGCACCCCGCGCCGCCTCGTCGAGGCAACGGGAGCCGGGCAACGCGGGACAGCGCCTATCGTTGCAAGGTGGCAGCTACCTTACGGCACCGGGCGGGCCTTGCAAGGTGGAAGGCCATACAGGCAGATACGCGTGCGGCACACTCGCCGGGACAGGCCCTCAGCTTGGACTGACTTCGACTGAGTAGGGCGCGGGAACATTGGAAGCGAACCGCCGGGTGATCGCCTCGCCTTGCACGAATGTCTGCCGGCTGGACGAACTGGGCAAGTTCTGTGTCGGCTGCCGGCGCACTCTGGCCGAAATCGAGGCCTGGCCTGCGATGACCGAGGCCGACAAGCGCCGCGTGCTGGAACGCCTGGCAGAGCGGAGCCCGACCCGCGCTCAGTAGGCGCCGCGGAAATACGATTGCAGGGGTGCCACCTCCAGCGTGCCGGCTTTCAGCGCACCGATGGCGTGGGCGGCTGCACGGGCACCCGCCAGCGTGGTGTAATGCGGCACACCATGGGTCAGTGCGGTGCGGCGGATGTCGAAGCTGTCGGCGGTGGATTGCGCGCCCTGGCTGGTGTTGACCACCATCTGGATGTCGCCCGAGCGGATGGCATCGACGCAATGCGGGCGGCCTTCCAGCACCTTGTTGATGACGCGCACCGCGATGCCCGCCTCGCGGATGCGGGCGGCGGTGCCGCGGGTGGCCATGATGGTGAAGCCCATGTCGGTCAGGCGGCGCGCCAGCCCGGGCAGGCCGCCTTTGTCGCTGTCACGCACCGACAGGAACACGCAGCCCGCTTCCGGCAGCACCACGCCCGCGCCGAGCTGCGCCTTGGCGAACGCGCGCTCGAAGCTGTGGTCCAGCCCCATCACCTCGCCGGTGGATTTCATTTCGGGACCGAGGATGGTGTCCACCCCCGGGAAGCGCGCGAAGGGGAACACCGCTTCCTTGACCGCGACGTGCGGGGCGAGCGCGGTGTCGTCCAGCCGGAAGCCCGAGAGTTCGGCGCCGGCCATGACCAGCGCGCCGATCTTGGCGATAGCGACACCGGTGGCTTTGGCCACGAATGGGACGGTGCGGCTGGCGCGCGGGTTCACTTCCAGCACGTAGATGTCGCCGTCCTTGATGGCGAACTGCACGTTCATCAGACCGACCACGTTCAGCGCGCGCGCGATCGCTTCGGTCTGGTCGTGCAGTTCATGGATGGTGGCGGGCGACAGGCTGTAAGGCGGCAGCGAGCATGCGCTGTCACCGGAATGGATGCCGGCCTCCTCGATGTGCTCCATCACGCCGGCGATGTACACCGTGCGGCCATCGGCGATGCAGTCCACATCGACCTCGATCGCATCGTTGAGGTAGCGGTCGATCAGCACCGGCGTATCGCCCGAGACGCGCACCGCCTCGCGCATGTAGCGGTGCAGTTGCGCACGATCGAACACGATCTCCATGGCGCGGCCGCCGAGCACGTAGCTGGGGCGGATCACCACCGGGTAGCCGATGCGCTCGGCGATCGCCTCGGCTTCGGCGGGTGCGCGCGCGATGCCGTTCTCCGGTTGCCGCAGGCCGATCTTTTGCAGAAGCTGCTGGAAGCGCTCTCGATCCTCGGCGATGTCGATGGCGTCCGCACTGGTCCCCAGAACGGGGATGCCGGCGGCGGGCAACGCCTGGCTGAGCTTCAGCGGGGTCTGCCCGCCATATTGAACGATGCAGCCCAGCACACGGCCGTTCTGTTGTTCGCGGCGAACCAGCGCGATCACGTCCTCGGCGGTCAGCGGCTCGAAATACAGCCGGTCCGAGGTGTCGTAGTCGGTGCTGACGGTTTCCGGGTTGCAGTTGACCATGATGGTCTCGTAACCGGCATCGCGCAGGGCATAGGCGGCGTGCACGCAGCAATAGTCGAACTCGATGCCTTGGCCGATGCGGTTCGGGCCGCCGCCGAGGATGATGACCTTGTCGCGGCCAGTCGGGTCGGCTTCGCAGACCGGCTCGCCCCAGCCGCCTTCGTAGGTGGAATACATGTAGGGCGTGGCCGATGCGAACTCGCCGGCGCAGGTGTCGATGCGCTTGTAGACCGGCCGCACGTTGAGCTTTTCGCGTGCGGCGGCGATGTCGGGTTCCGTCTGGCCGGTCAACTGCGCGAGACGGCGGTCGGAGAAACCCATCGCCTTGATGCGGCGCAGTGCGCCGGCTTCGCGCGGCAGGCCTTGGGCGGTGATGTTGCGTTCCGCGGCGACGATTTTCTCCAGCTCGCGCAGGAACCAGGGATCGAAGCGGCAGGCATCGTGGATGTCCTCGACCGAAAGCCCGGCGCGCAAAGCCTGTGCAGCCATCAGGATCCGATCGGGTTTTGGCGCCGACAGCGCGGCCCGGAAGGCGTCCGGTCCGCCATCACCGGGCGCCTCGATCTCGTCGAGGCCGGACAGGCCGGTCTCCATGCTGCGCAGGCCTTTCTGGAGAGCCTCGGCAAAGCTGCGGCCGATCGACATCGCCTCGCCCACCGATTTCATGCTGGTGGACAGCAGTGCCGGCGTGCCTGGAAACTTCTCGAAGGTGAAACGCGGGATTTTCACCACCACGTAGTCGATCGTCGGCTCGAAGCTGGCCGGCGTCGTGCGCGTGATGTCGTTCGCCAGCTCGTCGAGCGTGTAGCCGACGGCGAGTTTCGCCGCGATCTTGGCGATCGGGAAGCCGGTCGCCTTCGATGCAAGCGCGGAACTGCGCGACACGCGCGGGTTCATTTCGATCACCAGCATGCGGCCGTCCGCCGGGTTCAGCGCGAACTGCACATTCGAGCCGCCGGTATCGACCCCGATCTTTCGCAGGCAGGCGATGGAAGCATCGCGCATCCGTTGGTATTCGCGGTCGGTCAGCGTCAGGGCGGGCGCGACGGTGATGCTGTCGCCGGTGTGGATGCCCATCGGGTCCACGTTCTCGATGGCGCAGACGATGATGCAGTTGTCGGCGCTGTCGCGCACGACTTCCATCTCGAATTCCTTCCAGCCGAGCACGGATTCTTCGATCAGCACCTCGGTGGTCGGCGATGCGGCGAGACCGCTGGCGGAAATCGCCTCGAACTCCTCGCGGTTGTAAGCGATGCCGCCGCCGGTGCCGCCGAGCGTGAAGCTGGGTCTGATGACCGCGGGCAGCCCGATTTTTGCCAGTGCCGACCGAGCTTCCTCGAGAGAGTGCGCGATGAAGCTGCGCGGCGATTCGATGCCAATCTCGCTCATCGCATCACGGAACTTCAGCCGGTCTTCCGCGCGATCGATGACGTCAGCCCGCGCGCCGATAAGCTCGACATTGTATCTCTTCAGGACACCACTTGCATCGAGCTGCATTGCGGTGTTCAGCGCCGTCTGTCCGCCCATCGTCGGCAACAATGCGTCGGGCCGTTCCCGCGCGATGATCTTCTCGACCATGTCGGGCGTGATCGGCTCGACATAGGTCGCATCGGCCAGTCCCGGATCTGTCATGATGGTCGCCGGGTTCGAATTCACCAGCACTACGCGGTAACCTTCCGCCCGCAACGCCTTGCAAGCCTGCGCCCCCGAGTAGTCGAACTCGCAAGCCTGCCCGATAACAATGGGACCAGCCCCGATGATCATGATGGTGCGAATATCAGTGCGTTTGGGCATCAAAACCCCATGATATGAGCCGTAGGGTGGAAAAGCGCAGCGCCTTCCACCACGCCGCGTTCAGCGGCAAGTCACTACAGGTTCGATACGTGAGTCGTATTCGCTGCGGTT
>CAZZWO010000051.1:0-15886 GCA_964657885.1 uncultured Acetobacteraceae bacterium | reverse complement strand
GCGATGGCGGCCCGCACCCGGTGCAGCAGCGCGGCGGCGCTGTGTTCCGGCGCGGTCGTGAAATCCCCCTCCGCCTCGACCGGAAGCACGGTGCGGGGCCGCGGCAGCAGGCCATGCCGCGAAACCGCGGTGATCGGGCCTCGATGTCCCTGCGCCACGAGCGACGCCACCACGTCGCACGCCGTCAGCCCGGTTCCGACGACCAGGATACGCGCCGTTGCCGGGATCGCCCGGATCGCCGCCAGATCCCAGGGGTTGCGCACGATCGCCGCGGGCGCTGCACCGGCAATCGGGCGCAGCACGGCCGGCAGGTCCGGCTCCGAATGGCTGACCGCCAGCACCACGATGTCGGCATGCAGGCGATCGCCACTGGACAGCCCGATGTCGAAACCATCCGCGGCCCGCTCCAGCGATAGCGCCGTTTCGCGGATATGCCGGAAATCCACCTCGGGGTTCTGCGCCGCTTGCGCGCGCAGCATCTCGTCGACGTAGCGGCCGAACACTGCGCGCGCGGGGTATAGCCGGCCATCCGGCATTGCCGCCGCCGGATCGTGGTCCGCCAGGCCGTGGCTTTCGAGCCAGCGATGGAAATGCCCGGGATCGTCCGGCAGCACCGACATGCGCGCGGCAGGCACGTTCGTGCGATGCTCCGGCGCCGGGGTGGAATAGGCCAGGCCGGCGCCCAGCACCGCCCGCTGCTCGATGATGGTCAGCCGCACGCGCAGATGCGGGTGGTCGCGCAGCAGGTGCAGCGCGCAGGCCGCGCCGGCAAACCCGCCCCCGATGATTGCAATGTGCATCAGGTCAACTCGCAATCAGCATGGGCCGCCGTCAAGGCGGGAATGGCCTCGCCCGCCAGGATCGCCATGGAACGGAAAGCTTGCCGCGTGTTCCCAGGGGCCGCCGCGATATCGCCAGAGTGCCAGGCCGGTGGCGGTGATGGGAAACGGGCCCGCCAGCGACCCGAGCAGACCCATGGTGCGCCGCGCGGTCTCCGGCGCGACCTTGTTCTGCACCGTCACGTGGGGCGACCATCGGTTTCGATCCTGCGGCGTGAGGCTGCCGGCAAACTCGGCCGCCACCTCCGCCCTGATCCGGACCGCCTCCGGCGCCGAGAGCGCATAGGCGACGCCGCGGCCAAGGAAACGCAGCCCCTGGATCGCCACCGGGAACGCCGCCGCATCGTTGCAGATCCGGCCCAGGCACGCCGCCGCCTGCATTTCGAGCTGTCCGGGGAGCGCGTGGAACATCGTCACATGGGCGCCAACCACCAGGCGATCGGGCGGAAAATGCTCGCTCCGGCAGGCATCGAACCAGGCCTGCGCGGCGGCGTCCAACGCCAGCGTCACGATGAGCGGCGGCGCGGGAGAGGCCGGCAAGGATGGTGGAGCAATCGGATCGTGCATCACTCGTTGCCAGATGGCTCGACCTGACACGGCGGCAATTGCCCGAGGCGGCCGCCATCCACCGCTGGCCCATCCGGCTCGATCATTGCTTCATGCGCGTCTGCCTGGATGCCGCCTATGGCCGGCCGTGGTACGAGGCGGCCGGCAGGCCGGCAATCCGGCACGCCGACGATGCGGCATTGGCGCGGGCGATAGAGTTTGCCGATCGGATCCTCGCCAACCCGGACTTGCTGGAAGAACTGAACAACGACAGCCTGCGCATGCGCGGGAAGCCGCAGCGTGGTCTCAATCGCCGCCCGGATGGACCGGCTGGGGGTCGCTGACCAGGGCATCGCGGACCGACTCGGGTTCGGGCCGCGGTATCGGACGGCAGGTCCGGTACACCCAGATGCCGCTGCCTACGCCGACCAGCAGGTTGGAGATGCAAATGCCCATGAACACGCCGGGCACCCCGAACAGCCGGCTGCCGACCCACGCAACAGGCACGTTCACCAACAGCGTGCGCGCGACCGAGACCGTGACCGCGGATAATGGCCGGTTCAGGCCGTTGAAAGCGGCGTTGGCCACCGCGATGACGCCGGCGGGCCCGTAGCTGAGCGGCACGAGCGCCAGGTAAAGCATGGCGGCATTCAGGACGGCCGCATCCGCGCTGAAGCGGCTCGCGACCCAGGCGCGCCCGGCGTACAGCGCGACGGCGAAGGCGCTGCCGAGCACGCAGCAGAACCAGGCGGTCACCCGCATCGCCTCCCGCACCCGTTCGGGACGGCCGGCGCCGGCATTCTGCCCGGCAAACGGGTTCATCACCGCGGAGAGCGCGAAAAACGGCACCATGGCCACCGACTCGACGCGGCCGCCCAGGCCGAAACCAGCCACCACCTGGGCGCCGTAGGGAGCCAGCAGGGCGGTGATGATACCCCCGGCAACCGGGATGACGGTGTTGGTCGCGGCCGCAGGCACGCCGACCCGCAGGATGCGGCGGGAGGAGGCGAGGAACTCGTCGAGGCGCAGATGGTCGAACGACAGGAGGTGGAGTTTGCGAAGCCGCCAGATCGTCGCGGCCAGCAACGGCAGCCAGGATAGCAGGCTGGAGATCGGCGCACCGATCAGCCCGAGGCCAGGATGCCCGAAGCCGCCGAGGATGGCCAACGGCGCGATCGCGAGGTTCAGCAGCGACGATCCTACCATCGCCAACCCCTGGAAATTGGCATCACCGGCCGCGCGGGCGGCACTCAGCCCGACCTGTGACAACAGGACCAGGATCGCCGACGGAAACCATACGCGCAGGTAGGCGGCGATGAGCGGCGCCAGGTCGGGTCCCGCGCCGAGCAGCCGGGCCAGCCAGTCGGCGCCGGCCACGCCGACCACCGCGCAGATGACGCCGAGCAGCAGCGTCAGGATGAGCGCGTCGGCTACCAGACGCGGCACCCCCTCCTCGCGCGCGCCGAGCGCCCGGGCGATGACCGACGACGCACCGGCGCCGAGCCCGATCGACAGGCTGAGGACGACCATGGTCACCGGGAAGGCAAAGCTGATGGCCGCCAATGCCGCCGCGCCCAGCCGGCCCACGAACCAGGCTTCCGCCAGCCGATAGCCGAGCAGCGCCAGGACGCCCCAGGCGACCGGCAGCGTCAGCCGCAGCAGGTGCGCGCCGACCGGCCCCTCCGTCATGGAGATTTTCGGGCCCGTTGAACGCTTCGGGCCGGACGGAGCGGTCCGGCTCCGCCAATTGAGTTGTTGCAAGATGCGGTTCTGTCCCGGTGTTGACGCTTGGTGCCGCGCCAACGCATGGGCGGTGCATGCATGCCTATCTCGTCTTTGGATACCACCTGTCGATGCGGGTGATCCACCTTGCAGCCATGCCCTTCTGGCGCCCGATGCTCGCTTGCATGGCGGTGGCGGCGGCAAGCAGGCTGCTTGGCGGCACCAGGTCTCCGCGCAATGCGGCACTCACCGGGTCGCTGGCGGTGATCGCGGGCTGGCTGCTGCTCGCTTCTCCCGATTGGCCGCTGCTCGCCTGGCCACCGCCGCCGGTCGAGCGCCTCGCCGGTCTCGGGCTCATCGTGTTGCTGGACGCAACGCTGCGCATGCGGGTACGCGCCGGCGGCCTGGCGAGCCTGCTGCTGCTTCCGGCCAGTGCAGCCTCCGCCGCCTGGTGGTTGCGCGGGGCGCCGCTGAACGGCTTTGGGATCGCCTCCTGCATGCCGGTGTTCCTCGGCCTGGCGGCAGCCCTGCCCACCGCGCGGCGCCTGACACGCACCGACCGTGGCTGGGCGACGCTGGCCGCCGCAGCCGCGCTAGGCGCCTCGTTGCAGGTGACCGGCGCATCGCCCCATTGGGCACGCGCCGCTCTGGTGCCTGCGCTGACCGCATTGACGTTGCTCGACATCCCGGCCGCGATGCCAGCCCTTTCTGGAATGGTGGTGATGGCCGCCGCCGCCGCCCTTGTCGCCTCGGATCGCGGCCGGTTGATACCGGTGGATGCCGCCTGTCTGACGCCACTCGTGGCCTGGGTGCTGGTTCCCCGGCTGGCTCCGAGGGTCAGCCGCTTTGGACCGGCGATTGCGGGCGTGATGGCGGCCGCGCTCGGCGTGGCGCTAGCCTGGGCCGCCCGGCGCGCCCTTTCGGGGCGTTGATCCCCGAGGTCGCGCGCGTTGTCGTCAGACCCCCTCTTCCTCGAGAAGATCGAGAAACGGGGCGAGCTGCAGCAGGAATGCCACCACCGGCTGGAGCAGGGCAACCGCGCTGGTCGGCCAGTCGATCGACTGGTCCGATGCAACCTGGATGCGGTGTTCGGGCGTCAGTCGCAGTGCCCAGCCTGGCGGCAGGCAGCCGGTCAGCCCGCGCAACAGTGCAAACACATGCTCCCTGGTTTCACCGCCGCCGGACGTGCTCGGAATCTTGCCGAGGACCCCGCTCATCGCAATCTCCCCGTCGGCGAGCACGACATCGAAGCGTCTTTTGCGCCATTGGAACGAGAATTGAGGCCGGCATCCCGGTTCGCGGAAACGCAGCCGCGTGCCGTCCTCGACGACGAACGGCCCAAGCTGAAGCAGGTCCGGCAGCATCTTGCATCCTCGATCGGCAGCAGTGACCCGCTTAGCTTGACCCCATTTGATGAAGCCTCCATGAACCACGGCCCATGGCACTGATTGAAACGATGCGGCTGGTGTTCGCGCGGCCGCACCGCGCCGGGCACCCTTTCATCGCCGGCGGCATGGCCGTCATGGCGGCCGGGCTGTTCATCGGGCATGGCGTGCTCTGGGCCGGCCTGATCTTCACCCTTTTCTGCCTGTATTTTTTCCGCGACCCTGACCGCGTGCCGCCGACCCGGCCCGGGCTGATCGTTGCCGCGGCTGACGGTCGTGTCGTTTCGGTGCAGCTCGCGGTGCCACCGCCGGAGCTGCAGCTCGGCGACGCCCCGCGCTGGCGGGTAGCCACCTTCCTCTCGGTGCTGAACGTGCATGTCAACCGCACGCCGGCCAGCGGCACGATCACCGCAATCGCCTACCGTGCCGGCGCGTTCCTCAACGCCAGCCTAGACAAGGCGAGCGACGCCAACGAGCGCAACGCCCTGGCCATCCGGCTGCCCGGCGGCCAGGACCTCGCGGTGGTGCAGATCGCCGGCCTGATCGCGCGCCGCATCCTTTGCGATGTGCGCGCCGGTGACGCGGTCGCCGGCGGCGAACGCTTCGGCATCATCCGGTTCGGCAGCCGTACCGACATCTACCTTCCGCACGGAGTTCTGCCGCTGGTCGAACTGGGCCAAACGATGATCGGCGGCGAAACCGTGGTCGCCAGCTTTTCCGCACCGCCGGCCTGAGAGATGGACCAGGCGTCGACCCCCGGCCGCCGCGTGTTGCGCCGAAACCGGGCGCGCCGCCGCCCACGCTACAAAGGCCCGTCGTTCAACCGCATGATGCCCAACCTGCTGACCCTGCTGGGGCTGTGCGCCGGGTTGACATCGATCCGATATGCGCTCGACGCCCGCTGGCAGGCCGCGGCACTAGCGGTGGTCATCGCCGCGGTGATCGACGGGCTGGATGGCCGCCTCGCGCGCCTGCTGCATGCCGAATCCCGGTTCGGCGCCGAATTCGACAGCCTCTCGGATTTCTGCAGCTTCGGCGTGGCGCCCGCCTTCATCCTGTATGTCTGGTCGCTGCACGGCGCCAACCGCTTCGCCTTCATGCCGTGCCTGATGTTCGCGGTCTGCATGGCGCTGCGCCTAGCGCGCTTCAACGCGGCGCTCGAAACCTCGCCCAAGCCGGCCTACGCGCAAAGCTTCTTCACTGGGGTGCCCGCCCCGGCCGGCGCCGGCGTGGTGCTGCTGCCGCTGTTCCTGTGGCTCGAAGCCGAGGAGCAAGGCTGGGTGCGCATGGGCGACATCGCGCAGCATCCCGGCTTCGTGGCGCTGATGCTGATCGGCACCTCCATCCTTCTGGTCTCCACCTTGCCGGTCTGGAGCTTCAAGAACTTCAAGGTGCCGGCGGAGTACGTGCTCGGCCTGCTGCTCGGCACCGGGTTCTTCGCAGCGCTGCTGGTCGCCGATCCGTGGCTGGCTTTGGCCGCGGCCGGCCTTATCTATGTGCTGATGCTGCCGTTCAGCGTGCGCAGCTTCCGGCGCCTCCGGGCGGATGCCGAAGAAATCAATGGAGGAACGCCATGACCTGGCTCGACCCGCTGGCGCTGGAAGGCCAGCTTTCCGCGGAAGAGATCGCCGTTCGCGACGCCGCCCGCGACTACTGCCAGGGGCGGCTGATGTCGGGCATCCTGGAAGCCAACCGGCACGAGACGTTCGACCGCGAGATCTTCCACGAGATGGGCGCCCTTGGCCTGCTCGGCCCCACCATCGAGGGCTATGGCTGCGCCGGCGTGAACCACGTCAGTTACGGCCTGATCGCGCGCGAAGTGGAGCGTGTGGACAGTGCCTACCGCTCGGCGATGAGCGTGCAGTCCAGCCTGGTGATGCACCCGATCCATGCGTTCGGCAGCGAAGCACAGCGTGAGAAATACCTGCCCGGCCTGGCAAGTGGCGACCTCGTCGGCTGCTTCGGGTTGACCGAGCCCGATCACGGCTCCGACCCCGGCAGCATGATCACCCGCGCCCGCACCGCCGATGGCGGCTACCGGCTGTCCGGCGCCAAGACATGGATCACCAACGCGCCGATTGCCGACGTCGCGGTGGTCTGGGCCAAGACCGACGACGGCATCATCCGCGGCTTCATCCTGGAGCGCGGCATGGAAGGGCTGAGCTTCCCGCGTATCGAGGGCAAGTTCTCGCTGCGTGCGTCGGCCACCGGCATGATCGTCATGGACGGCGTGTTCGTGCCGGAGGAGAACATCCTGCCCGGCGTGCGCGGCCTGAAAGGTCCGTTCAGCTGCCTGAACAAGGCACGCTACGGCATATCCTGGGGTGCGATGGGCGCCGCCGAGTTCTGCTGGGAAGCGGCACGGCAATATACGCTCGACCGCAAGCAGTTCGGCCGGCCGCTCGCCGCCAACCAGCTGATCCAGCTTAAACTCGCCGACATGCAGACCGAGATCGCACTCGGCCTGCAAGGCTCGTTGCGGCTGGGCCGCTTGATGGACGAGCACGCCTCGGTGCCCGAAATGGTCTCGCTGATGAAACGCAACAATTGCGGCAAGGCGCTGGCCATCGCCCGGACCTCGCGCGACATGCATGGCGGGAACGGCATCTCGGACGAGTACCATGTGATCCGGCACGTCATGAACCTGGAGGCGGTGAACACCTACGAGGGCACGCACGACATCCACGCGCTGATCCTTGGCCGCTGGCAGACCGGCATACAGGCATTCCAGGCGGATGTGGCGGCCCCTGTTGCGCCGCCGGTCAGGCAAGCCGCGGAGTAGGTCCAGCGGCTCGGCACGCCGGCTCAGCGCCGGGCCGTACCCTCCGGTCCACCGAGGTCCAGCAATGGCCCGGCCGTCAGCATCGGCGTCGTCAGCAGGCAGGCCGGCGGGTTGCGCCAGTAATCGGCCTCGATCAGCTTCGATATCGTCAGCGGCTTGGCAAGGAAGAAGCCCTGCACGTAGTCGCACCGTGCCCGCCGCACCAGGTGAAGCTGCTCCAGTGTCTCCACACCTTCGGCAGTGACGGTCATGTCGAGGTCGGCCGCCATCGTGGTCAGCCCCTTCACGATCGCCCGGGCCGAGGGGTTTCCCGGCAGGTCCTGCACGAAGCTGCGGTCGATCTTCAGGCTGCTGAACGGGAAGCGGCGCAGCTGGCCGAGCGACGTCTGACCGACGCCGAAATCGTCCAGGCTGATGCCGATCCCCTCCAGGCTCAGCTCGCGCAGCATTCCCAGCGTCGCCTCGCCCATCTCGAAGAACGCCGTCTCGGTCACCTCGAGGTGAAGCTGGCGCGGGTCCAGCCGGTTCACCCGCAAGGCTTCGTGGATGTGGTTGACCAGCCGGCGGTCGTTCAGCTGGAGCGGCGACACGTTCACCGCGAGCTTCATGCCCGATGGCAGGCGCGCCGCCTCCCGGCAGGCCCGTGCGAGCACCCAGCGGCCGAGGTCGTCGATCGCCCGGCTGCTCTCGGCGAGCGGCACGAACTCGGCCGGTGAGAGCGCCTCGCCCGAATGCCTGGTCCAGCGCACCAGGGCTTCGACGCCACTGAGCTCGCCGGTCAGCAGCTCGAAGATCGGCTGGTATTCGAGATGCAGGTCGTCGTTACGGATCGCCTCGGGCAACTCGGCCTTCAACATGCGGCGGCGATTGCCCTGCTCCTTCATCTCCATGCTGTAGAAGCGCAACGTGCCGCGTCCCGCAGCCTTGGCCTCGTACAGCGCCGCATCGGCGTTGCGCAGGAGCGAGACGTCCGAACGGTCTTCGCGGGTGGCGATCGCGATGCCGATGCTGGCGCCGATCTTGACCTCCGCCTGCTCGGTCTCGAACGGCATCGAAAGGTCAGCGATCAGCCGTCGCGCCAGCCCTTCCAGCATCTCGGGCCCATCGTGATCGACTACGACGGCAAACTCGTCGCCCCCCAGCCGGGCGCACAGGTCGGTGTCGCGCACCTGGCTTTGCAGGCGGCGCGCCACCGCGGTCAGCAGCGCATCCCCGACCGGATGGCCGTGGTTGTCGTTGATCGCCTTGAAGCCATCCAGATCGAGGCACAGCAGGGCCACCGAACACATCTCGCCGTCCGACAGGCGGGACGAGAGCTGTTCCTTGAACAGCCGGCGGTTCGCCAGCCCGGTCAGCTCGTCGAAATGCGCGAGGAAGTCCGCCCGGTCGTTCGACAGCTTGGCCTTGGTGATGTCCGACCCGACCCCGCGATACCCTTCGAACACGTTTTGCGCCGAGAACATCGGCTTGCCGGTGAGCGCCCACCAGGTCAGCACGCCGTTCAGCTCGAGCGCCACCTCGATGTCGCGGAACGGCATCTGGCACGCCATCAAGGCCTTGAGGTCCGCTGCCACGGCACGGCGCCGGGTAAAGCCGGGCCGTAAGCGGCGGCGGCGCGCCTCGATGAAGGCGACGAGGTCCCCGCCCATCAGCTGCTCGCGACTGACCCGGGCGGCATCGGCGAAGCGCGCCGACACATGGGTCAGCTGCCCGGTGGGGCTGGTTTCCCACAGCCAGTCACAGGCCGAATCCTCGAAGTCGCGCAGCAGCATGTCGATCGTCTCGCGCCCGTCGGAATGACCGACTTCGGCGAGCACGCGCCGGATCATCGCCCGGTTCAGGTAAAGCAGACAGAACAGCGACAGCGACGTGTAGCCGGCGAGCAGGATGGTCCCGCCAAAATCCCGCGCATGGGACACGAAGGTGATCGCGGCCACCCCGCCCAGCGTCACCGGCAGCCAGAATGCGAAGGCCGCCGACGGCGGGGTCACAACCACGCCGGCCGAGATCAACCCGATGATGACGCCGTAGAGCAGGCTCGCTTCGTCCCCGGTCGCGTTCCGCATCAGCAGCAGGAGCAGCAGCCCCCAAAAGCTGCCGAGCGTCAGGCAGACCCTGACGAACTTCCGCCTCACTCGCTCGGCGCTCGGCAGCTCGATCCGGGTGCCGAACCCCCACCGGAAACTCATGCCTAGGAGCGCGCCATAGCACAGCGCGATCACCCCGCCGGCCACCAGCAGAAGCGCCCGGTCTGCGGTATCCCAGAACTCGAACGCCACCAGGGCGTCGGTGCCGAAGCCGGTCACCGACATCACCGCGATGAAGATGCTCAGCTGGCGTACCTGTTCCAGCCGGACCTTGGCCGCGGTACCGGGCGGCAGCGAGGCAAGCGAGCAGCCCCGTAGCTCCTCGCCGAAATGCTGCACCAAGCGCGTCGTCAAATTGCTGATCTTGAACACGGCCCGGGAAATCCTGCTGGTCCTCAAAACGGTGAGACGAGCGTCGTCCCCGACCCGATCCTAACCGAAGAGTGATCCACACACACGTGCAATCTGAAAATTAAATCTTGACCAAGACATTTTTGATTTTCGTGTTGTGCGGGCCTCGGCCTCAAGGAGCCGGGGCTACTGCCCGGCTCCTTGAGGCCGTTCAACTCGCATGTTTTCTGGCGGTATGGCCGGCCAGCAATAGCCGGGGGATGAACATTCCCGTCCGTGCCGCATACGACGTATACTGGTCCGCCAATGGCGAGCGGGCGAACTTGCCCTCCTCCTGCCTGGCGGCCACCCGGTAGAGCGCCATCAGGGCGATTGCGCCGGCCCATCCAGCCACGCCCTGCAGCGCCAGGGCGGTACCCACCCAGAACACCAGGTAGGCGCTGTAGAAAGGATGGCGAACCCAGCGATACGGTCCGTCATCGTAGAGGCGCTTGGGGCTGTCCTCGGTGAAGGCGAGCGTCGGCGGGGCAATCCGGGTGCGCTTCAAGGCCCAGTACCAGAGGCCCCACCCGGCCAGGAACAGCAGGCACGCGGCCGGCCAGGCTTTCGACAATGTCCCGAACGCCACCCGCACCATGAACAGCACATAAACGGCCGAACTCACCATCGACACCAGCCAGGCTCCGCCTGCGCCGGAGCCCTCCCAGACGAAGTGTTTCACCGTTCCCCAGGTGAATGACGCAAAGACGGCGGAGCCCAGAACCGCCACCAGCAGGCTCGCGACATGCATCTCAGTCATGGCCGAACACCGGGACGGATTCGCCGAACCACAGGTTCTCATAAACCGTCGCCGTGCCGGGGGAGATCCGCAGGACGGGCACGATGCGCCGGACCATGTCGCAGCGTTCGCGTTGGAGGACCATGAAGTTGGTCATGAATTTCAGTCCTGTGTAGAGCCGTGGCCCGGCGACCTGCTCGAAACGCAGCCGCTTGTAGAACGGCACATGATTTGTTCTGACGCATGACGCGATCAGGTCCGGATCATGCCGCCGGATCACGTAGTCCGCCATCCGGATCAGGACGAACACAAGCCCCTGCGCCTGCGGGTGCGACGGGTGGCAGACCAGCCGGTTTATCTCGACGGCGCTTCGGTTTGGGCTCAGCACACCCTCCATATCCTCGGGAAACACGCTCGCCACGGGCAGGTCCCGCGCTCCATGGGAGTGGCGCGCATTGTTCATCGTGCATACGCGGACCGAGCCGACAGCCTGGCCATCTTCGTAGATCACGACCGAGGTGTTTTCTGGACTCGCGTCGTACTCGTCGGAGAACTGACCGTTGCTGCGCGGATCTATGTAGCCTTTGGAGGCGTAACAAAGATGCCGCAGCCTGTAAGCGTCCCGCCTGGTTTGCGGGTCCTGGGCAATGCGCGCCTCGAAGCCGATCTTGCGCTCGGGATTTCGTTTCCTCCTGCCGAGATGCTCGGTTTCGCGAAGGTCCGCATGTCCGGCCAGGACAGACCCGACAGGGTCGATATGACTGCGAAACTCTCCGGGGATGTTGCGTTCGCGAAATTCCAGAGGTTCGCCAGACAGACTTTGAAGAGCTTTGTCTACAATAGAAGACGGAGTAGCATCGTCACTTAAAAAATTGTCTGTCTGCGACATGAGTATTCCCTCTATGTCCGAAGTGGACACCCTTATTTACCATTGTTGAAAGGTGGCGCACGCGTTTGCGTTCGATCAGATCGAAAATTCGTTCGTTGAACGCATCGGCGACACATGGTACGACTTTGAATCGAACCCGGCGTACCTTGGGGGTGGCATGGCCGCGCGCAAGCGATCCCGACCGGTCGACGCGGTTCGGGCGCGGTCCGATCGACAGCTTTTCTCGCACCAGGGACTAGTCAGCCGACCCGGCATCGCCGTTCGGGATCTCTACTCGGCCCGGTTGGGATCTGGACGGTAACTCAGTGCTGTCCAGTGCCGGTCACGGCATTGGGGGCGGTTTGCGCCTAGTCTTGCAAGACCCGGTCCGGCCGCATCGGGCGCGGCCTCGGAACGGGCACCACCGGCCCGTGCAGCGCCGAGCCGCGCCCGGACAGCGACGGGTTGGTCATGAAATATTCATGCGCGGACACCGGCTTGGCACCCGGCGGCAGACGCTGCCACTCACCGGTCACACGCAGCTCCCAGGACTGCAGAGTGTCCTTCAGGTTCACCACCATGATCTGGTCAAGCACCTGGGCGTGCACAGTCGCGTTGCGAATCGGAACCAGCGTTTCCACTCGCCAATCCATGTTCCGCTCCATCCAGTCGGCGCTGCTTATGTAGACCAGTGCATGACGACTCGGCAGCCGGTGACCGCCGCCGAACACGCAGATACGGCCGTGTTCCAGGAACCGCCCCACGATCGATTTCACCCGGATGTTCTCCGACAAACCCGGAACACCCGGACGCAGGCAACAGATGCCGCGGATCACCGCCATCACGTGCACGCCGGCATTCGATGCTTCGTACAATTTGTCGATCAGCCTTGGATCCACGAGGCTGTTCAGCTTCAGCCAGATGGAGGCCGGCTTGCCTTCGCGCGCAAACTCGATCTCGTGATCGATCAACTCCATCAGCGTGCTGCGCATCGTCAGCGGCGAGAACGCCAGCGCGTCCATCTGCTCGGGCTGTGCATAGCCGGTCATGTAGTTGAACAGCCGCATCGCATCGCGAGTCATGTCGGTGTCCGCGGTGAAGAAGCTGAGGTCCGTGTAGATGCGCGCCGTGATCGGATGGTAATTGCCGGTGCCGAAATGGGCGTAGCTGCGCATGCTCGCCCCCTCCCGGCGCACCACCAGACTGATCTTGGCGTGCGTCTTCAGCTCGGCGAAACCGTACACCACCTGGACACCCGCGGCTTCCAGGCTGCGCGCCAGGCGGATGTTGGCTTCCTCGTCGAACCTGGCGCGCAACTCGACCATTGCCGTTACCGATTTTCCGGCTTCGGCCGCCTCGATCAGCGCCTTGACGATCGGACTGTCGCGGCTGGTGCGATACAGGGTCTGCTTGATTGCGACGACACTGGGGTCGCCGGCAGCTTGGCGCAGGAACTGCACGACCACGTCGAAGCTTTCGAACGGATGGTGGACGATGATGTCCTTCGCGCGGATGGCAGCAAAACAATCGCCGCCAAAATCGCGGATACGCTCGGGAAAGCGCGGCGTGTAAGGCGTGAACAGCAGATCGGGCCGGTCGTCGACAATCAGCTGTTTGACATCCACCACACCAAGCAGACCCTGCTGCAGGCTGACTTCGCTGCGATCCGCATCCACGCTGCCGGCGACCAGTTCCACCAGTTGCTCGGGCATCGCCGCATCCACCGCGAGGTGGATCACCGAACCACGCCGGCGCCGCTTCAACGCCGTTTCGTACATGCGAACCAGGTCTTCGGCTTCTTCCTCGAACTCGATGTCGGTGTCACGGATCAACCGGAACAAGCCTTGGCCCGTCACGTGAAAGCCCGGGAACACGCGTTGCAGGAACAGCCCGACCACCTCCTCGAGCATCACGAAGCGGATGAGCTTCGTGGTGGCGCCGTCGCCGGCGGCGGGAAGGCGGATGAAGCGATCGACCTGCGCCGGCAGCGGGATCAGGCCGCGCATGTGGTGGCCGCCGTTCTGACCCGGACCGGCGCTCCCCGAATCGTCGTCGCGATGCAGCTGCAGGGCCATCACCAGGCCCATGTTCGGGATGAACGGAAACGGGTGCGCGGGATCGATCGCCAGCGGCGTCAGCACCGGGAACACCCGTTCCATGAACCATGTGTCGAGCCAGCGCCGCTCGTCGTCGCTCAGTGCCGACACGTCGGAAAGCTCGATGCCGGCCTTCGCGAGCGCGCCGCGCAGATCTAGCCAGGCGCGTTGCTGACGTTCCAGCAGCTTGCTCGCCCGCTCGTGCACCGCCGCCAGTTGCTGGGCCGGTGTGCGTCCGTCCGGAGATGGCCGGGTCAGGCCCACACGCGCCTGCCCGATCAAGCCCGCCACGCGCACCGAAAAGAATTCGTCGAGGTTGGCGGCCGAGATCGATACGAAACGCAAGCGCTCGAGCAGGGGATGGCGCGTGTTCTCCGCCTCCTCGACAACGCGCGTGTTGAAGTCGAGCCAGGAAAGTTCGCGGTTGATGAACCGGTCGGGACTGTCGGGGCCGATCGCCGGCTCCGCCTGGGGAGCGGCCGGGACGGGACGGAGGTGGGTGCTGCTGCGGGACATGCCGCCAGACTACAGCAGCCGGGGCACCGCGTGCGAGGTTTCAGCCCGGACCGGTCCCATGCTGTCGGGAACCACAGGGCTGCCGGCAGCCAACGGGTCGCCGCAAACCCCGTCGTCCGGACCGCTTTGGCCCATCAGGTTCAACACCTCGGCGGCGACGTTGCGGGTCACCGCGCCACCGGAGGCCAGCGACACGCGATCCAGGCGGCATGCTGCCTCCCGCAAGGCAGCCCCATGACGCGGCAGGCGCGCGAGGAGGTAGTCCTGCACCAGGGACTCCACCCGCAGCTGCCGCTCGGCCAGCAGCCGCGCCAGCAACGCACGCAACAGGCCGTCATCCGGCTGTCCCAGGCCGACCGGCGTCACGGCCCGCAACCGGCTGGCGAGGTCGGGAAGAGTGGTGGGCCATCGTGCAGGAGGTTCACGGCCTGCCAGCAATACCGGCAGGCCATTCTCGGCGGCTGCGTTGAGGAGGTGCAGCAGCGCTTCCGGTTCGGGAGCGGCATCGGCGTCGTCGACGGCAAGCCCGCCGCTCGCGGGCATCTCGACCAGGTGGCGGACGGCCTCGCCGGGCAGCAGGGTACCGCCGCTCCGGGCGGCGAACACGTGGAGCAGATGGGTCTTGCCGCTGCCCGCCGGCCCGAACACCGCCAGCCGGCCGCCCGGCCAGTCCTGCGGCCGCGCGAGCCAGGCCATCGCCTCCGCATTGCAAGCCGCCGGGATGAAGTCGGCTGCCGCGTAGCTGGCGTGCTGCGGGAACGGAAAGGCAAGCTGCCGGATGCGCGTCACGAAGGCTCTCTCAGGGGAGCGGCGGCTCCAGGTAAAGGGGGCTTTTCAGGTAACGCCGCAGCCAGAACCGGGTGAGGACGCCGGCGGTTGCCGCCACCGGAACGGCCAGCATCACACCGAGGAAACCGAAGGCGGCGCCGCCGGCGAACAGGGCGAAGATCACCCAGACTGCCGGCAACTCCACCCGGTCCCCCAGGAAACGCGGGTAGATCACGTAGCCTTCGAGCACCTGCCCCACCACGAACACCGCGGCCACCCGCAGCACGCCCTCCCAGGTCGGGAACTGTGCAAAGGCCAACCCGATCGAGGCGACCGCGCCGGTGATGGTTCCGACATAGGGGATGAAGCTGAGAAACCCCGCCGACAGCCCGACCACCAGCCCGAGTTCCAGCCCCACGAGCGAGAGGCCCAGGGCGTAGAACAGCGCCAGGATCATGCAGCACATCGCCTGCCCGCGCACCCAGGCGGACAGGATGCGATCGACCTCGCGTGCCTGCGCCCGCAGCACGCCCTGGTAGCGGCGGGGCAGCCAGCTATCCACCAGGGCAATCACCCGCGGCCAGTCGCGGAGCAGGTAGAAGCCGACCACCGGCGTCACCACCACCAGCGACAGCACGTTGAACAGCGCGTAGCCACCGCCGACCACGCGGCTGACCGCGCCGGACAGGAAGGTGACCATCGCACCCGCCTGACCCGAGACCAGTTCGGAAAACCGCGCATCGACGAAGTCGGGGCCGAGATGCTGCTGCATCCAGACGATCAGCTTGGCCGCGAACGCGCTGAGGCCGTGCACATATTCCGGCACGTGGCCGATCAGCAGCCCGATCTGCTGCAGGATCAACGGATACAGCAGCAGCACGAACAGCAGCATCGCCAGGATCAGCCCGACGATCATCAGAAGGCTGGCAAGCCCCCGCGGAACAGGCGCCCGGGTCAGCCGCGTGCAGGCCGGGTCCAGCACATAGGCGATACCGCAGGCCGCCACGAACGGCAGCAGGATCGACGCGAAAAGCTGCAGCGTCAGCCAGAGCACCACCAGCACGCCCGCCAGCAGCACCAGCCGCTGCGTGCGCGTCGCCAGCGCGGGCGCCCGCTCCCCGAGACTCCGCTCGCCCAAGCTCCGCTCG
>CAZZWO010000050.1:0-16090 GCA_964657885.1 uncultured Acetobacteraceae bacterium | reverse complement strand
GTCGTTTGCAATGCAAGTTGCGCCCGCGAAACGGCCGTGACAACCGAGGTAAGATCACCGCCTCCGCCAATCGCCGACATCGCCTGTGACTCAGCCTGCTGACCCGTCTCGACCGCGCTTCCCAGGCTTTTGGTGAGCAGGCTTGCAAAATCGCCACCGGATGGTGGGGGTGCAGCCGGCGTACCTGAGTCGATATTCTGGTAGGCCGAGAGCGCCTGGGCCGCGCGGAGGGCTGGCATCGCGGTCATTTCAGCAGGTCGATCACACGGGTCAGCATCGAGCGCGATGCCTGCATGACGTTGAGGTTCGCACTGTAAGACCGCTCAGCCTCACGCATGTCCATCATCTCCACAAAGCTGTTCACATTGGGCATCCGCACGTATCCGGCGGTGTCAGCCGCCGGGTTCGAGGGGTCGTACTTCTGCGGAAAGGCCGATTGGTCCGGCACAACCGATTTCACGCGAACAGCTTCAGACCCCATCGACGTATTCATGACGTTCTCGAACACGGAGATTTTTCGCCGGTATGGCGTCGCTCCCGGATAGGAGCCGGTGCTGTCCTGATTGGCGAGATTTTCAGCGATCACCCGCAACCGCTTGGTTTGCGCATCCATCCCGGCGGCCGAAATAGTCAATGCCTGCGAAAGATCCATGCCCGTCAGCCGCCATGTCCGAGCGCGGTCATGAACATGCCCATGTAACTATGCCAGATGTTGCCCACCAGCGACTGCGAGGTCTCGTCATCGGCGACCTTGGTCATCTGGTCTTCAAGACCGACGGCGTTGCCGTCCGGCGCACGCTCCCCGACTGTGGCAGCGGTACTGGCGCCGGTCACGTGCAGGCCGGCGAGATGCAATGGGTTGGTCAAGGCCGGCTTAATGTTCATGCTGCTCAGCACGCCGGAAAATGCCGAAACATCTCGCGGCCGAAAGCCCGGCGTGTCTGCATTGGCGATGTTCTGGGCCAACACGCGCTGCCGCGAATCGAGCCAGCCGAGTTTGCTTTCGGCCAGTGCGAACAGACCCACCTGCGACGCGCCCATTGTCATCGTCTAAGCCTTTGCGGAGTTGCCGTGCAGACCGCGTCACAATGGCAGGGCACAATTGCCGAAGAGTTAACGGCTCCGGTGACGTTTTGCTAACCGTTCCGGCTCAAGATTGTTCGCATGAACACCGGTTTGCGTAACACAGCCTATGCAGTCCCGGCGGCGGCTCCGCCCGGACCTGATTACACAGACGGCCCGCTCACTGAAGCGGCGGCAATGCCGGCGGCATCCGTGCAGCGGCTGGTCGGGCTGGCTGCCCGGCTCTCGCACACACTGGCCTTGGGCCGCGCCTTGCTTCAGGGCGGGCGGCGGGTGGATCTGACCGGCATCGATGACGGGGTTGGGGTGCTCTGCGCGCAGGCACTGGATCTCGGCCACGATGATGCCCTGGTCGTCGTGCCTGCGTTGCGAGAAGTGCTGGCACAACTCGAGCTACTGGCCGCCAGTCTGAAGGCGTCATCACCCCCGACCGGAGCCCTGACGTGACCGTCTTTCCGCTTGGCCAAGGCCTGATGGCGGTGTTCTGGCTTGGCCTGGTCATTCTGCTGATCTTCGGCGCATCGAGGGCGGCGCGCCTGTTGCCCGCGCTACGCCAGGCCGCTCAGCCGGGAGGCGACCTGATCCTTCGCGGCTCACTGGCTCTCGATGCGCGCCGGCGCATTTATCTCATCGACGCGGGGGGCCGCCAAACCCTGGTGCTTACGGGTGGCAGCACCGACGTCGTGCTCGGTTTGCCGATGGCCGCACCATGAAGCAGCCGCTCATTGTTTCGCCAGCGCCCGTGCCGCGATCGGTAAGCGTGTTCCGGTCGAGAGGCTTGTTTGCAGCGGCCATCCTCGTGCTTTGCCTTTCTCCTGGCCTCGCCTTCGCTCAGTCGGTGAATATCGACCTTGGCCATGCAGGCGATGCCGGAGCAACCGCCCGGCTCGTGCAGATCACCGCGTTGTTCACGGCCCTGTCGCTCGCACCCAGTCTGCTGGTGATGGTGACTGCGTTCACCCGGATCGTGGTTGTCCTGTCGCTGTTGCGCGGCGCACTCGGCGCACAGGGAACGCCGCCCAACATCGTGTTGATCGGCCTGGCGCTGTTCCTCACCTTGTTTGTCATGCAACCGACATTGGATGCGGCCTGGGTGCATGCGATTCAGCCTATGATGGACGGGCGCATCGGTCAGATGGATGGACTGAAGCTTGCAGCCGAGCCGTTCAGGCACTTCATGGCTGCGAACGTCCGCCCGCCCGACCTCTCGTTGTTCGAACAAATCGGACACCTGCCCGCATCGCCGGATGCGGACCACGCGAGCTGGCGGGCCTTGATACCGGGTTTTCTGATCGGCGAGCTTCGCCGGGCGTTCGAGATGGGCTTTCTGCTTTATCTTCCGTTCACCATCATCGACCTTGTCGTCTCGAGTGTCCTGATGTCCCTGGGCATGATGATGCTGCCACCATCCGGTGTGTCGCTACCGTTCAAGCTGATCTTTTTTGTCATGGTGGATGGCTGGCGCCTGGTGGCCGGAAGCCTGACCCAGAGCTTTTCGCCGGGGTGACCGATCCTCCTGCCACACGCGGCGTTAACCTGCGCAGAGAGGCAAATGAACGGGAGGACGCCATGAAACAGCCCCATACGGAAACCGCGGTGGACCATACGGACGGCGAGCAGGATACCGGCAATCATCGAGCACCCGACGCCTCGCCCCCGACGCCGGGCGGTACCAGGACAGGCGCGGAGAATGTGGAGCAGCCGGTCACCAACATCGAACACGGCCCCGATGTGGACAAAGTGGCTGGTCTGGAGGAAGCGCTCGACGATTCCGTCAGCGTGAACGGACCGACCGAACGCGCGCCCGAGCGCGATGAACGCGGTAGGATGTGACACTGAGGCGCCACACGAAACCGATCAAGCTTACCGGTCAGGCCATTGCGCCTGGCCGGACGGGACCCGACAACGGCTACACCTTCGAAAAGTGGCGACAGGCCGATTCGGCACGCCCGATCGGACGGCCCAGAGAATTATGCGGTCGAGAAGACTCGAACTTCCACGAGGTTGCCCCCACAAGCACCTCAAGCTTGCGCGTCTACCATTCCGCCACGACCGCCCGGTAGGCGGCGGGCTATAGCCGATGCGTGACACGGTTTCAACAGCAGCCGGGATCGAGTGGCGGACCACCCACGGGCTGACCGCCTATCCGGATGCGATCGCCACGATGCAGGACCGGGTCCGCGCCATCCGCGCCGGCAATGCGGCCGAACAAGTCTGGCTGATCGAGCACCCGCCTCTCTATACGGCCGGTACGTCGGCCAACGCGGCCGATCTAACCGATCCGGCCCGCTTCCAGACGTTCACGGCAGGCCGTGGTGGCCAATGGACGTATCACGGACCCGGCCAGTTGGTGGCCTATGTGATGCTTGACCTGATGCGGCAGCACGGAACGGTGCCCGCGCGCGACACCCACGCCTACGTGTCGGCCCTGGAAAACTGGCTTATTGCGACACTCGCAAGTTTCGGCGTGCAAGGCGGCCGACGGCAGGGACGGGTCGGTGTCTGGGTCCGCGATGACCGGACTGGCGCAGACAACAAGGTCGCCGCCATCGGCGTGCGCATCACCCGATGGGTCAGCTGGCATGGTGTCGCCCTGAACGTCAGCCCGAACCTCGAGCATTTCAGCGGCATCGTCCCATGCGGCATCACGGAACACGGCGTGACCAGCCTGCACGCGCTCGGATGGGAAGGCACGATGGCACAAGCACGGGAAAAGCTTGAGGAAGCCTGGCCGCCGGTATTTGGGCCGGTCAGCTCCGCCGTTGCTTCGTCCGTGGCGATGCCTGGGTCATGGCCGTGACTGCGCCACCAATGCAGATCAGGCCCAGGCAAACGGGGATCATCCACACCGGCCTGACCAGCACCGGGAGAACGACAGCCTCCCAGAAGCCATGCCCCAGGCTTCCTATGACGAAGCGTTGGAAGTGTTCCGGAGCATCGCCGTTCAACGCGTGGATGGCCTGGATGAGGCTGGTATCGGCGGGCTGAAGCGATGCCAGAGCGACCGATCCTACCAGCAGGACCGCTGCCAGCACCGCAAAGACCCGCGGCATCAACGGCAACGACGACTTGGTCCCCGGCCGGCCGAAACGAGGCCGCTTCAACGCCCGAAGCCTTCTTGCGAGTAGCCGGGGCCTTCTTTCACGTAATTCCAGCGTGTCGGCATGTTGTGTCCCACCGGCCTGCTTGGGGTCCGGACCACCTATCATGGCGAAGTTGGGGCGGCCTGTCACTGCACGTCAGGTCGATTATGGGATCGCGACACCTGCAAACTCGGCCAGAAACAATCCGCCCGAAGCCGATATGCCTAACACCGCCGGAACCGGCAGTCGGAACCGGAAAAGCATGATTGCGGCCAGCACGGACAGGCCCATGCCCCGCAGGTTGAGGCTGGCGGGCAACGGCATATCGAAATGAAAGCCCGCGCGATGAACCTGCAGCATGTCGGTAAACAGGAGATGGATCACAAACCATAAAGCCAAGTTTGCAATGACGCCGACGACAGCAGCTGTCACCGCGGCCAGCGCTGAAGATAGCTTCGCATTGGTCGACAATTGCTCGACCAGCGGAGCGCCGAGAAAAACGAACGCCAGGCAAGGTGCAAACGTCACCCACAATGTGATGGCCGAACCGGCCAGTCCACCCGCCATTCCCGCCAGGCCCGTGCCGCTTCGTGCTCCAGCCAGGAACCCGACGAACTGAAGCACCAGGATCAACGGACCGGGCGTGGTCTCGGCCATGCCGAGGCCGGTCAGCATGTCGTCAGGCCGCAGCCAGTGATAGCTGTGCACGGCATCCTGCGCCACGTAAGCCAGCACGGCGTAGGCTCCACCGAGAGTGACGACTGCCATCTTCGAGAAGAACCAGGCAACATCGGCGAACCGTCCCGGCGCGGCAAATTGCAACCAGGCGACGGGGGCGAGCCAAAGCGCCAGGGCAACAGCGCCTGCCCGGCGTGCGCCGGCGGCCATGCGGGCTGGACGGTCCGGGTCCCGGACGAGGGCGCCGTCGATCAGGGCGGGAGTGTCGTGGCTGTCCGGCCCATGTGCGGCCGAGACGAACCGGCCGGGCATCATCGTCCCGACCAGCGCCGCGCCGAGAACGACCGCCGGAAATGGCGCCGCAAACAGGAAGAGTGCAACGAACGCCAGAACAGCGGCCGCACGGGCCTGAGGCGTGTGCAACGCCCGACGGGCGATGCGCAGGAGAGCCTGCACGACAAGTGCAAGGACGGCACATTCCAGCCCGAAGAAAGCGCCCTGCATCGCAGGCACCTGGCCGAACACGAAATAAAGGATCGACAGGCCGAGCATCACCGCGGCACCCGGAAGCACGAACAGCAGGCCCGCCGCCAGGCCACCCAGGGCGCCATGCATCAGCCATCCAAGATAGGTGGCGAGCTGCATCGCCTCGGGTCCGGGAAGCAGCGCGCAAAAACTGAGCGCGTGCATAAACCGGCGCTCACCTACCCACCGGCGCCTATCGACCACTTCGCGGTGCAGCAAGGCAATCTGGCCGGCCGGTCCACCGAACGATAACAGGCCGATCCGTAGCCAAACCCGCGCCGCCTCAGCGAGGCTCGGGAAGGTAAAGGGCGGTTCGGCGATCAGACCAGCCGCGGGCATACCTGTCCAACTTCGATGCCGTTCCAGTTGCGCAGGATCGGCGATGAAAGGCGGTCGAGGGTGTCATCAGGTCCGAGAAAATGACGGATCAGGGAGGCGGCTGCAGCTTCGGCGGCGCGGACGGCCCCGTCATCGCATTTCAGGGCGAAACCTAGGCCCAGACGGGGCAGAGCGCCGCAGTAGACGCCCTCGGCGCCGACCTTGGCGAACGCGGCATCGCCCATCACCCCGGCGAGCACAGTGTCGAACAGCCCCCCGCCGGCCAGCATGATCGGATGCGCCGCCACCGCCCTTTGCAAGCGGGCAGCAGCGCCGGCAAACCCCTCGGGCAGCCCGGCAAGGCTTCCGAAACGGGCAAAACCTGCGGCCAGGTTACGCAGCGGTAGCTGGTAGGCCGGGATCGAACAGCCATCGATGCCCGGCACTTGGCGTTCCAAGTTCACTCCTGAGACGGCGCTGACCGCGGCCGTGATGTCGCGCATGGCGGGGTGGTCCGGCCGGACATAGCCGCCCGGGTCACGGCCGGTCGCCACGGCTGTGCAGATGAAGCCTGCGTGCTTACCCGAGCAGTTGTTGTGGAGTGGGCCCGGCTGGCCGCCGGAAGCAGCCAGGGCGCGCGCCGCCGCGCAGCTGCTCGGCCATTGGGTGCCACACTCGAGACAGGTTTCATCCCGGCCAGCCAGTGCCAGCATGCGCGAAGCGGTCTCGGTGTGGACCGGCGCGCCGGCGTGCGACGCACAGGCCAACGCCAGTTCGGCATCGCCCAGCCCGAACTTGTCGGCCGCACCCGACACCAGCAACGGCAGCGCCTGGAGTGCCTTGATCGCCGATCGGGGAAAAATCGCCCGATCCGGATCACCGCCGGACAGCACGAGGCCGCCCTTCGCATCGGCAACCGCGAATGCGCCCGCATGACGAGACTCGACTTTGCCACCGCGGGTGACTTCGGCAATCAATACGGATGTCATGCGGGCAATCGGCTGCAAGTTGCGCCATGCGTCAAGTGCTGTCCGCGCCCTAAGGTGCGCGGCGGACTGACGGAGCGAGCTGCGCGGACGTTCGACATGGGTCACTCATAGTGAAGCTGCCGTTGCCGTTTCCTTAACGATGATGCGGCATTCTCGGTCCTGCTGGATTGCCGATCGGCGATGCCGCCTACTCAGCAGGTTTCATGATGAATTTGCGTGCGATCTTTTCAGCCACGGCGCTGGCCCAGTGCGTGTTGCTGACCGGCTGGATGATGCCTGCTTCAGCAGGCGTGCCGTTTGTTACGGACGATGCCGGAACGCCGGAGAGAGGAAAATTCGAGATAAACCTGTTGTCCTTGTACAGCCATTTTAACGGTGAGACGGATGGCACGGTCTATGGCGGCGAAGTCAACTACGGGATGACAAGTCACATCGAAGCGCATCTGTACGTGCCGATCGCATTCGACCAGATTTCAGGTAAAGCCATGAACGTTGGCATCGGGGATGTCGAGATCGGGTTCAAGTACCGGTTTTTGGACGGGACTGATCTCGACGGCTGGGATGTTGGCACTGCGCCGATGATCGACGTGCCGAGCGGCGCCCGCACCCACAACCTCGGCACTGGGAGCAGGCATGCTTTCCTGCCGCTGCTCGTTGGAAAAACCTGGGGAAAACTAGCACTGTTCGGAAGCGCGGCTGTAGCGATCAATCCCGGAACAGACAATCGCAACTGGTTCTACTCCGGCGCAGGCGTCACCTACGACATCACGCCGAAATGGACGCTGGGTTCCGAGCTCTACTACGCGTCGGCTTCTGTAGTGGGCAACATGGGCGGGACCGGTTTTACCGTCGGCGGCGTCTATAATATTAATGAGACTTTCCACGTCTTGCTGTCTGCAGGTCGCAACCTGACGAATACCAATCGGGTGAATATGCTGTCAGCACTCCTGGGATTGCAGATCACATTCTAAACTTCAGGCGAGTAACAGGTTCATGCCTAGCATGAATCTGTTGTCGCACCATGCGCGGTCAACGCACCGGCTTTGCAGGACGAAAATCCCCCGTTTACCGCCCCGAAAGCTTTCGTCGGTACGCTCGCATAATCGCCCATTCCAGCCAGGATGGCGAAACGCATGACTTACTTTGGAAGTATCTTTTTTGTGAAACAGGGTCTTAGCATCGGCAATTGGTCCATTCGCACCAAGATCGTCAGCACGTTCGCAATCGTTCTGGCGCTCCTCGTCGGTCTGGCGTGGACGGCCCTTCTTCGCTTCAGCGCAATGAACGAAACGGTTCAAGGCATCACGGGCAGCGCCGTGCTCAGCTTGATCTACCTTGGCGAAATGCGCGTCAGCTTCATCGGCTACCACGCAACCCTCACGCGGGAAATCCTGCAGCCGACGCCATCGGCCCGCCTCAAAAGTGACGAAATGCTGAAATCCCTGGCGGCCACGTTCGAAGAGAACGAGACTAAATATAGACCGACCATCGATCCCGGCACGGAAACCACGATCTATTCGGAAATTGTGGCCGCCAAGAACGCCTACATGAGCGCTGCGCAACATTTGCACAATCTACTGGGCGGCGGCACAGCGGGCGCCACATCCTATCTGTTCTCCACGCTCGTTCCCGCAGAAAACCGCATGGAAGCTGCTTTGGTGGCCGACATCAACTACAGCGTCGCATCCGCCGATGATCAGGGAAAGGAAGCCGGCAACCTTTACGAGACCGCGAGAAGGAACGTCATCGGTTTCGTTTTGATGGCGGTGCTGGTTGCAATCCTCGGCAGTGTGTTCCTTGTTCGATCGATCGCCGTACCCATACGCGCGATGACCGCGGCCATGCTCCGCTTGGCGGGCGGCGACATGGGACAGGAAGTTGCCGCTCGCCGACGGTCCGACGAGGTCGGGAAAATGGCCCAGGCTGTGCAGGTGTTCAGAACGGGGATGATCGAGGCACGTGAACTGGCCGCCGCCGCCGCCAGAGAACAGGCCGCCAAGAACCGGCGGCAGAATGCGATGGACTTGCACATCAAGGATTTTGGTCAGTCGATCTCCGGCGTGATGGCAAATCTGGCCGAGGCTGCAACTGCCATGCGTCAGTCCGCATCGGACGTATCCGATGGAGCGCGGAAGACCAAAGCGAGCACGTCCATCACTGCCGAAGGTGCAGCAACGTCCGGCATGGATCTGAACTCCGTAGCGGCCGCCGCAGAACAATTAGCGCTCAGCATCAACGAGATCAGCCGCCAGATCTCACATGTCACTGTCTCGGTCAGAACCGCCGTCGACCGTTCGACCGAGACCAATGCAAAAGTGGCTGACCTGACGACTGCGGCCGGCCATATAGGCGACATAGTACGGTTGATCACCGACATCGCCAGCCGCACCAACCTTCTCGCCCTCAATGCAACGATCGAAGCTGCGCGAGCCGGCGAGGCAGGGCGTGGTTTTGCCGTCGTGGCAGCCGAGGTGAAGGCGCTCGCGGGCCAGACCGCCCGTGCAACGGAGCAGATTGCCAGCCAGGTGTCGATGATCCGCACCGCCACCGGTGAAGCGGCTCAAGCAGTGCGGGAAGTGGCGGTCGCCATCGTTGATGTCGAAAGCGTCGCGACAGCTATCGCTTCGGCAGTCGAGGAACAGGCGGCAGCTACCGGCGAGATCACCAGTTCGGTGCAGAAAGTCAGCAGATCGACAATGGCGGCCAGCAACGAGATGGCCGAGGTGCTGAAGATCGTGGAGGCTACCGACCTCTCCAGCCTGTCAGCGTTGGCGGTCGCACGGGAAGTTGGGCGAACGGCCGACACGCTTAGGCAGGAGGTCACCGACTTTCTGGCGGCCATGTCGAGCGGCGACGAGGCTGAGCGTCGCCGCTATGAACGGATACCTGGGCATGGAAAGATGGCAACCCTGCAAGTAGGGAGCCGCGCGCCCGTGCAGGTAGCCATCTTCGACATCTCCCGAGGGGGCATCGCGCTGATGCATAAAACGTCCGAGCAGATCGGGGTGGAAGTGACGGTCGGCTTGCCGCAAGGTACTCTGGTTGTTGGGCGTATATCGCGGAATACCGGCGAGATTATCGGCGTCTCGCTGCGGCAGGACGAGAAGACGCTCGCGGCCATCGATCATGAATTGAACCAACTGTCGGGAGCGGCAGCCCGGCTGGCCGCCTGAGATGCGCCACCAACAAACTTCGGCCCGATGCACGCTCGCCCGCGCATGACAGGTTGTCGGCGCCACCCAACCGGACCGGCCAAGGCTTCCTCCGCCGCTGCAAAACGCCTATGCAGCCTGCATGACCATCCCAGCCAGCATCGCCGATTTCGAGAAGTTGGACATCCGGGTCGGCACAGTGACCGACGCGCGCGCCTTTCCCGAGGCGCGCAAGCCGGCCATCCGCTTGTGGATCGATTTTGGGCCGGAGATCGGCATCCGGCAGTCCAGCGCGCAGATCACGGTGCACTACAAGCCGGACCAGCTGATCGGGCGGCAGGTCTGTGCCGTGGTGAACTTCCCCCCGCGCCAGATCGGGCCGATGACGAGCGAGGTGCTGACGCTCGGTCTGCCGGACGAGAACGGCGAGGTCGTCCTGATCAAGCCAGACTTCAAGCTGCCGGACGGTGGCCGCCTGTTCTAGGCCGCCCAGCGCATCGTGCAGCCTAGCCCCATCTACGCCACCGTCACCTGGGATCAGTTACACCGGGACGCGCGCGCGCTCGCCACGCGGTTGATGCCGCTCGGGCCGTTCCGGGGCATCGTCGCCATTGCGCGTGGTGGGCTGATACCGGCCGCCATCATCGCCCGGGAACTCGAGTGCAGGCTGGTCGAAACCGTGTCGGTGGCAGCCTATGCGGGCGAGGCCGGCACCGGCGGTGTGCCCGTGGTGCTGAAATCCCCTGCGGCCGCCGGCGACGGCGAGGGTTTTCTGATCGTCGATGACCTGGTCGATACCGGAGAGACCGCGCGACTGGTCCGCGAAATGCTGCCGCGTGCGCATTTCGCGTGTCTTTACGCAAAGCCTGCCGGGCGGCCCGTTGCCGACAGCTTCGTGGCCGAGGTTTCCCAGGAAACCTGGATCCTTTTTCCTTGGGACACCGCTCCACTCTTCGTGCCGCCGCTGGCCCGCCAATAGCGCGGCCAGGGAAACGGCAATGCTCCGCATCCCCGCCTGGCTGCCCATCCTGCTCGGATTCCTGCAGGCGGTGGGGCCGATCTCCACCGACATGTACCTGCCCGCCTTCCCTGCGATCGAGGCGAGCTTCCACGCCCCTTCAGGCAGTGCGCAGATCACGCTGGGCACGTGGATATTGGGGCTGTCGCTGGGGCAGCTCATCCAGGGCGCGCTTGCCGACCGGTTCGGGCGCCGTGCCCCGCTGCTGGCCGGCACCTTGATCTACACGCTCGGCTCGGCCGGCTGCGCGATGTCGGGCGGCATCGCCGAGATGTCGGCCTGGCGCTTCCTGGCAGCCGTCGGTGCGTCGGCGAGCATGGTGGTTCCGCGTGCCATCGTGCGGGACATCAGCGAGGGACACGATTCCGCGCGGCTGCTGTCCAGGCTCATCCTGGTGCTCGGTGCGGCGCCGATCCTGGCTCCGTCGCTCGGTGGCCTTGTGCTGCAGGCGGCAACCTGGCGGGACATCTTCTGGATCAACGTGGGTTACGGCACGCTCGCGCTGCTCGCGGCATCCGCCGCCTTGCCGGACACGCTGCCCGCCGAACGCCGCGTTCCGCTGCACCCGATTGCGATGCTCGGCCGCTACCGGCACATCCTGACGGAACGTGGCTTCCTGACGCATGCGCTGATGATGTCGTTCTATGCGTTCGCGCTGTTCGCCTATCTCGGCGGGTCGCCTACCGTGTTCATCGAGCACTACCGTTTCACCCCCGGCCAGTATGCGTTGGTGTTCGGCAGCGTGGCGGCCAGTTTCATCGCCGCGTCCCAGCTCAACATGCGCGTCGTGCGCAGGCTGAACCTGGATGGCACACTAACCAGGGCGAGCACGCTCTACCTGCTGCTCGCCGGTGTCGTGCTCGCATTGTCCATCGAAGATTCACGGGCATTGTGGCTGGGTCTGTTCCTTGCCCTGACACAGGGCCTGACCGGCTTTCTCAACCCAACCGCAACCGTCGGCGCCTTGCGGCATCACTCGGGCCACGCCGGCAGCGCTTCAGCCGTGCTCGGCACGATGCAGTTCGGCATCGGCGCCACCAGCGGGTTCCTGGTCGGCTGGCTGACCGACGGCACGGCGATCCCGATGGCGGCGTTGATGTTTGCGGGCGCCGTTCTCGCCAAGGTGGCCGATGTGTGCCGCCCACGCGCAGAACGCGCCGCGGACGCCCCGCTCGTCACGAATCCAGGCTGATCGCCTGCGAACAGCAGCGGCAGAAGCGGACCTGTCGCGCCGGAGCGGACCACGGGGGCCGGCGTAACGCTCCGGAATAACGTTGCCAACTCGTCGCGAATGATCACGCACCGGCTCGCCGGGTGCGCCATGCACGCCGTCCGGCCTGTTGCGTCGGGGCAGCCCGGCACCGCCGATCGTGCGGGCGCGCGCAACGTCTGGCGAAGGGCGCCGTTACGCGGTTGTGGCAATCGGCACGCCCCTGAACCGCTTCCTTGCGCTGTATGCCACGATGTTCGCGGCGTTCGGTGTCGCCTCGCCTTTCCTGCCGGGGCTGTTGCTGCAGGACGGGCTGACCCCTGGGGCGCTCGGCATCGTTCTGGCCGGCGGCACGGCAATCCGCCTGCTTGCCGGCCCGGCCGGCGGGCGGCTGGCGGATCGCGCAAGCCGGCCCTCCTGGGTTCTGGCCGGGTTTGCTGCGGCATCGGCCCTGGTGGCGCTCGGCTACGTGCCGGCGCGTGGCTTGCCGCTGCTTCTGCTCGTGAGTGTCGCACACGCGGCGGTCCTGGCGCCGTTGACGCCGGTAGCGGACGCCCTGGCATTGGGGTCGGCCGACGGCACGCCTTCCGGCCAAGCCACGGCCGGCGGTTCCAGGCCGTTCTCCTACGGCTGGGTGCGAGGCGCCGGGTCCGCCGCCTTCATCGCCGGCACGCTCGCGTCCGGGCAGCTTGTCGGCCGCTCGGGGCTCGGCATCGTCGTCTGGCTGAACGCCGCACTGCTAGCGCTGACGGCCGGCGCGGCGCTGCTGGTTCCGGACCGGCTGGGCGGCAACCCGCAGGATCGCGAACACACAGGGTCCGCTCCATCCGGCGGAAAGGGCGCGTTCGCCTCGCTGCTCGCGATCCCGGTTTTCACCAGGCTGATGCTGATCGTGGCGCTGATCGGCGGCAGCCACGCCTTGCACGACGGGTTCGAGGTGATCCGTTGGCGGTCGGCCGGTCTGTCCCCGACACAATGCAGCGTGCTCTGGGCATTATCGGTCGCCAGCGAGGTTGCGGTGTTCGTCCTGCTCGGCGGCTGGCTGCTGCGCCGCCTGGGGCCGGGCGGCGCTTTGGCACTCTCCGCAGTTGCTGGGATCGTGCGGTGGAGCACCGCGGCGCAGACCGCCTGGTTTCCGGCGATGGCGCTGGTCGAGCCGCTGCACGGCCTGACATTCGCATTGCTGCACCTGGCCTGCATGCAGGTGATCGCTCGCGCAGTCCCGCCGCCGCTCGCCGCCACGGCCCAGGCGTTCTACGGGACCATCGCGATGGGCGCCACTTCCGCCGCCATCACACTCGTCTCCGGCCCGTTATACGGGCACTTGGGCGCCGCGGCGTTCTGGCCGATGGCCGCCATGTGCGCCCTGGCCCTGCCGATCGTGGTGAAGCTTCGGACTTCGGCAGCTTCTCAGCTTTCGGGGGAGGTCCACACCGCCGCCAGCCCGGTTCCCTGACAGCACCGGCATCCCCCGACGGCCAGCACTCAGGCTTCGGCGAGTTTCTCGCGGCTGGCGCGGACCTTCACGACGCGGCGACCGTCCATTTCGAGCACCTCGAACAGCCAGCCGCCGAACACGATGCGGTCGCCGGCCTGCGGCACGCGCTGCAGCAAGGCGAGCACCAGGCCGGCGAGCGTGTGGTAGCTGCCCTCGGCCGGCAGGTCGGGCAGCATCAGCCGTGCCTTCAGCTCGTCCACCGGCGTCATGCCGTCCATCATCATCTCGCCGCCAACCTGGTCGGCCGCCTGGCTCGGCGTGCCGTAGCCGGGCTCCGCGGTGTCGCCGATGATCGCTTCCAGAACGTCGGCGGCGGTCACCACGCCTTCGAAGCTGCCGTACTCGTCCATCACCAAAGCGAGGCCCAGCGCGTCGCCCTTCAGCCGCTCCAGCGCATCGAGCGCGCTGACGGTGTCGGGGATCACCATCGGCTGGCGAAGGGCCGCGGCGATCGACCAGTCCTTGCCGTCCAGGATGCGGTCGAGGATGTCCTTGGCCTGCACCACGCCCACCACGTTGTCGATCGAGCCGTCGCACACCACGAAGCGGCTGTGCGGCGCGGCTTTCAGCGTGTCGGCGATCTCGCGCCGCGGATCGGTGCGGTCGATCCACACCAGCTCGGTGCGCGGCGTCATGATGGCGCGCACCGGCTTGTCGGCCAGGCGCAGCACGCGCTCGATCATGTCGCGCTCGCCGGTTTCCAGCACGCCGGCCTGGGTGCCCTCGGCCAGCAACGCCTTCAATTCATCTTCCGTCACCGCCTGGCGGGTGTGCTCGCCATGGCCGATCAGCCGCAGCACCACGTCGGACGAGCGCCCGAGCAGCCACACCAAGGGCGCGGTGATGCGGGCCAGGAACGCCACCGACGGCGCAAGATAGGCCGCGATCCGCTCCGGCGAGCGTAGCGCCAGCCGCTTCGGCACCAGTTCGCCCAGCACCAGCGTGATGAAGGTGATGAAGAACACCACCAGGGCCAGCGAGACGCCGGTTGCGGCGTGGCCCACGAAGGGAACGCGGGCGATGGTGGGGGCGAGCGCATCGGCGATGCGGGCACCGCCGAAGGTGCCAGACAGGATGCCGACCAGGGTGACGCCGACCTGCACGGTCGGCAGGAAGCGCTGCGGGTCCTCGGCCAGCTCGCGCGCCTTGGCGGCCCCGCGCACATGCTGGCGTTCCAGGACAGCCAGGCGCGCCCGGCGTGCGGACACCAGCGCCATCTCTCCCATCGCGAATATGCCGTTCAGCAAGGCGAGCACGATGATGAAGGCGATGAGGAGGAGCGTGGTCACGCAGGATGCCTGGACATCCCCGCATTTTGCGGCATGCCGCGGCGATAGACCATGCCGGCACCCGCCAGGCCGGCGAGGGGCGAACCGCCGCGCCGGGCGGGTGGCCTGCTCAGCCGGTGGTCAGGTGCACGGCGCCTGGCCGGCCGGGCAGACCGCGATGAAGCTGTGATAGGTTCGCGTTGAATCCTCGTAGTAGCCCGCGATGGTTCCGGACCGCGTGCCACCCGCGACGTTGGTGAACACCGCGCCGGGCGGCGACACGACCGTGTAGACGCCATGCCGAAAGACGAAGCCCGCCCCGTGGCCGCCGACCGAATCATCTGAGTCGCCGATTACGTAGCCGGGCGCGAATGCCTGGACGACCCAACTGTTCCAGGCGAGCGGCGGAACGTAGCGATGTAGCTTGGTACCGTCATAAGTGAAGCCGATGGAACGCGTGTTCAGTATGCTGCCGGAGACGAGCCCATCGTTGTTGATGGCGGCGACCTGGATCGAGCCGTTGGGCGACGCGGCATAGAACGGCGTGAACACCCCCGCCTTGTAGATCGTGCCGTGCGATCCCGACGGGTCGGTCGCCTCGCCGGCTATCGTCCCGCTATCGTTGATCGCCGCCGCGCTGGACGACGTGGCGCCCGGCGGCAGCAAGGGAGTCCATACGCCATGGGCGACCATGTAGCCCTGCTTGGCGCCACCCACGAACACCTCGCCGACGGTGACGCCGGAGCGGTTCATCCCTCTCAGAAACGGTGCGGTGCCTCCGTGCAGTGGCAGTTCGTGGTTTTCACCGTTCGGAGTCCGGACGAAGTTGTGAAAATTGCTGTTCCGGTCGACTCGGAAGTTGCCTGCGACGGTGCCGCGCGCATTGACCGCCACAGGGAGCGTGCTGCCCGGAACAGACCCAAAATCGAACAGTGAAACGTTGCCTGCTGCCCAGGTGAAGCCGCGGACGCTGCCGACCCCATCGACCGTGTAACCGGTCACTGTTCCGCTTTCGTTGACACCGGTGACCAGGGTGTCGACGGCGCCTGGCGCATCGATGATGGTGTAGGCGTAGCTGCCCGCCCGCGCGGGGCCGGCAAGCAGCACGAACCCCAAAAGCGCAGTGGTTAAGAGCGTCCGTATGACCGGTGTTCGGGCGGATGTCCTCGTGATGCGTCCGTTCATCGTGCTCTCTCCGTTGCCTTGTCTGGGCGTCGCAGAGCTGAAGACGGGATCGGGGCTGGAAAGCGGACAGGCTTCCAGGCGCT
>CAZZWO010000049.1:0-16406 GCA_964657885.1 uncultured Acetobacteraceae bacterium | reverse complement strand
TGTCGTAATGCGTGAAGCGGCCGGCGATGCGGGTGCCGCCGGTGATGGTGAGGATGGTTTCGCAGGTGAGGTAATATTCGCGTTCGACCATGGCGAAAATCTCGCTGGCCGCCTCGGCATCGTCGACAAGGCCGGCATATTCGCGTGCCACGGTCAGGCTCACGGTGGCGAGCGCTTTTTCGGCTTCGTCGATGATGAGGCGGAACATGCGATGCTCGGCAAACATCTGTCGCAGCAAGCCCATGGCCGCTGGGCCGCGCACGTGCAGGATGCTCTGCAAACCGCTGCCGATCCCATACCAGCTCGTGACGGCGTGGCGGTTCTGCGCCCAGGCAAACACGAATGGGATGGCGCGCAGATCCTCCAGCGATGTCGCGGTGCCGAAGCGCCGGGCAGGGCGGGACCCGATGTTCAGCATGCCGATTTCCTGCAACGGGCTTGCCTGCTGGAAATAGGTGACGAGCGAGGGGTGGCCCAACAGGTTGCGATAGGCGGCATTGGACGCGCCGGAAATCGCTTCCATGGCATCGTCATGCTCGGGATTGTTGGGAACCGATTGCTCGCCGGCGCCGAGTGCGTGCTGCAACACGCTGCTGGCCAGCAGTTCGAGCTGAACGCCGGCGGTGCCGCGGTTGGCGTATTTGAAGCTCACCACCTCGCCCTGCTCGGTGGTGCGGAAACGGCCACGGATGGAACCGCGGGGCTGGGCGGCGATGGCCCGCTGGGTCGGCGCGCCCCCGCGGGACACGGATCCGCCGCGGCCATGAAAGAACGCGATGCAAACGCCTGCGGACTCGCCGAGGGCCGTGAGTTTCGTCTGCGCTTTCGACAACTCCCAGTTCGCGGTGAAATAACCGCCATCCTTGTTGCTGTCGGAATAGCCGATCATCACTTCCTGCACGTTGCCCTGCCGGCGGATGCTGCGGCGGATGGCGGGAACAGCGAACAGCTCGCGCATGATGGCCGGGGCCGCGCGAAGATCGGTGATCGTTTCGAACAGCGGCACGACAGGCAGGGTGCAGAGTTCGGTACCGGCGCTGTCGAGGAACAGGCCGGAAAGCTTGGCAACGACATACACGCCGATCACGTCGGCCGCGCTGTGGGTCATGGAGAGGATGAAGCTGCCGAAGGCCTCCCGATCCAACTCGCGCTGGATGTCGCGGACGAGGCCGAACAGGTCGATCAGTTCCTGGGCTTCGGGCTCGAGTTCGGGAAGGTTCTCGCTGGTCTGCGGCTGTTCGAGGAGCGTGCGAAGCCAATCTGCCCAGGCGGCGCTTGCGGGATCGGGAGGCTCGCCCGGCTGGTTGGTGGCGGACCAGACGCCGCGGAGCGTCTGATGAAGGCGGGTGGTGTTCTGGCGAAGATCCAGGCGTACTGTGGAAAAGCGGAAGATCTGCACCGTCAGACGCAGTCTGCGCACCAGGCGAGAGGCGAGGTCGCCGCAGCCGCTTTCGCGCAAGGCGTCTTCGAGATGCAGCAGGTCGGCGATCAGGTCGTCGGCATTGTCGTAGCGCTGGCCATGATCCTTACCGTTCAGATGGGCGAGGGCGCCTTCGACGCGGTGGAGCATGCAGCCGATAGCCTGGCGAAAAATCTCGCCAGGATTGCGCGCGGCGATCTGCTCGCCACACTGGGCGAGGGCCGCGTCCAGGGCGGCCCGAAACCCCGGAGGGATCGCAATGGCAGCTTCGGCGATGGAGAGCTGGCGCGAGAGGCTGGTCAGCGCGGTCCGGTAATACTTCAGGCTGGCGCTGGCATTTTCCTGCAGCGCGGCGCGGGTCGCTTCATTGGTGACGAAGGGGTTGCCGTCCCTGTCGCCGCCGATCCAGCTCCCGAATTGCAGGAATTGGCCAATCTCGGTCGATGTGCCGGGATAGACGCGGCCGAGGGCTTCTTCCAGCCTGGTGACCGTCTGCGGAACCACTTCGAACAGCGTTTCGTGAAAGAAGTACAGGCCCCAGGCGATCTCCTGCGTGATGGTCGGTTTTTCGAGGCGCAGTTCACCGGTCAGCCAAAGGAGCTCGATCTGGTCGCGAAGGCGCAACATGATCTGGGCGCGTTCCCACGTGGTCCAACGCGTGTTTTCCAGATCCAGCAACAGAAGATAGATGGCCCGCAGTTTTTCGAGCACGGTGATCCGGCGCGCCTCGGTGGGATGCGCGGTGAGGACCGGCCTGACGCGCAAGCTGCCGAGCGTGCTGATCACGGTTTCGGCGGAGATCCCGGCCGCCGCCGCCTGCGCCAGGGCCGCTTCGAACGTGCCATCGACGACACCGTTTGCGGCGGCACGTTCTTCCTCGCGGCGCGCACGCATCGTGGCGTTTTGCTCGGCGATGGATTGAAGCTGGAACCAGATACCCTGCGCACGCAACGCAAGGCCGAGGCCTTCGGGTGAGCAGGCCGAGAGCGCAACCTCGTTCCGCAACACAGGTCCGAGGTCCGGATTGTGATGCTGCACCGTGTCGAGCAGCATCCCATACAGCAGGCCGGCCAGGGCCGAGCCGTCGCCGGCCTGTGCCCTGTCGCGCGGCATCGATGTGTTCATCAGGCGGCCCGGGATTTCTTGTCCAACAAAGCTGCAACGGTCGAGCCCAGCTTGCCCGCGCTCGGCGCCACGGTGAGCCCGTAGGACGACATGATCTCGGCCTTTTCCGCGGCGCTGTCGCCGACACCGGAGATGATGGCGCCGGCATGGCCCATGCGGCGGCCCTTCGGCGCGGTCAGGCCCGCGACGTAGCCGACGACCGGCTTGGTCATGTTGTCCTTGATCCAGGCTGCCGCCTCGGCTTCCTGTGCCCCACCGATCTCGCCGATCATCAGGACAGCGTGGGTTTCGGGATCCTGCTCGAACAGCGCGAGATGATCCAGGAACGAGCTGCCGTTGATCGGGTCGCCGCCGATGCCGACACTGGTCGAGACGCCGATCCCCAGCGCCATCAGTTGCGAAGCGGCCTCGTACCCCAGAGTGCCGCTGCGCGACACGATGCCGACATTGCCCTGGATGTAGATGTGCGGCGGCATGATGCCGAGCATGGCCTTTCCAGGGCTGATGATGCCGGCACAATTGGGACCGACCAGCAGGCTGCGGCGCTCCTTCGGGAAGCGGCGCAGATAGCGCTTGACGCGCATCATGTCCTGCGCAGGGATCCCGTCGGTGATGGCGCAGATCAGGCGCAAACCGGCAGTGGCCGCCTCCATGATCGCATCGGCGCAGAAGGGTGGCGCGACGAAGGTGATCGAGGCATCGGCGCCGGTGGCTTCGACCGCATCGCGCACCGTGTTGAAGACGGGCAGGCCAAGATGGTTGCGGCCCCCCTTGCCGGGGGTGACGCCGCCGACGACGTTGCCGCCGTACTCCAGCATCTCCTTGCCGTGGAACGTGCCTTTGTCGCCGGTGAAGCCCTGGATGAGGATCCTGGAGGATTTATCGATGAGAATGCTCATGCTGCGTTCCCCGTAAGTATTTTCGTTTTTGTCGACAGGATAAGCGTACCGGAAACTCCGTTCACGAAAGCGGCCCCTTCGCGGCGCGGACGGCTTTCTCGGCTGCTTCCGACAACGTTTCCGCAGTGATCAGGGGCAACCCGCTTTCCGCAAGGATCTTGCGCCCTGCTTCGACGTTGGTGCCCGCCAGGCGCACGATCAGCGGCACGCCGATCTTGGTCTCGCGCGCGGCCTGCACGATACCTTCCGCCACCCAGTCGCAGCGGTTGATGCCGGCGAAGATGTTGACCAGGATGGACTGCACCCGGCTGTCGGAGAGCACGAGGCGGAACGCGGTGGCGACGCGTTCGGGGCTGGCGCCGCCACCCACGTCGAGGAAGTTGGCAGGCTCACCGCCGGCGTATTTGATGACATCCATCGTCGCCATGGCCAGGCCTGCACCGTTGACGATGCAGCCGATCGTGCCGTCCAGGCCGACATAGTTCAGGCTGTGTTCGGCAGCCTGCGCCTCGCGCGGGTCGTCCTGCGAGGGGTCGCGCATGCCCTCTATGGCGCGCTGGCGGAAAAGGGCGTTGTCGTCGATGATCATCTTGGCATCGAGTGCCACGACACGTCCGTCATGCATGAGCACCAGCGGGTTGATTTCCAGCATGGTGGCATCGGCATCGCGGAAGGCGCGATAGGCGCCCATGATGGTTTGCACGGCCCGCTGCACCTGCTTGATGTCGAGGCCGAGGCCGAAGGCGATTTCGCGTGCCTGGAAGGGTTGCAGGCCGACCGCCGGTTCCACCGTGATCTGGATCAGCGCGCCCGGCTTTTCCGCCGCGATCTGTTCGATCTCCATGCCGCCTTCGCGTGACGCGATGACGCGGATGCGCTCCTCCTTACGGTCGAGCACGTAGCCGAGGTAGAACTCACGGTCGATCTTGTCGGCCGCCTCGATATACACACGCTGGACCGGCTTGCCCTCCGCCTCCGTCTGGTGCGTGACGAGGCGCTTGCCCAGCATCTCCTCGGCCGCGTCGCGTACCTCGCCGTAGGTGCGGCACAGCTTGATGCCGCCGGCCTTGCCGCGCGCGCCGGCGTGGATCTGTGCCTTGACTGCCCAGTGCCAGCCGCCGATCTCGGTGGCGGCATAGACGGCCTGGTCCGGGCTGTAGGCAACGGCCCCGCGCGGCACGTCGACCCCTGCACCTTGCAACAGTTCTTTGGCCTGATACTCGTGAAGGTTCACTCGGCGTCTCCTCTGCGGATCGTCTTGTCCGCTTGCGTCGGCATCGAAGGACAGGACGGCGGCCACCTCGCCCCTCAACAGACCATAAGCGGCCGGCACCCTGTGGTGGCACCCTGGACAAAACAGACGATCCAGCCAGATCGAACAACTTGGTATTTAGTCCTGCCGAACCGGGCGCCATGCCGGGCGCGCCGGCGCTTCGGGGCGAGACGGTGCCCCGCACCGGCCCGGCGCCCCGCGATCATCGCGCCGGGGGTGCTTGACGCTCATGGCCAGCTGATGCGCAGGTTCCGCACAACGAGTGACCGCCAGGAGGCCACATGCCCGAACACGGCCACGATCACGACCATGATGGCCATGGCCACCATGGTTCGGCGCTATCGGATGTCGAGCTGCGCGTCCGCGCGCTCGAGACGGTGCTGACCGAGAAAGGTTATGTCGACCCGGCGTCACTGGACCGGATCGTGGACGCCTACGAGACCCGGGTGGGGCCGCATATCGGGGCGGCGGCCGTTGCGCGCGCCTGGGTCGATCCGGTGTTCCGCGCGGCGCTGCTGGAGAACGCCTCCGAGGCGATCGCAGCCGCGGGCATCGCCGCCCATCCCGGCGATCACCTGATCGCTGTCGAGAACACGCCGGCCTTGCACAACGTGGTCGTCTGCACGCTGTGCTCCTGCTACCCCTGGGCGGTGCTCGGCTTGCCGCCCACCTGGTATAAATCCTTCGCCTACCGCTCCCGCACGGTGAAGGAGCCGCGCCGCGTGCTCGGCGAATTCGGCCTGAGCCTGCCCGAGACAACGGAAATCCGCGTTTGGGATTCCACCGCCGAGACGCGCTACCTGGTCCTCCCGATGCGCCCCGCCGATACGGAAGGCTGGGACGCGGAACGGCTCGCGGCGCTGGTCACGCGGGACAGCATGGTCGGCACCGGTGCCCCGTTGCAGCCGGCGGGCGCGTCGTGAACGGCGTGCACGACATGGGCGGCATGGACGGGTTCGGCGCCATCGAACGCGAGCCGGACGAGCCGGTGTTCCATGCGCCGTGGGAAGGCCGCGTGCTGGCGCTGAGCAGGGCGCTCGGCAGCCTGCGGGAATGGAACATCGACATCGGCCGGTACTGGATCGAGTTGCTGCCGCCGGATGCCTATCTTGCCGGTTCGTATTACGAGCGCTGGCTCGCGCGGCTCGAGAACCTGTCGCTGGCGCGCGACCTCGCCGGCAAGGCCGAACTGGTGGCCGGCCATGCGGATGGACCAGGCCGCGCCGTCAAGGGCCAGGCCATGACGCCAGCCGACGTCGATGGCGCCCTGATACCCGGCTCGTTCGGCCGCCCCGCCACGGCACCGGCCCGCTTCCGGACCGGCGACCGCGTGCGCGCACGAAACATCCACCCGCGCACCCACACCAGGCTGCCGCGCTACGTGCGTGGCCATGTCGGCGTCATCGAGCGGCTGCACGGCTGCCACGTTTTTCCCGATGCTGTCGTCGCTTCCGGCGCGGAAGACCCGCAATGGCTCTACACCGTCACCTTCGAAGGGCGCGTCCTGTGGGGACCGGACTCGGAGCCCGGGCTGCGGATCTCCATCGACGCGTTCGAGCCTTATCTCGATGCCGCCTGAACCTGCCATCGGCGAGGCTGCGGCGCTCGCGGCTTTGAACGCCCTGCCGAGCATCCCGCGCGGCAGCGACGGTCCGGTGTTCGACGCGCCCTGGCAGGCGCAGGCCTTCGCAATGGCGCTGACGCTCCAGCAGCGCGGGCTGTTCACCTGGCCGGAATGGGCGGACATGCTCGGCGCCGCCCGTGCGCGTGCGGCAGCGGAGGGCGCACCGGACACCGGGGAGACCTACTACCGGGACTGGCTGGCGACGCTCGAACGGATGGTCACGGCAAAAGGCCTCGCGGACGCCGCCACCCTGCACCGCACCCGCCGCGCCTGGGACCGAGCCGCCGAACGAACCCCCCACGGCACACCGGTCGAATTGTCCGCGGGGGATTTTTCGTAGGCGATTAAGCACTTCGCAAACACAGCCATAAATTAGGACCATAATCCTGACTTTGCTTTTCCCTTAGGAAAGGCAACACGTAGTTCGGCTAGCCTGCGAGATGCCGCAGACATGACTTTCGGTTGATAACCGTTCCGAAAGACCTCCCTCCGCTCGTGCGGCTCCCACTTACTGCTGGGCACGCCAGTTGGGCGCCGTCGCACCATGCGGAATTCGAGGCAGCACGCGCGCTTGCGCAGCAATTGATACGCGAGGGGCCTGAACCGCTTTCGCCTAAGCATCCAGCGGCGACTCCTATTCTTCGTTATCAATATTCAGTCACTCTCTAGAAATCGCGAGTATATGACTTCGGAATCAAAGTTTGATAGTATCAACATGTTAGTCCCTTTACCCGACCGCCGTGTTTGTCAACTACATAACCTCCTTTTCGTAACGTCGTCTCCGGTTGCGGCTTGCGAGGTGCCGCCCGTCGCTACGCTGCGTCGGGTAGAACTCAGCGGGTCACTTTCAGGTTGAAGTCCGGGCGGAGCGACGATGGCTTGGGGACGCGCGCAGGCGCCACGTCATTACCGGCGTTCGACATGAAAGCGTAGAGGTCGCCGCTGGCAGTCGCGACAAAGAGCCTGCCATCCGACACGCTGGGAGAGCCAAAATAACCAGCGCCGATGGAGCCTGTCGCGAGAACGCTGCCATAGGTGCTGATGGCGTAAACTAGATTATCCTGGGACGTGAAGTAGACGACGCCATTCGCGGCCACACCGGACCGCACCAGGCCGTTCGTCGGGAAGCTGAAATACAGCGAGCCGTCGCGCGCGTTCAGGGCATAGAGTTTATCGTCGCTCGATCCGATGTAGACGCGATTGTTGTAGACCGCCGGGCTGGCGTAAACACCGCCGCCGGTCGTGTAGGACCATAACAGATAGCCGGCGTTCGCACCCGAGGTGCCGATGGCGTACACCTTGCTGTCGTCCGAGCCGGCATACAGCGTGCCACTGACGACGGAAGGCGTGCTCTCGACATGGCCACCGGTCGTGTAGGACCACACCTTCGCGCCCGTGGAAGCATTGAGGCAATAGATGTTGTTGTCGTAGCCCCCGAAAAACACGTTACCATTGACCAGCGCTGCCGTGGAGTCGGTGCCGGACGCAAGAGCATAGCTCCAGAGCACCGCACCGTTGCTTGCTTTCAGGGCATAGAAGCTGCCCGTGTAGCTCCCGACATAGATGACGCCGTTGGAGACCACCGCGGAGCCGTAGAAGGCGCCTGCGAACGTCACCTTCCAGATGGTGGCGCCGGTGTTGGCGTTGAGCGCGTAGTAGTTCCCGCTGAGATCGCCGATATAGAGTGTGCCTCCCACCACCGTCGGCGACGCCGTGAAGTTCGCGCCGAGGGTCTTGTTCCAGATCGTGGCGCCGGTGGCGGCATCGAAAGCCGCGACGCCGGATCCGGTGCCGACATAGACACGATTGTTGGATATGATGGGCGTGCCGCCGGTGGCGCCGGCGTACAGGCTCCACAGCGTGCCCAGCGTTGGTGCAGTGCTGGTGGAAAGCGTGTTCTCGTAAGGATTCACGTTGGCATGGGCTGCCCCGAACCCGAATTGCGTCCACGGAGTGGACACCGTAAGCGCATGCTGTGCGGCATCGCCGCTGCGCCGGCCTATGGCGGTGATGCTGTGCGGCCCCGGGCTTGTTGAGGCCGGGATCGCCATCGATCCGGTGAGCGTCCCCGTCGCGGAACTCACGAGCAGGAGTGTGTCGGTCGTGTCGAGATACACGTCCACCGCCTCGCTCGCATCGAAACCGCTACCGCTGATGGCGACGGTCTGGACCGGATGCACGCTCAAAGGCGCAGGCGTAACGACACTTGCCGCTGCAGCCGCACGAACCACGGAGGCTGAAGCAAACATCACCGCAATAAGTTTTGTAAACATGTGCAACGTCCCCGTGTTCGGGCGCGCAGTAGCATAGTTTCGTTTCCCGGACCAAGCGAACGCGACGCCGCCCCGAACCCGGTTCGGCGATTGTAGAACCCCGAGGGTACTTGCGTGTTGGCTCGGTAGCTCGTCAGGAGTGCCCATGCCGAACATCGAATTTCCACGCCGGGAGCTGCTGCTGGCACCGCTACTCGCCGCGCTCGCACCGGCTTCGACGCAAGCGTCACCCCTCGATCCAGCCGAAACCATCCTGACGCTGCCGGCCGACATCCCCTGGCAACTGCGTCCGGACTATCCAAAGGACAGCGTCACCTCGGCGCCGCTGTTCGGCACCCGGTCGGGCGAGGGCCTCTACTACGAACTGATCAAGTGGTTCCCGGGCTACATGAGTGCGCCGCACACCTACGTGACAGACCGCCTCTGCGTGGTCGTGTCCGGCACCTGGTGGGTCAACAGCGGAGCCGACTTCGACCCGGCCCGCTGCAAGCCGGTCCCGGCCGGAACGTTCGTGCGCCGCGTCGCGCACACCCCGCACTACGACGGTGTGGTGGCAAGCGGCCATGAACCGGCGGTGATCGCAATCTGCGGGATCGCACCCGTACGCATGCAGTACGTCGAGCCGAACAGGCCCGGTTGGCGAAAGGTCGGTTGAGCGCCTCGGCCTTTGACAATTACGCGGGCGCGACCGGGAGCCTTGCAGGCTGACCGGTTTCGATGATCCAGCCTCTTCAGGCCAGAGCGGCTACATGCAACTCGATCCGCCCTGGCGGACCCGGAAAAGCCACGACATCGCCGCCATGACTGCGTGCCACCGCCCGGACGATCGCAAGGCCCAGGCCCGAGCCCTGCGACGCACTGCCCTTGCTGAAACGGTCGAAGATAGACTCCAGCCGCGCACCGTCGAAACCGGGCCCCTCGTCGCTCACGCGGAGCTCGATCCGCTTATGCGCATCGTTTATGCACCCTTGCATGCCCACGCGTCCGCTGCCGTGAACGATCGCGTTCTCGAGCAGGTTGCGCAGTGCGTCGCGCAGGTCGTCGGCGTCGCCACGCAGGCTCATGGTGTCGGGGACGGTGATCGCCAGGGTGCGGCCCCGGGCTTCGATAATCGGAAGCACGACCGCACAGGCCTCCCGTGCGATGCGTGACAGGTTCACGATCGGTCTGGGCGTGGGGCTGCATGCTCGGCTGTCGTTCTCCTTGCGCGCCAGATCGAGCATCTGGCCGACGAGACGGTTGAGCTGGGCAAGATCGCCTTCGATTGCCGCCCAGTCCGGCGCCTCGCCGCCGGGACCGGATTGCCTGGTGCGCTGCAGGCGCAGGCCCAACACCGCCAGCGGGGTGCGCAATTCGTGTGCGGCATTCTCGGTGAAGCGGCGCTCGGCTTCGAACGCCGCGGCCATGCGGTCCAGCGCGCCGTTGAACGCCTCGACAAGCGGCACGATCTCGGTCGGAAGCCGCGCCATCGACAGCCGCGCAGCCGGGTACATCGGCCCGACCTTTCCGGCCTCGTTCGATACTTCGGCGAGCGGGCGCAAGCTCCACCAACTGACCGCCCAGATCAGAAGCAGGGCCGGCAGGAAAAAGACCGCGAGCACCAGGGCATCCTGGTAGGGCTCTTCTTCCGCAGGCACCGGGCGCCCTGCCTGCAGCCGGTCCAGCAGCGACGACAGGCCGACCGCCAGCACCAGGATCAGCAGCATGGCAGCCGCCAGACGGCCGCGCAGCGTGCGCGGCCCGATCACGGTGCGGGATCCGTGCCGAGACTCAGGCGATAGCCGATGCCGCGCAACGTCTCGATCCTGACGCCGGCCTTGTTCACGGCAAGCTTGCGCCGCACGCGCGAGATCGTCGCCTCCAGGGCGTTGGCCGACACGTCTTCGTCCAGGCCATAAAGCCTTTCGACGAGCAGGTCCCGCACCACGATCTGTGCTGCTTTCTTCACCAACTCCTCGAACAGCGCCGCTTCCCGCCGCGTCAGATCCAGGGACTTGTCATGCACCTGCACGGTTCTGCTGCCGGTGTCGAAACGCACGGCGCCGAATTGCAGCAGCGACGTGCCGCGTACGCCCGGTCGCCGCAGCACGGCACGCAGGCGTGCTTCGAACTCCATCAGGTCGAACGGCTTGAGGATGTAATCGTCGGCACCCTCATTCAGTCCGCGGACGCGGTGGCTCACACCATCCCGGGCCGTCAGGATAAGCGCCGGCACCAACGACCCATGGACCGCATCGCGTGCGCGTAATGCGCGCAGCACATCCACGCCATCGATATCGGGCAGGCCAAGGTCGAGGATGACCGCGTCGTAGGGTGCTCCGTCGACGGCCGCGAGAGCCTGATGGCCGGTGCCGACGGCGTCGACCGCAAATCCTCGTTCGCGCAGGAACGCTGCGATCATCCCGCTCAGCGAGGCGTTGTCTTCGACAACAAGAACTCTCATGGCAACGGTCGAGACTTCATGCAGAAAGCCTAGACGGGCGAGACAATCCCATGTCAAGGCATCCTGCTCCGGGCCCTCTACTCACAACACCTGTGTCTGCCAGGGCGCAAGTCTGTCTTGCACGATACGCTCCATCGGCGGGCTGCCGCACCCGCGGACATCTTTGCGATGGTGATGTACAAGACATCATGAAATCTTAACTTTAGGCGGCTCTCCAATGTCGGTTAGGTGCCGCCTTCGAACCTGACCCGAGGCTGACAGATGCGTCGAACCCGCACTCGCTCGAACGGCTTCCAGGGCAACGCCGCCGATCCCGGGCGCCTCCTGCTGCTGGCGATCCTGCTGTCCACCAGCGAAGCCCATGCGCAGCCGGCGCCCATCGACCTCGGGACGGTCGATGCCACCGCAACCGGCATCGCGACCTCTCTGCCCCAGGATAACGGCCCGTATGCCGCGCCGCCACCCGGAAGCGCCGCCGCGCTCGCGCCCAGCCGCGCGCCCCTCGAAGCAGCCCAGCCGACATCGGTGGTGGGCAAAAGCTTCATCGACAATTCCACCATCCCCTCGCAGAACTACGACGAGCTGGTGAAATTCACCCCCAGCCTGTCGAACATCCAACCGGCCGGGCCGGTATCGCAGCAGAACTACGGCGAGAGCATCCGCGGCTTTCAATACAGCCAGTTCAACACGACCTTCGACAACCTGGTTCTTCCAGGCACGGTCAGCAGTTTCGCGCCGCAGAGCGCCACCTATTTCACCTCCCGCGATCTCGGCAGCGTCGCCGTGGACCGCGGCCCGGGCACCGCCTCGACAATCGGCTACGCCACCTTCGGCGGCACGCTGGCGCTTTATTCGAAGCAGCCATCCGACACGCTCGGGGCGGAAGCCTATTCCACCTTCGGCAGCTTCGGCGAGCAGCTCTACGGCATCGAGGCCGATAGCGGCGCCCAGCCGGAGCTCGGCGGGGGGCGCGGCCTCATCGACCTGTCGCGGCTGCAGACCGGCGCGTACCTCACCGGCGTCACCACCGATCGCGACAACGCCTTCGGCAAATGGGAGCAGCCGATCGGTGCGAACACGCTTGTCACCTTTGTCGGCATGTTCAATCACAGCACCGGCGATACCGCTTATGGCAGCACGCTGGCGCAGATCGCCAAGTACGGCCCGGATTTCGGTCTGAGCGGCAATCCCCGCTCGCAGGACTATGCCGGCTACAACTACGATCGCTACGACACCGACTTCGAATATATCCGTATCGCCTCGGCGCTCGGCGATGGCTGGAACCTGGAGGAGACGCCCTACACCGCCTCATATTTTCGCGGTGGCACGGAAGGAGCCGACCCGAACGGCACCACGCCGAACATCATGCCGGGAGGCACCAAGGCGTATGTCGGCGGCGTGCAGATCCACCCGGCCGACGACGTTCCGGGCGTGTCGAAGCACAACGATTTCCGCGATTGGGGATCGGTCACCAGGGTGACGAAAGACACCGCATTCGGTCAGCTGCGTTTCGGCGTCTGGCTGGACTACATCAGCAACGGCGTCTATCGCACCCGTATCGACCTCAGCCGCGGCTATGTCGGTTACGCCACAAAAGCGGCCGGATCGACGTTCAACCAGCAATACCATGACCGCCTGGTGACCGCTCAGCCCTATATCGAGTTTGCCTGGACGCCGCTGCCCGGCCTGACGATCACGCCGGGGGTGAAATACACCTCGGTCACGCGTGAACTGGACACCGGCATCCTCGGCAGCACACCCGCGGGGGAGACCAACGCGACCTACAACAAGGCGCAATGGTCGGTCGATGCGCATTACAAGATCACGCCGTCATGGACTGCGTATTTCCAGGCGGCCAAAGGCTATCTCGCGCCACCGCTCAGCACGCTCGAGACGGCGGTGCCGGCCACGATCCAGCCGGAAGAAACCACGAACTTCCAGTTTGGCACGAGTTACCAGCGGCGGCGTCTGGCGCTGGCGGCCGACGCCTATTACATCCCGTTCAACAACACCATCGCCAGCATCACCGAACCGGCAGGCACGCTGTATTTCAACGAGGGCAACGCGCTGTATCGCGGCGTGGAGGCGGAAGGCACCTACCAGATCGGCGGCGGGCTGGTGTTCTACGGCAATGGATCGCTCAACGATGCGCGCTTCAGCAACGGCGTGCACATCTACCAGGCGCCGCAGAACACGGCTGCGGGTGGTTTCCTCTTCAGCCGCAACAGTGTGTTCAAGGATCGCGACACGGTCTATGGCTCGTTGCTGGTCAAGGAGATCGGCAAACAATTCGGCCTCAACGGGCAGACACAATCCGGCCGGCCGACTGCGAGCTATCCGATCCGCCCTTACGAAACCCTGGATCTCGCCGTCGGCTACACTTTTCCGTTCGGCTTTCCGGCGCTCGGCCTACCGGTGCCCGGCCAGCACAAGGTCCGGGTCGGGCTCAACCTCTACAACCTGACCAACGACCACAGCCTGATCGGCTATGCAGGGGCCACCGCTGCCGGCGCCCCGCTATTCTGGACCGATCCGGGCTTCAGCGGCTTCGTGTCGCTGTCGGTATCCCTCTGACCGATGGCGAACCAGCGGAGAGCGCCGGCCCGCGCCTGCGGGCGCTGCTGGCCGCCGCCTGCCTCCATCTGGGCTTCGTAGCGGTGCTGGCCCTGCTGCTCCACGCCCCGCAGCAGCCTCCGCCACCGGTGGAAACGAGCATTCCGGTCATCTTCACGCCCCCCGCGCCGGAGCAGCCCGATCCGGCACCGCAGCTGGTGTCATCGAGCATCTTTCCTGTTCAGGCCGGCATGGAGCCAGCCGCCCTGGACCCGTTGCCGCCCTTGCATGTGCCGGCGAGCCCCATGGGCTACCTGCGGCCCATCTCGCCCCGGACGCTGCACCGGGAGCAAAGCCATCCGGCACCCACGCCCGTCCAGCACCCCAGCAGGCCGGCTCCGCCGTCCGGCGCTCCACCGGCCATCGCCCGCGCGGCGACCGCACCGGGTGCCACTGCGGACCCGGTGCACGACACGCTGCGCGCCATGGCGAGCTGGGAGGCGCGCATCCGCCAGGCGGTGCAGGATGCGGCAATCTACCCGGCCTCGGCGCGCCTGCTGCACCGGGACGGCAGCGCCCAGGTGCGTTTCGATTATGACCGCGGCGCCGTCGAGAACGCGTCTATCGCACAATCCAGCCATGTCGGTGTTCTCGACGGCGCGGCGCTGTCCGCGGTGACGCGCGCCGTCATCCCCGGCCCACCGCCCGAACTCGGGCCGGCCCGGCACACCATGCTGGTCTGGGTGCAGTTCAGGCTCGTCCCGGAAGAATGATGGGGCGGGAGCCGGCCAGCCCAACGCCGGTCACCATCGGCCGAGCCATGCCCTGGCCGAACGCCCGGTTCAGTGCCGGTGGTGCTCCCCGCCGGAGAGCACCACCGGGTTTTCAGTCACCCAGGTCGGTGTCCGGGTGGGCGGCTTTCTGCGCGAAGTCGGACGCCGGACGCACCTTGGTTTCGCCGGGGTAGGGCCGGGTGTAGTGCGTCGCCTCATACCAGTCGTAGTGGTTCAGCGTGTCCGGATCGACCGAATCGGCCTTGTCGGTCTTGCCTTCGAACATCCTGGCCTTCAACGCCTGCCAGTCCCTTTGCAGGGCGGCATGCTTCTCCACCGAGCTGCTGGACACGCCCATGTCGAGCGGAACCTGGTTGGCGACATGGTTCCAGGGCGTGAAATCCGGCGTGTCGGTGAAATCGGTCAACATCGGTGATGCGATCAGGTCGTACTGGTTCAGCGGCGGCAAACCGAGTATCTGCTCGATCGTCCGCGTCATGTTTACCTGCGTGTAGTATGTGTGGTCGGTCGGCCCGTTCTGCACGGCATAGGGGCTGACGACGTAGCCGGGGCTGCGGTGCCCGTCCACGTGGTCGACGCCGTTCTGCGCGTCGTCCTCCTCGACGAAGATCGCCGAGCTGTCCCAAACCTTGCTGTGACTGACGATGTCGATGATCCGGCCCACGGCCAGGTCGTTGTCCGCCTGCTCGGCATCGACCGTCGGCGGGCCGCCGGTGTGGTCATCCATGATCCACAGGATGCTGAGCGAAGGGACGGTGTTGTTCTGCAGGTCGTTCTGGAAATCCTGCAACCAGAGATCGACGCGGAACTGGTCCGGAATACCGAGGTCGAACTGCGGGAAGTTCTTGATCAGGTGGTCGGACACGATGGGAACCGACGACTCCACCCGGATCGAGTTCTGGTATTTCAAGGTGGGTTCCCGGCCGGCTTCGAACGCCTGCGAGTCCCGATAGAACTGCAGCCAGCTCGGATGGCCCTGTTTGGTCGGGAAGAACTCGTTCTCCGAGTATTCACCGAACATCTTGAGAGAGAGGCCGGCCTGCACCGCCTCCTGGAACACAAACCCCTTCTTCGTATAGGCCAAGGCATCGCCCGCGTTGCCGCCCGGATAGCTGCGGACCCAGTCGGGCGCCTGGATATCGTCCTGGTAGGGCGCCATCGCCTCGACGATCCACTGGTGGCCGTCGGCGGACTGGCGGCTCGGATCGTAGAAATTGTCGAGCAGCGGAAAACGCTTGACCAGCTCGTGCACGTTCGGCGTGTCCTTGCCCCCGAACACCGCAAGCTCCGCATCGCCGTTGCCGGCGGCGACGTCACCCAGCACCTGGTCGTAGGTGCGGTTTTCGCGGATGATCATGAACACATGCTTGATCAGCGACTTCTCGCCGATACGTGCGGGGATGGCGACCGGCGCGGCGTTCGGGTCCGGGTTGCCGGCCGAGGCGATGTTCACCGCCAGGTCCCAATGGTTGTTCTGAAAGACTTTCCTGGTATCGAGCGCCAATTCCGTCTTGCTCGGCAACGGCACCAGGCTGACCGTGCCGTTGTCCTGATGGGTGTTGTAGCCGGTCACGTTGTAGTCGGTCTCGAACGACAGGCGGGTGCCGATGCCCTTGTCGTTGGCCACCACCAGCTGGTCGTGCACGCTGTCGAGCACGACGGAAGCGGGCGCGAACGCCACCGGGATCATGCCCAGCACCGGCTTGCTCGCCTTGCCGGTGAGGTCCAGGACGCCGATCGCATTGGCATTGTAGAGGGCGACGTATGCGACGTTCCTGGTTGCATCGACCGCGATCGAAACCGGCGACGCGCCGTAGGCCGGCTTCAACGCGTTCGGAATGGCGATCGGCAGGCCGACATCGATGGTCCGCACCACGCGGTTCATCTTGGTGTCGATGACCGAGATCGTGTCGCTATAGGTGTTTGCGACCAGCAGGTAGCTGCCCCACAATGCCAGGCCCGTCGGCTGCAGATCGGTGTCGATCGTGGCCTCGACCGTCTT
>CAZZWO010000048.1:0-16534 GCA_964657885.1 uncultured Acetobacteraceae bacterium | reverse complement strand
GTTGGTGGTGCACGACGCATTGCTGACGACCGTCATCTCCGGCTTCAGCATCGCCTCGTTGACGCCGAACACGATGGTCGCATCGACCCCGTCGGCCGGCGCCGAGACCAGCACGCGCTTCGCCCCCGCGGTGAGGAGCTGCGAGGCGCTGGCCTTGCTGGTGAACAGCCCGGTGCACTCCATCGCGACATCGACGCCCTGGTAAGGCACCTTCGACGGGTCGCGCTCGGCCGAAACCTTGATCGGGCCGTAGGTGCGGCCGTTGTGCTTGATGGTGATGCTGTCGCCTTCGACCGTCACTTCGCCGGGAAACCGGCCATGCACGCTGTCGTAACGGAACAGATGGGCGTTCGCGTCGACGCTGCCGAGATCGTTGATGGCGACCGTCTCGATGTCGGTCCGCCCGCTCTGCACCATGGCGCGCAGGACCAGGCGGCCGATCCGGCCGAACCCGTTGATCGCGACTTTGACCGTCATCTGATTGGCAGCTCCCACTGATGTTTTCGGTTTCTTGCCAGGCTCCTGGCGTCTGCGGGTGGTTGTCTAGAATGAGACCGCCCGTGTCTAGATCGCTTGAAGTCGGCCCAGATGGCGCAAAACAGCATCGCTGACGGAGCGGGCCTGTACCGGTAAGTCGCCATGCGCGGGGCCGGAGGCGTCGGCCAAGCCTATGAACAGGCCCGCTGGTCCGAGCCAGCGTTCCCAGCCGAACCCGCTGCCGGGCTCGAGGCCGATCCGGGGTGCCTGGCCGAGGACCGCGGCCTGGAACGGCGGGTCCTGTGCTGCGAACAAGGTCCAGCAGGGCAGCGCCACCACGCAGGCCCGCACCCCGCCCGCGTGCAGGCGGGACCGGACCGCAAGCGCCAACGCAACTTCCGGTCCGCTAGCCACCAGCGTCACCTCGCGCGGACCGACGGCTTCGGCCACGATGTAGCCGCCCGAAGCGGATCGGGCCTTCGCCGGCCGGCTGGCGGCTGCCGCCACCGGCTGTTCCGACAGCAGCAACACGCTGGGGCCACCAACATGCCGCAGCGCCAACTCCAGGCATTCGAGCGAATCGGAGGCGTCGGCAGGGCGAAAGACCGTGACATTGCGCATTGCCCGGAGCCCGGCCCGGCGGCCGGCGATCGGGCAAGGATCCTCAGGCTCGACAAGGACGTGCAGCAGGCGCTCTCCGGCCAGCGCCGCTTCCGCCAATGCCGGCCTGATCCGTTCGACAGCGTCGAGCCGGTGCACCATCCAGGGAACCAGGCCGCCATGGACCGCCATGCCGGATAGCGCCGCGGCCGATGCCTGGACCAACTCGCCGCACGGCGCCGGCTCGCCGGGCAGGGTGGTCAGGCCCGGCACCGCCTTGGAGAGTTCGGCCAGCGCGCGGCGCACCGCCTGCGCGCTGGATGTATCCGGCTCACCGGCATGTCCCGGCGGGTGCTCCGGACCCGCTCCGGCGAGCGGTGCCCAGCGTGGCGGCAGCCGGCCAGCCATGGCGAAGTCGAAATCCTGCCGGGCGGCGTGCCGTGCCACCCGCTTCAACCAGGCGCGCCGCACCCCGGCGCCCCGGCTGCCGGCGGCGACCCAGCCGGCAGGCGTGTCCAGCCCCGGCTCATCGGTGTTGCCCAAGCCGTCAGCCGCGCCGCCGATGCAGGCGATCAGGGTGGGCTTGAACGACCGGATCGCCGCCGACATCGATGCGGCGATCTCGCCCGCGTCGCCGGCGGCGACCCGCCGTACCGCCCAGCCATTCGCAGCGAAGCCCGCGAGGCCCGGCGCATCGGGCGAAGCAACGGCCGCAATGATGGTGACCCGTCCAAGGCGCCACGCGCCGGCAAGGTATGCGGCTTCCTGGACCTGGCCGGTCGCCAGTTCGCCGCCGCCGCCCAGGACCCAGCTCCGGTGATCGACGAGGGAGCGGCCGAACCGGCCCGCCAGCATGCGTTCGGCCAGCGCCAGGCCGGTGGCGCACCCGACCGCCTGCGTGGACACCTGCACCAGCCCGTCGCCCGATCCGAGCAGCGCCGCCGCGGCCTCGCCCAGCGGTGCGGCGCCGCTCGTCAACACCAGCCGGTCGCGGTCGCGCCAGAGCGGGTCGGCCGCATCGAACCGCAGGTGCCGCGCGAACAGCAGTGCAGCGGGCAGGCACAGCGCCTCGGCCTCCGGCGTCGAGCGCACCGACATGGCGAGAGAGTGACGCAGCGAGGTGGCGAGCCGGGTGATCGACGGACGCCGGTCGGCTGCCGGAGCGGCGATCCGGCCGGGTTCAGCTCCGTCCAAACCCGCCCGGCTCCACTCCATCCAGCGGCAATCCGCGAGGCAGGCGTGAGTTCGGCCGCACTCCCGCACATCGGCCGGCGGTATCGGGCGTCATGGCCGCATCGGTTGCAGCTTGCCGGCGGCTCTGCAAACGTCCCGCCCCATGCGCAATAGCCGAATGCCCCGCCGCTCCAAGCCGGCCCGAAACCATCCAGCGTGGCCGATGCATGATGCTTGCGCCGCCGGTCTCGCGACCTTGCTGCTGGCCGGGCTCGCGGGCTGTCACCTGGTGGACCAGCGTGATTTCGATGCGAAGGCCGGCAGCCCGCCGGTGCCGCCGGTTGCCGCCGCCCCCGCGCCCGCCGCCCCATCGCTCGTCACCATCCGGTATGCGACGCCCGACCCGCAATATCGCGAGGCCCTGGCCGGGGCGGTGCAGCGCGCCCTGGCCCGCCGCCGCGACGTGCTGTTCGTAGTGACCACACTGGTCCCGGCTTCCCCGTCTGCAAGCGCACAAGGCGCCGGCAGCCCGTCTCCCGACGCCCAGGCCGAGCAGGCTGCGGCCGCGTCCGCTCAGGGTAGGGAGGTCGCACAGGCGATCGTCGAGGCGGGTGCCGAGCCCGGCCAGGTCGAGCAGGCGGTGCGGGTTCAGCCCGGCCTTGCCGTCAAGGAGGTTCGCGTCTCCGTCCAGTGAACGGCCCCGGTCGAGCGTCGCGGGCCGGCAATGCTCAGCTATGCTTGCGGGCTTCGGCAATCGCCGCTTCCAGCGCCGGCTGGTCCACCGCGCCCGGGATGATGGTGCTGCCGATAATGAACACCGGGGTCCCTTCGACCTTCAGCTGCCGTGCAAGGGTCATGTTCGCGTCGATCTGCGACGAGACCGCCGGTCCCGTCATGTCGGCGGCCAGCCGGGCGGGGTCGAGGCCGAGCTTGCGGGCGGTGTCGGCGATCATTTCGGCGCTGGGCTGGGCCGGATTGCGCATCAGCGCCTCCTGCATGCGGCCATAGGCGCCCTGCTTCTGGGCGGCCAGGATGGCGCGGCTTTCCAGCGCACTCGGCGGCCCCAGCACCGGGATGTCCTTATAGACGATCCGCAGGCCGTGATCCTTCTGCACCATGGCGGCGAGCGCCGGCAGCATGCGCCGGCAATAGGGGCAGCGAGGGTCGTAGAACTCGACCAGCGTCACGTCGCCCGACGGGTTGCCGGCGACGGGGTCGCCGGCATTGGCCAGCAGCGCCTGCCGCCGTTCGGCCACGCGCGACTTCATGTCGGCTTCCGACCGCAACTGCTCGTCGGCCTGCAAGGCGGTCACCGCGTCGCGGAGGATCGACGGATCGGCCTTCAGGGCGTCGCGCACGATCTGCACGATCTCCCGCCGCTGGTCGGGGGTGAAGGACCGGCCCGCAGCTTCCGGCGCGGTGACGGGAAGGGGCGGCGCGGCGGAAGCCGGCAAGTTTGCCACCAGTAGCGGCGCCAGAAGACCTGCCAGCACGGAAAGGATACGCATACGGGAGAGACGCCCCTGGATGAACACGGTGGGAAAGCGTCGCACTTATCATCCCGCACCCAGCCGTGGCGAGGGCTTGCTGCTGTCCGGCGGCTGCCGAAGCGGGTGCCTGCCTTGGCACGGGGCTTGTTGCTGTCCCGCCGGAACGCGGTTATTGCACCCATCCCTAAAAAAATCGGCTGTCTCGAGCATTTCGGCTTGAGCATCCTGGCCCGAGCATTGTGGAGTGAACGAACCGGTGGGCAGACGCGCGGGCTACCGGACACGGCAAGGTCTGGCCTTGGGGCTGGCAAGCACACTCAGCCTCGGCCTGACGCTGGGCGGATGCGGCACCGTGCATGCGATCCGCAAGACGGTGCTCGGCGGCCCGCTCGATCCCGGCGAACATCTCACCGGCTTCATCGGTGGCGTGGTGGCCGACGAACCGCTCGCCGCACTCGCCGCACGCGAGATCCTTGCCACCGGCGGTTCCGCGGCCGATGCCGCGGTCACCCTCGGCTTCATGCTGTCGGTCACGCTGCCGTCCCGGGCCTCGCTGGGTGGCGGCGGTGCCTGCATAGCTTACGAGCCCGGCGCCGGATCGCCCGGACACGGGGTGCCCGAAGCGGTGCTGTTCACGCCGCGCCCCGCCGCGACCGTTGCCGGCGACCGGCCGGCCGCTGTGCCGATGCTGGCGCGGGGCATGTACCTGCTCAGCGTGCGTTACGGCAGCAAGCCGTTCGGCGACCTCGTGGCGCCGGCCGTGCAGGCGGCGTCGGCGGGCTTCTCGATCTCGCGCGCGCTCGGCCGCGACCTCATCCAGGTGCAGGGGCCGCTGGTCGCCGATCCGGGGGCGGCCGCCGTGTTCGCACCCGGCGGCGCACCGCTGGCCGAAGGTGCAAGGCTGATCCAGCCGGATCTCGCCTCGACGCTGTTGCAGCTTTCGCGTGGCGGCGTCGGCGACCTTTACCAGGGGCTGCTGGCTCAACGCCTGGTCGAGGCGAGCGCCGAGGCCGGCGGTCCGATCAGCCAGGCCGATCTGCGTGCAGCGGTGCCGGCCCTCGTCAACCCGATCGTGGTCAAGGCGGGCGCCGACCAGGTCGCGTTTCTGCCACCCCCCGCCGATGGCGGGCTCGGCGCCGCGTCTGCATTCCTCAGCCTGGCGCACCAGGGAACCGTCAACCAGGACCTTGCCAACCTCTCGATCGCCACCGTTGCGACCTGGCGGGCGAAGGGCGGCGATCCGCTCCGGCTGCTGGAGCAGGGCGGAGCATCCGGCGTGCTGCCGGCGCTTCCGGCCTCGACGAGCTTTGCGGTCGTCGATCGGCATGGCGAGGCGGTCGCCTGCGCGCTGACGATGGAGAACCTGTTCGGCACCGGCCGCATCGCGCCGGGCCTGGGCATCGTCATGGGCGCATCGCCGTCGATCAAGCCCGCCGCCCTGCTGACCGCGGCGATTGCCTGGAACAGTTCGCGGGACGCCTTCCGCGCAGCGGTCGGCGCGTCCGGCCAGAACGGCGCCGCACTCGCAGGGGCAATCGGCCTGGGCCAGGCGCTGGCGGGCGACCTGCCGCCGCATGTTCCGGTGCCCGATCCCGGCCGTGCGAACGCGATCGGCTGCCCCGGCTACCTTCCCGGCAACGAAGACACCTGCCGGTTCGCCAGCGACGTGCGTGGCGCGGGACTTTCCGCGGGCGGCAGCTAGGGCGGCGCCGGCGGCCCGCCCGGATGCTGAAGATCGGGCGCGCGGCTGCGGTGCCGCCGTTCCATGTGATGGACGTGATTGCCGCGGCCAACGCACGACAGGCTGCGCTGCCGCCGGGCGCGCCGCACGTGATCCATATGGAGGTCGGACAGCCCGGCACCGGTGCGCCATCGGGGGCGGTCCGGGCCGCTCAGGCGGCGCTGTCGGCCGGCCGGCCGCTCGGCTACACCGAGGCGTTCGGCCTGCCGTCGTTGCGGGAGCGGATCGCCGACCATTACCGGAGCTGGTACGGCGTGGACGTGCCGCGCTCGCGTATCGCCGTCACCACCGGGGCTTCGGGCGCGTTCCCGCTGGCGTTCCTCGCCGCTTTCGACCCTGGCGACCGGGTCGCGCTGGCGGCGCCCTTCTATCCGCCCTACGTGAACATCCTTTCGGCACTCGGGATCGAGCCGGTTATCCTGCAGGCCGGCGCGGACACCCGGTTTCAGCCGACGCCGGCGATGCTCGATGCACTCGATCCGCCGCCCCAGGGGCTGATCGTCGCGAGCCCGTGCAACCCGGTCGGCTCGATGCTGCACCGTGACGAGTTCCTGGCGCTCGGGCGCTGGTGCGCCGCGCATGGCACGCGGCTGATCTCCGACGAGATCTACCACGGCCTGACCTATGGCGAGGCGCTCAGCACAGCGGCGGCGATCCCCGGCGCCATCGTGATCAACAGCTTCTCGAAATATTTTTCCATGACCGGGTGGCGGGTCGGCTGGATGGTGCTGCCGGAAGACCTGGTGCGCCCGGTGGAGTGCCTGGCGCAGAACCTGTTCATCAGCGCGCCCCATGTCGGCCAGGTCGCGGCGGAGGCGGCGTTCGATTGCCACGCCGAGCTGGCGGAGAACGTCGCGGCTTACCGGCGCAATCGCGACCACCTGCTCGAAGCCTTGCCGCGCGCCGGTTTCGACCGGCTGTCGCCCGCGGAAGGCGCTTTCTACATCTACGCGGATGTATCCGGCATTGACGTGGACAGCGCGGCGCTGTGCGCGCGGATGCTTGCCGAAACTTCGGTCGCCGTCAGCCCCGGCATCGATTTCGACCGTGAGCGCGGACATCGCTTCGTACGGTTCAGCTATTGCGGCCCGGAAGCCGACATGCGCGAGGCAGCACGCCGCCTGGCGCGTAGCGACCGCTCCGCCGCCGATGCGGGCACGTAACGTCATAAATCTGAAATAACGGTTTCCCGCAGCGTCTGTATGTATCGGCGGCAACTCCGCGAGGCCTGCATGTCGGATACGGCGCTTTCGTTCCATGAACCTGCCGTGCGGCGCGGTCCGAACCTGGACGGCAAGCCGCATTGGATCGGCATCGTGGTGTTCCTGGCGCTGCTGGTGCTGGGTATCGGCTTCACGGTGCGCGGCATCTCCGCCGACATGGCCCATTCCGGCTCGCCGCCGCTGGCCATCGGCACCTTCCTGCTGCTGGGGCTGGCTCTGCTGATCGCGCTCGGCTTCGAATTCGTCAACGGCTTCCACGACACCGCCAATGCGGTCGCCACCGTCATCTACACGCATTCGCTGCCGGCGCAGGTGGCGGTGGTCTATTCCGGCGCCTGGAACCTGATCGGCGTGCTGACATCCAGCGGGGCGGTGGCGTTCACCGTCATCACCCTGCTGCCGGTCGAGCTGATCCTGCAGGTCGGGTCGGGCGCCGGCTACGCGATGATCTTCGCGCTGCTGATCGCCGCCATCATCTGGAACCTCGGGACCTGGGTGATGGGGCTGCCCGCGAGCTCGTCGCACACGTTGATCGGGTCGATCATCGGCGTCGGACTGGCCAACCAGTTCATGACCGCGCCGGGCATCGGCGCGTCCGGCGTGGACTGGACGCAGGTGCTCAAGGTTTTCGAGGCGTTGCTGTTCAGCCCGCTGATCGGGTTCGTGGGCTCCGCCGGCATGCTTCTGGCGATGAAGGCGCTGGTGAAGTCCCGCACGCTCTACGAGGCGCCGAGCGGCGACAAACCGCCGCCGCCCTGGATTCGCGGCCTGCTGATCCTGACCTGCACCGGCGTCAGCTTCGGCCACGGCTCGAATGACGGGCAGAAAGGCATGGGCCTGATCATGCTGATCCTCATCGGCGCGATGCCGACCGCCTATGCGCTCAACCATGCGATGCCGAACAGCCACACGCCGGTGTTCCTGGCAATTGCCGGCAAGGCGCAGGGCGTACTGCATGCCAGAGCGCCGGACGTGACGGCCACGCCCGCCGATGCCCGCCGGACGGTGACGGATGCGATCCGCGCCAAGCATTTCGACGCGACGCCGGTGTTCGGAGCATTAGCCAGCCTCACGCAGGACATCGGCCGCCAGGTTCAGGCGAGCGGCGGCGTCGCCCAGGTGCCAGCGGCGGTCACGCAGAACGTGCGCAACGACATGTTCCTGGTCAGCGAAGCGGTGCGGCAGATGCAGAAACAAGGGGTTGCGATGTCCGGCCCCGAGACCGCGACGCTGAAAGCGTTCAAGGGCGAGCTGGACGCGTCGACGAAATACATTCCGGTCTGGGTCAAGGTCACGGTGGCGATCGCGCTTGGTCTCGGCACGATGGTCGGTTGGAAGCGTATCGTGGTGACGGTGGGCGAGAAGATCGGCAAGACGCACCTGACTTACGGACAGGGCGCCTCGGCCGAGCTTATCGCCGCCGCAACGATCATCGCCGCCGACCAGTTCGGGCTGCCGGTGTCGACCACCCATGTGCTGTCGAGCGGCATTGCCGGGACGATGATGGCGAACGGTTCGGGTCTGCAATGGAACACGGTGCGCAGCATCGCGCTCGCCTGGGTACTGACGCTGCCAGCCGCCGCCCTGCTGTCGGGCGCCCTTTATTTCACCTTGCGCCAGATCGTCTAGCGCCTGCGGGCCGGCGCCGCCTAGCCGGAAACCGTTTCCGACGGGTGGACCCAGAACCGGCGGACGGCGGTCAGCCGGAACAGCTTCACCAGCGCCGGAAACAGGAGCGTACCACCGGCCGCCGCAATCAGGGTGGTAAAGGTCAGGCCGTGGAGGGAAGCACCTGCCAGAATTGCGCCGAGCGTGCCGCTCAGGACGGAAAACCCGGCGATTTCGGGGGCCGAGAGCCCGCTTTTGAGTGTCATTTTGACCTTCTCGTATCAAAAATCAGTCGTTACGAAGGCGAGTAACACGGTATGCACCGCGGCGCCATCAAATTCGTTTAAGTGTCGCAATGTTTGGCTTCGAATGCACTCAGCGGTGAGGCCGGGCGGGAACGGCGATCCTTCGGATCCTGCTTCGCCCGGATACAAGAACGCCTCTGCCGCTGGATCAGGCGGCAGAGGCGTTTACTTGATTAGCGTTACGTTTACTGGGCGATGGAGACGCGGGCTCCCACAAGGTGGGCGCCCTTCAACGCGGCGACGCGACGGGCGAGACCGAGCAGCGGACTGATCCGCAGCACGGGCATGACGACCGCCCCGGCAACCGCCGACGCTGCAACGAAGGCTTCCGAGCCGCCGAACAGCGTTCCGCCGGCCACGCCCACCACAAACCCGAGTCCAACCATTTCCGGGATGCCGAAGCGCCTGACTACAACCGGTTTCATGTCGATGCCGATACGATAGAGTTCGAATGTCAATGCCGGTGCGGTGGCACCGGTCACTGGCCGCCCACCTTGCGATGGACGGCCAGCTTCCTGTTGTGGGTTCTCAGGCGGCCGAAGCGGCAGACTGGCCGTTACGGCGGCGCATCATGGCCAGACCGACCAGGCCGGCGCCGAGCAGTGCGAGCGAAGCGGGTTCCGGCACGTTGCGGCCGAGTTCCGGAACCGCGACCGACGCGACGTTCGACGTCACGGTGTCGTTGGTCGCGTTGCCGGGCACGTACTTCTCGAGCTGCGCGTCCTGGTTGTTCGCGATCACCTGGAACGGCCCGGTGTACTTCGTGAACAGGGTGAACGTGCCGAGGTTGCCGGTGCCCGAACCGAGGCTGGTCGGCAGCAGTTCCGGACCCGTGTACGAAGCCCGAACGTCGGCGATGCCGGCCTGGTTGTTCGGGGTGATCGCCTGCGCCGGGCTGGTCTGGTTCATGCCGAGGGTAAACGACCATGCGGCGGCGGACAGCGCACCGGTCGTGTTGACCAGCTTGCCCTCGCCGAAGTCGTACAGCGTGAAGAACACCGGGCTGACCTTCGGGTCGAGCTGTTCGTCGACCGAAAGTGTCGCCTGGTAGGTGTAGTCATAGCCGCTGACGCCGCCCACCGTCGCTGCGACGGGGTTGCCGACGAGCGAGACGATGACACTGGCATGAGCAGGCGAAAGGCTTACAGCAGCGCAAAGGCCGAGAGCGGCCCCGCAGACGAGATTACGCATGATGATTTCCCACAACAAGTTAGACCACGCGCGACCGGCGTGACGGCAGCAACAGGAGCGAAGACTGCTCCGCAAGCGATATGTATTCGTCTTCGTTCACATTCACCAAAGCACGAACGCGCGATCCTGCGAGGAAGTGCCGTTGCGAAGCCGTAAACACAGAAACTTTACCGGAGAAGTTATAGTGTCCAACCGGAGAACTAGTCTTGGCCTAGACTAACGAACCCGTGATCGATGTTTCCACTCAGCGTCTTGCGCAATACTGCTTGCAGAAGCCGTAGGTATTACAACTCGCGATTGCACCGGGACGGTAACGAAGCGTTCGTCTGCCGGTCAGCCTTTCGGGGCCGCAGCGCTCGCATCGTCCGGCGTCTCGGCCGCAAGCTTCCGCACATGGCTGCCCTCCGTCAGGCGTGACGCGCCGTCGGTGACGACAAGCTGTCCCTGTTGCAGCCCGCTGCTGACGATCGCGACGTTCTCGTCCTGCCGCGCGACGGTGATCGGATGGCGCCGGGCGATGTCGCCCGGGTCCAGAGTGAAGACAAACGCGCCGCGTGGCCCGCGCTGGATGGCGGACGTCGGCACCGTCACCACGCCCCGGTCCACACGCAGCGACAACCGCACGTTGACGAAAGCGCCGGGCCAAAGCCGAAGGGCAGGGTTGGGGAAGATCGCCTTCAGCTTGATCGTCCCGGTGTTCTGGTCGACCTGATTGTCCAGCACCGCGACATGACCGCGGTCCAGCACCTGGGACCCGGTGGAGGGCGGCGAAACAGCACTCGCCGAGCGTGCCGGATCCGCCACATCCGGCGCCGATCCGTCATCACCCTCCTGCGGCAACGCCTGCACCTCGGCGCCGCCGCTCTGGCGGCTTGCCTCCATCGCCGACACAACCTCCGGCAGGGTCTGCTGCGGCAGGGTGAACACCACGGCGATCGGCCGCAACGTCGTGATCACCGTCAGCGGCGTGGTGTCGGTGTTGTGCACCAGGTTGCCCAAATCCACCTGCCTGATCCCGGTGCGGCCATCGACCGGGGCGGTGATAGTCGTGTAGCCGAGGTTGGTGCGCGCGGTGTCGATCTGCGCCTGGTCCTGCCGCACCAGAGCCGCACCCTGCGCCACCGCCGAACGCTGAGTGTCCGCCTGCTGCGCGGTGCCGTACTGGTTCTTCGCCAGCTTGTCGTAGCGCTCGAGGTCGCGCTGCGCGTTGGCGAGCGTTGCCTCGTCCTGCGATTTCTTCGCCACCGCCTGGTCGTACGCCGCCTGATAGGTGCGCTGGTCGATGCGTGCCAGCACATCGCCGGCGCGCACGTCCTGCCCCTCGCGGAACCGGATCTCGGTCAGCGGTCCATCGACCATCGGCTTGATGTTCACCGTGTTGAGCGCCTGCACGGTGCCGATCCCATCGACCGTCAGCGGCACGTCGGCCAGGGCCGCAGCAGCGGTGCTCACCGGGATCGCGGTTTCTTCCGGGCCTGGGGTTTTCGGCTTGTTGCTGTTGGAGCGCAGCCAGACCAGCCCGCCCACGACCGCCAGGAAGATGACGAGGGCCGCGATAAACCGCTTCATGCCGGCCGATGCTCCGTGGGAAGGGTCCAGCCGCCGCCGAGCGCCCGGTAGAGGGCGACCAGCGCCAGGAAGCGCGACACCCGCACCTGCGCCAGCGTGTCCTGGTCGCCGAACAGCGTCGTCTGCGTGTTCAGCACCGTCACGATGTCGACGGTGCCTACGCCCAGCTGCGCGCGCGCGATGTCGGCCGACCGCTGCGCCGTCCGCACCGCCTCGGCTTCCAGCGTCTCCTGCTCGGCGGTGAAACTGGTCTGGGTCAGCGCGGTCTCCGTGTCGGTCAGTGCCTGCAGCACCGCCTTTACATAGTCGGCGGCCAGTTCCCGGAAGCGCCCGCGCGCTCCGCCCAGCGTCCCGGCCTTCAGGCCGTTGTCGAAGATGGTCTGCGCCAGCGAACTCGCCAGGGCGGCGACCACCGTGCCCGGACCGGTGATCATCGACAGCGCGGTGCTCGACAGGCCACCGGATGCGGTGAGCTGCAGCGACGGGAACAGGTCGGCGTAATCCTGCCGCACCGTCTGGTTCTGCGCGATCAGCTGCTGTTCGGCATTGGCGATGTCCGGGCGCCGGCGCAGCAGGTCGGCGGGCAGGCCGGAACCGATCACCGGCAGGCTCAGGCTGGTCAGCGGCGCGGGGCTGAGGGCGATGCGCTCCGGCGGCACGCCCACCAGGATGCCCAGTGCCAGCACCTGTTGCTGGTACTGGCTGCGCAGCGCCGGGATCTGCGCGCGCGTGCCGGCGACCAGGGCTTCCTGCTGGCTGACGTCGAGCAGACTGGCGGTGCCGACGCTCAGGCGGCCGCGAAACGCATCGAGCACGTCGCTCGCGGTCTTCAGGTTGCTCTCGGCGATCTTCAGGCGGTCGCGATATCCGACCGCCTGGAAATAGGTGTTCGCGATCGAGCTGGACGTGGTGAGCCAGACAGTCTGCGCATCGTAGCGGCTGGCCTGTGCGCTCGCCTGGGCCGACCGCAGCGCGTCGAGGTTCTTGCCCCAGAAATCGACCTCGTACGAAGCCGAGAGCTCGGCGGAGTAGCTGCGCGAGTCGGTGTAGTGGTGGTTGCCGCCGAACAGGCTGGCCAGGTTGCCGGTGCTGATCGTGCCGCTGCTGCCGGTGCTGCCGACCGTGGGGCTTCCCACCGTCCCCGTGGTTCCGGAAGTGCTCCCTGTACTCGTGCTTCCTGTCCCCGTGCCGCCCGTGGTTGTGCCGGTGCTACCGGTTGTGGTGCCGGTGGTCCCGATGCTGGTGGCGGCACCGCCCAGCGAGGTGAAGCTGCCGAAGCCGCCGGAGCCGTTGCCGACGCGGGTGTAGTTCTGCGAGAGCGTGCCGGTGATCCCTGGCAACAGCGGGCTGCCGGCGACCCTGGCCGCCTGGTCCGCCTGGATGATCCGCGCCGCCGCGGCCTGCACGTCGGGGCTGCCGGCCGCGGCCATGTCCATCAGCCGGTCGAGTTCGGGCGACCCGAAGCCGCGCCACCAATCGGTGCGGGGCAGCGGGGGAGCCGGCACGGCGACCGGCGAGACGTACGCTGCCGGCATGTCGAGCGCCGGGCGGTGATACGCGGGCCCGACGCCACAGCCGGCCAACGCGAGCGCGGCGAACAGCGCCGTCGCGCGTCGGAAACCAAATTCGCAAGCTGGCATCGGGGGGTCGGAAGATCCTTGATCGCGCGCGTTTTACCGGCCTTCCGGGCGGGGAGCAAACGCTCCGACGGCATCGCAACGAACGTCCGGCACCGCTGGGCGAACCAGCGTGCGGCGCGAGCGAGGGGGCGGCTGCCCGGGTTTGCCTTGCCTGGATGGGCGGGAGCGCCCAACATCCGCGCCAAGCTAGGGGACCCGGCGATGGACAGACGCGGCCTGATGGCGGGGGCGTTAAGCGCGGCGGTCGTTTCGCCTGCGCTGATCCGGCCAGCCAGGGCGGAGAGGCGCCAGGTCGTCCGGCTGGGCGTGCTGACCGATCTCGGCGGTCCCTACAGCTCGATCGCCGGCAACGGCTCGATCGCCTGTACCCGGCTTGCCGCGCGCGAATTCGCGGCCAACGCCAGCCCTGCCTTCGACATCGATGTCGTCTCGGCAGACCATCGCAACGATCCGGCACGCGGCGCCGCCATTGCGTCCGACTGGTTCGGCCAGGGTGGGGTGGACGCCATCCTCGACGTGCCGAACTCCGAAGTGGCCCTGGCCGTCGCTGCCGTCGCGCGCGCGAAGAACCGCCTGCTGCTGGTGTGCGGCGCCGGTGCCACCGAACTGACGGGTTCAGCCTGTTCGCCCAACACCATCCAATGGCCGTACACGACCGACATGCTGGCGCGGTCGACCGGCGGGGCGTTCACCCAGGCGGGCGGCAGCACCTGGTTCTTCATCACCGCCGGCTACGCGTTCGGCCGCCAGTTGGAGGCGGACACCACGCGCTACGTCATCGGGGCGGGCGGCCGGATCGAGGGCGAGGCGGCCTACCCGTTTCCGGGCACCACCGATTTCGCCCCTTTGCTCGCGCAGGCGCAGCAAAGCGGCGCGTCGGTGCTCGGCCTGGCCAATGCCGGCGCGGACGTGATCGCCTGCGTGCGGGGAGCCCACGCGGCCGGGCTGACCGACCAGATGCGCATCGCCTGCCTGCTGATGCAGCTGCCGGACGTGCACCTGCTGGGGCTCGAGCTTGCCGGCGGACTGCTGCTGACCGAGTCGTTCTATTGGGACCTCAACGCCCGCACCCGCGCCTTCACCGCGCGCCTCATGGAGCAGCAGGCGCCGCCCGGCTTCCCCGACATGATCCAGGCCGGCTGCTACGCGGGCGCGCTACATTTCCTGAAGGCCGTGAAGGCGCTGGGTGTCGACCAGGCCCGGCGCGACGGCGCGCGCGTGGTCGCCGCGATGAAGGCGCTGCCCACGGACGACGACGCCTTCGGTCAGGGCCGCATCCGCGCCGACGGGCGTGCCCAACTGCCCGCGTTCCTGTTCCAGGTGAAAACGCCGGGCGACAGTGCCGGCCCGTGGGACTATTACCGCCTGCTATCCACCACTCCGCCTGCCGAAGCCGGGAATGCCGGCAACGGCGCGCCCGGTGGCTGTCAGATGCCCGGCGCCTGATTCAGCGATTGCGGGCCGCCTAGCGGCGGCCGCCGATCGGCTGGAAGCGGTCGTATTCGAAATAGACGGTCAGCGGCACGTCTTTTGGCTTGATCCAACCGGATATCGAGCCGCCGGCGGCCGATCCGTGGTTGGAAGCGATGACCCCGCCCGACACTTCCAGGCCGTAATCGAAGGGCAGGGTGGTCAGGGGCTTGGCCTTTGCCGGCGCATCGCTGCAGGCGACCGCGAAGTCGCCGCAGCCGGTCGCTGGAGCCGCGGGCGGTGGCCCGAGCGGAGCCAGGGGAGCGTTCGCCGGCGAAGGCTCGCGCGCGGTGTCGTACAAGGCGAGCGGCGCGGCCCGGCCTGCGCCGGCGAACAGCACGAGCGCCGTGCAGAGCATGACTTCAAGCGCGCGGATCAAACGCATCCGTATTCCCTGGCGGACATGCCGATGGCCCCGGCGCACCGTTGCCGCACAACCGGCGGCCCCCATGAAGCGTTGGGCTGGCCCAAGAAGCAATACTCCAGGACACGCCCCCATGCCGGCCGCCCCATGCTTATAGAGACCTGTGACCAGGACCACACCCTCGCCGTTGCACTCCGTCACTTTATCGCAGACCCCGGCTTCCCGTGCGTCGGCGCAAAGGCGGCCCTGTCCCGCGACCAGCTCGCCATCGTGGTTGCGCGGGACATCACGTCCGGGTGGGACGACCTGCGGATCTACCCGCTGCTGCTGGATTTCGTAGACCGCTACCGCGAGGAACCGACGCTGTTCCGCAGCTTCGCCGTAGTCTTTGAAAACGCCGGTGGCGGCGAATTGAGCGAATGTGAGTTCGAGCGGCACCTTTGGGAGAGGGCGCAGTCGCTGTCCGACAAGGATGCCTGGAACGGCAAGCCCTACGACGATCGCGTCAGCCCGGACCCGCACGATTCGCACTTCTCGCTCAGCTTCGGCGGCGAAGCCTTCTTCATCGTCGGGCTGCATCCGCAGGCGAGCCGGCCGGCCAGGCGTTTCCAGGCGCCGGCGATGGTGTTCAACCTGCACGACCAGTTCGAGCGGCTGCGCGAGCAGGGGGCCTACGACAAGCTCCGCCGCAGCATCCTGTCGCGCGACGAGGCGCTGGCCGGCTCGCAAAACCCGATGCTGGCGCGGCATGGCGAGGCCTCCGAAGCCCGCCAGTACAGCGGCCGCGTCGTGGACCAGAGCTGGCAATGCCCGTTCCAGCGCAGCAGTTTCGCCAGCGCGGGCAACGGGCTCCGGGCGGCCGGCAACGCGGAGCCCGGCCGGTGAGCGGCGCCGATGCTGCGCAGCTGTCCGGGCATTTGCACGAGATCCCGCCCCGCTCGGGGACGGCGTTCAGGCTGGCGCGTGGGCAGTCGCTGACGGTGATCGACCCGCAGGGCGAGCAGGTGGCCGACCTGCTGGCATTCTGCGCCGACGACCCCGCCGAGGTCATCTCCTCGGGACGAACGCTCGACTATGCCAGCCGGATCTACCTCACCACCGGCGACGCTTTGTACTCCAACCGCAGCCGGGTGATGCTGCGGATCGTGCATGACGATGTGGGCCGCCACGACTTCCTGCTGACGCCGTGCTCGGCCGACACTTTCCGGATCATCTACGGCGACGAGGCGCCGCACCGGGGCTGCTTCGGCAACCTGGCCGAGGCCTTGGCGCCCTACGGTATCGGCCCCGACCAGATACCGGTGGCCTTCAACGTGTTCATGAACGTGGCGGTGGATGGCGAAACCGGCGTGCTGCGCGTCGACCCGCCGCGCAGCCGGGCCGGTGACCGCCTGGTGCTCGTGGCCGAACAGGACCTGATCATCGGCCTGACGGCCTGTTCGGCGCTGCAATCGAACAACTACGCCTTCAAGCCGATCCACTACGTCATCGGGTAGCAGTCGTCAGCGATCAGTCGTCAGAGGGTTGAGAACGCTCTATACGGCTGCATGGCTGCTTTCTGGAAAACCAAGACGCTGGCGGAGATGAACTCCGCCGAGTGGGAATCGCTGTGCGATGGGTGCGGGCGTTGCTGCCTGCACAAGCTGCGCGACGACGACACCGGCGAGATCGCGTGGACCAACG
>CAZZWO010000047.1:6608-16601 GCA_964657885.1 uncultured Acetobacteraceae bacterium | reverse complement strand
CGGACGGCCGGCCTAGGTGCACCATTGAACGGCCGCTCAGAATTGGCCGGGGTCGATCCATCCTATGTTCCCGTCGCTTCGGCGGTAGATCACGTTCAGCTCGCCGGTGGCGCTGTTGCGGAACATCAGGGCCGGCTGGTCGGCCAGGTCCATGCGCATCACCGCGTCGCCGACGGTCAGGCTGGTGATCTCGGTCTGTGTCTCGGCAATCACCGTGGCAAAGGTCGGGCTGGTCACCCCATCGGTCTCGCCGCCGCCTGGCGCGCCCGCGTCGCCGTCGGGCTCGGCGCGCAGCACGTACGACCGTGCCGTCTGCGGGCGGTCCCGGTGTGCCAGGTCCCGGTGGTGGTCGTTCACCCTGCGGCGATACCGGCGCAGGCGCGTCGCGATGTGTTCGGCCGCGTCGTCGAAGGCGGCGTTGGCGTCGCCGGCCTCGCCCTCGCCGCGCAGGGTCAGCCCGCGTCCGGCATGAACGTTGATGTCACACGTGAAAAAACTGCGGGCCCGGCCGAACGTCACGTGCGCTTCCAGGGCGTGATCGAAAAACTTCGACGCGATGACGTCCAGGCTCGACGCCACGCGGGTTCGAAGCGAGTCCGACAAATCGACCTGCTTGCCCGAGACATTGATCTGCATGCGTCAGCCTTTCCACCCCGCCCCTTATTGCCGGCGAGGCAGTCCTAGACGAGGGCTGCCTTCTCCCGCTTGCGCTGCACGGAGCTGGGGATGCGCAACGCATCCCGGTATTTGGCCACCGTTCTGCGGGCGATGTCCACGCCCTCCTTTCGCAAGGTGGCGACGATTGCGTCATCCGAGAGCACGTCGGCGGCGGTCTCGGCGGACACCATGGCCCGGATGCGGTGCCGCACGGCCTCCGCGCTATGGCTCTCCCCACCGGAACCTGCGATTGCAGTGGTGAAAAAATATTTCAACTCGAAGATGCCGCGGGGCGTCGCGATGAACTTGTTGGCGGTCACCCGGCTGACGGTGCTCTCGTGCAGGGCGACCATCTCGGCGATGTCGCGCAGGATCAGCGGGCGCAGGTGGCTCACCCCATGGCGGAAGAAGCCGTCCTGCCGGCGGACGATCTCGCTCGCCACCTTCAGGATCGTCTGGGCGCGCTGGTGCAGCGACTTCACAAGCCAGTTGGCGGTGGCCAGCCGCTCGCTGAGGAACATCTTGGTGTCGCGCTCGGCATGCTTGCTGACGCGCGCATAAAACGCCTCGTTCACCAGCACGCGCGGCATGGTGTCCGGGTTCAGCTCCAGCAGCCAGTCGCCGCCGGGGGCCGCCCGCATCAGCACGTCCGGGATCACCGGCTGCAGGCTCGCCGCATCCCAGCTGGCGCCCGGCTTCGGGTCCAGCGCGCGCAGCTCGGCGATCATCTCCTGCAGATCGTCGAGGTCCACCTGGCAGACCGCCATCAGGGCGCGCATGTCGCGCCGGCCCAGATCGTCCAGATGCTCGAGCAGCGCGACCATACACGGGTCCAGCCGGTTGCGTTCGCGTAACTGCGCGGCCAGGCACTCGGACAGGTTGCGGGCGAACATGCCGACCGGGTCGAAACCCATCATCCGGCTGCGCACCGTTTCCACGCGCGCCGGATCGGCGCCGAGCGCACGGGCGATGTCGGCGGTTTCGACCGACAGCCGGCCGGACGGTTCGAGCAAGGCGATCAGGTGCGCCCCGATCAGGCGGTCGTCGCGCTCGGAAAAGCTGAGGCGAAGCTGCTCGCCCAAATGTTCGCGCAGCGAAACCCGGGTCTCAAGCGTGTCTTCCAGGCCGCGGTCATCGGTTTCGAAACTCTGCGAGCCGCCGCTGCCGGACAATGTCGTGGGCATCGTCAGCCCGTCCGCCGGTCCCATCGCCTCGTAGCCATCGAACTCGTGGTCGAGCGGGCCTTCGCCGGCATCCGGCATGGTCACCGCCGCCACCAGCTCGGCACTGTCGGCGCCCTCGGCCGGGCGGTCGGGCTGGCCGTCGGCGGGGCGCTCGCCCACCGCATCCGGCCGCTCGTCACGGTCGAGCAGCGGGTTGCGCTCCAGCTCCTCCTCGATGAAGGCGGCCACTTCGAGGTTGGAGAATTGCAGCAGCTTGATCGCCTGACGCAGCTGAGGCGTCATCACCAGCGACTGGGACTGCCGGAATTCGAGGCGGGGACCGAGTGACATCAGGAGCGAGTCTTAGCGCGAAAACGCTAACGAGAAAGAAGAAAGGGTCAGGTCGCGGGTCGGGGGTTCAGGGAAGCGGCCGGATGCCGGCGCGGAACTACAGGGAGAAACGTTCTCCCAGATACACGCGCCTGACGTCGGCGTGGGCGACGACTTCCTGGGGGGCGCCCTCCATGAGCACCTGGCCGTCATGCATGATGTAGGCGCGGTCGATGATTTCCAGCGTCTCGCGCACGTTGTGGTCGGTGATCAGCACGCCGAGGCCGCGATGCTTCAGGTGGCGCACCAGGTCGCGAATTTCGCCGACCGCGATCGGGTCGATGCCGGCCAGCGGCTCATCCAACAGGATGTAGCTGGGGCGGGTAGCCAAGGCGCGGGCGATTTCCACGCGGCGCCGCTCACCACCCGACAGTGCCAGGGCGGGGGTACGGCGCAGGTGGCCGATGCCGAACTCGGCCAGCAGCTCCTCGCAAGCCTGCTCCCGCGCGTCGGGGTCGGGCTCGACCACTTCCAGCGCGGCCATGATGTTCTGGCCCACGTTGAGGCCGCGGAACACGCTCGCCTCCTGCGGGAGATAGCCGATACCCATGCGCGCCCGGCGGTACATCGGGTGCATGGTGATGTCGTGTCCATCGAGCGTGATGGAGCCGGTGTCGGGCCGCACCAGCCCGACGATCATGTAGAAGGTGGTCGTCTTGCCGGCCCCGTTAGGGCCGAGCAGCCCCACCGCCTCGCCGCGGCGCACCTGCACCGACACGTTCCGCACCACAGGCCGCTTGCGGTAGGTCTTGCCGACGCCGCTGGCGATCAGGCCGCCGCTGCCCGGCAGCACGCGCAAACCCTCGCGTGTGTCACCGCGGGGTGTATCGCCGCGCGAGGCGGGCGGAGAGCCGTTGCGGGCGGCCAGGGGCGTGGTGTCGACCGTCATGACTTGCCTTTCCGCTCGGGTGTGCCGCCGGGTGCCGCCGAACCGCCGGAGCCGTTCGGCACCACCAGGCCCTGCACGCGCCCGCCCGGTGTCTGGGTCAGGGTGGCAAGGCCGGTCTTCATGTTGACGATGGCCGCGGCGCCGTTGAGCTGGTTCTCGCCGCGGGTGATGTGGACATTGCCCAGCACGCGCGCCAGGCCGGTGTCGGGCAGGTAGACGCCGCGGTCACCGGTGACGATGTCGGTCGCGGTGCGCACCTTCACGTGGCCATAGGCTTCCACGCGCTGCAGCTTGCCCCCGGCAATCGGGTCGCCCGACTTGGCGTTCGCATCATTCTTTGCGTTCGCATCCGGCTTGGCGGGCGGCTTCGCGGCACCGGCGGCAGGCTGCGCGGGCGCGGTGTAGCCGACCAGCGTGTCGGCGGTGATCCGCCGGCCGTCGGCACTGGTGGCGCTGGCATCGCCCCGGGCGACCGCGAGATGCCGGTCCGACCAGTATTCCATGGCGTCGCGCGCCGTCAGCACGTCCTGCGGCGTGGTCAGGCGGAGGCCGTGGCCGGTCAGCACCAGCACCGCCTGGTCGATGTCGTAAACCGCCTCGTCACCCCAGGCCTGGTCGGTCTGGGTGAAGATGTGCACCTTCCCAAATGCGTTCAGCCGGTAGATCTCGTTGTTCCCGGTGTCGCCGGCAGCGGCGGGCGATGCGCCGGTCGCATCGGCGGGGGGCGCCTTTCCCGCCGGAGCGGGAGTGGGCGGACCGGCAGCCGAGCCGGCCGGCGCGGCTACCGGCGTTACCGGAGCAGCCGGGCTGGCGCCCGGTGACGCGCCTGGTTTTCCCGGTGCGGCGGCCTTCTTGCGGTAATGCGCAACGAGCCGGTCGGCGGTTATCGTCGCGTTGCCGCGCACCGCACGCGCATCGTCATGCGCGGTCACCGTCTGGTTGCCCTGGTCCCAGTCGATCCCGCCAGCAGCCGTCACCGTCACCGGGCCGCCATGCGCCAGGTCGATCGCCTGGCCGTGCGCGGTGGTTCCGGTCAGCAGCGACAGCGCGAACGCGCCCGCCAGGAGGTTAATGCGAGCCATTCAGCACCAGCTTTGCCGGGCCGTGGAACTGGATGACGCCGCCGCGATCGACCAGGGTGAAGCCCTGCGCATCGAGCGTGCCGAACGGACCCTCGGCATGGGTGTACTCGTCGCTCGTCGCGGCACCCTGCTTCAGGTTCATGGTGGCGGTGTTGGAAACCATGGTCGTGCCGTCCTGCCGGTACAGCGTGACCGTATCGGCGAGGTCCAGCTCGTTGCTGTGCTGCAGGAACACGCCCTTTTTCGCGCGCAACAGCATCCAGGTGCCGTTCTGCAAGGTAACGTCGCCGACGGGGGCGGCGAGGTTGATCCGCACCGGTCCGTCGCGGTCGGCAGTGTCGGCCGAGACCGTGTAGGGCCGGTCGCGCCCGTCCAGGCCATGATAACGCGGGCGCAGCATCTGGCCGTTGCCGGTGATCATCGTCAGCCGGCGCCAGGTGACACGGCCGTTCTCGACCGTGCGCGTCAGTTCGGGCCACAACGCGATACTGGACAGCAGCGCCAATGCGGCCAGCGGCAGGATGTACTTGACCACACGCACCGCTGAACGCCGGCGTACCCGACGACGAACCGGCGTAGGACTCCAACCTGGCGCGCCGGCCGGCAACAGCCCGCTTGCGGCAACGGGGTTCTGCGCGGGCCCTGCTCGGAGCGGCGTGTGCAGCGATCTGATCCTTGAAGTTGCAGCTACTCTATGGGTTCACGGTCGTTCCCGGTCAATGAAACCAGTGTCACCGAGTGTAGCCGCACGATCCTCCGCACCAGCAGTTAAGTCCTGTTAACTAAACCATTCAGATCAGCCGGATGGCCGGTATTGCGTCCTCGCAACCGTGCAATGCGCCGATGATGGCGGCCCGCTGGAAGCCCTCCTGCCGCAAACGCTCCAGCAGGGCGGCGGCATCATCGGGTGCCACGGCGATCAGCAGGCCGCCGCTGGTCTGCGGGTCGCACAGCAACAGACTGCGCCATTTCTGCCACGTTTCTGCGCCAGTTACGCTGTGCCCGTAACTGTCCCAGTTGCGGCCGGCGGCTCCGGTCGCGATGCCCGCTTCGGCCAGCGCGCCGGCTCCTGGCAGCACCGGCACGTCCTCGATCCGGATCGTGGCCGACAGCCCCGACCCGCGGCAAAGCTCCAGCGCATGGCCCAGCAGGCCGAAGCCGGTGACGTCGGTCACCGCGTGCACCCCCCCGATGCCGGGCAATTGCCGGCCGATGGCGTTGAGCTGCGTGGCCGAGGCGATCATCGCGGCGTAGGCCTCGCCGGGCAGCTCGCCGCGTTTCAGGGCCGCGCTGAAGATGCCGATGCCGAGGCCCTTGGTCAGGATCAGCAGGTCGCCCTGCCGCGCCCCGCTGTTGCGCAATATGCGGTCCGGATGCACCAGCCCCAGCGCCACGAGGCCGTACAGGGGCTCCGGACTGTCGATCGAATGGCCGCCGGCGATCGGGACGCCGGCCGCCGCACAGATTTCCGCGCCACCCGCGAGGATGCGCTGCACGGTGGGCACGCTCACTTTGCCGAGCGGCATGCCCAGCAACGCCAGCGCCATGATCGGCGAGCCGCCCATCGCATAAACGTCGGACAGCGCGTTGGCGGCGGCAATCCGCCCGAAATCGTAGGGGTCGTCCACCATCGGCGTAAAAAAGTCGGTGGTGGCGACCAGCGCCTGCTCGCTATTCAGCCGGTACACCGCCGCGTCGTCGCCGGTTTCGGTCCCGACCAGCAGGTTCGCGAAGCCGGTGGCGAGCGGCACGGCGCCGAGCAGTTCCTGCAACAAGGCCGGCGCCAGCTTGCAGCCGCAACCGCCGCCATGGGCAAGCGACGTCAGGCGCGGTTCGTCTTGCAGCATCGGCGGAGGTCCTTACTAAAGCGTTGATGGCAGACATGCAGACCGGACCAGCCGCCCTGCGCGCCCTGCCGCCCATGCCGCGCTTGCTGGACGCAGCGGAGGCGGCCGGGTTCTTCGGCCAGTGGCCGCGCGCGGCCGTGGCTAGCGCCCTTCGCGCGGAGCTCGGGCGGATCAGGTCGGCCCTGCTCGAAGACGGTCATCAGCAGGTCCCCGACGACGGCGCCATCCTGCAGGCCGCCGCCGCCCAGCTTGCGCACGGACAAAGGCCCACCCTGCGACGGGTGCTGAACGCGACCGGCATCGTCATCCACACCAATCTGGGCCGCGCCCCGCTGGCGCCCGAGGCGATCGAGGCGGCGGCCGATGCCGCGCGGTCCTGCTGCAACCTGGAGTTCGACCTCGATACCGGCCGGCGAGGCGCCCGTGCGCCAGGCGTGGAGCAGCTCCTATGCGCCCTGACCGGGGCCGAGGCGGGCCTGGCGGTCAACAACAACGCGGCCGCCATGCTGCTGGCGCTGACGGCACTCGCATCCGGCGGCGAGGTGATCGTGTCGCGCGGCGAGCTGGTGGAGATCGGCGGCGGCTTCCGCATCCCCGACATCATCGCGCAGGGCGGCGCCCGGCTGGTCGAGGTCGGCACCACCAACAAGACGCGGGTTGCCGATTACGCCGCGGCCATCACGCCGGCGACGCGCATCCTGCTGAAGGTGCACCAGAGCAATTTCCGCATCGTCGGCTTCACCGAGGAGGCGGGCCTGGCCGAACTGGCCACCCTGGCGCGGGCGCACGGCCTCCTGCTGCTGAACGATCTCGGCAGTGGAACCCTGGCGCCGCTGCCCCGCCACTTCGCACACCGCGAGCCCACGGTGCGCGAGAGCATCGCGGCCGGCAGCGATGTCGTGGCATTCAGCGGCGACAAGCTGCTCGGCGGCCCGCAGGCGGGCCTGCTCGCCGGGCGCGACGGCCTGATCGCCACGATGCGCCGCCATCCGCTGCAGCGCGCCCTCCGCCTCGACAAGATGACGCTCGGGGCATTGGAGGCCACCTTGCGCCTGCACACCGACCCGGCAACCGCGCAGGCGCGCATCCCGGTGCTGCGAATCCTGGCCCAGACCGAGGCCACACTGGCCGGGCGCGCCGCCTCCCTCGCGGCCAGCCTGGGGGGGCAGCCCGGAGGAGGATTGGAAGCGCTTGGCGTTCCCAGCGTCGGGCATGCCGGCGGCGGTGCGCTGCCGGGCCAGGACATCGCGAGCCATGCGGTGCGCCTGTCGGTGCCGGGATTGAGCGCCGATGCGCTCGCCCGCGGTTTGCGCGCCGGCCGTCCCGCGGTCGCTGCCCGCATCCATGACGGCCACGTGCTGCTGGACGTGCTGGCGCTGTCCGACGCCGACCTGCCGGAGGTCGTGGCGGCAGTTCGCGACATCGCCAGCGGCGAGGCACGCGCTTGCGGCGGCTGAGTCTTGGGGTGATCGGCCATGTGGACCACGGCAAGACCGCCCTGGTCCGCGCCCTGACCGGCATCGAGACCGACCGCCTGCCGGAGGAGCAGGCGCGCGGCATCTCCATCGCACTCGGTTTCGCCTTCCTGCGCGTGGCGGGCGGCGAGGCGGACCTGATCGACATGCCGGGCCACGAGCGGTTCGTGCGTACGATGGTATCCGGCGCGACCGGCATCGACGCCGTGCTGCTGGTGGCCGATGCGCGCGAGGGCGTCATGCCGCAAACCCGCGAGCACGTGGACATCGCGGCCCTGCTCGGCATCCGGCGCGCCATCCTGGCGATCTCCCGCAGCGACCTGGCCGACGCCCCGGCCACCCGTCGCACCGGCCAGGCCGCCGCCGCCCTCCTGGCCGAAGCAGGGCTGCACGCCGCACCCCCGATCGCGTGCTCGGCCCGCTCCGGCGAAGGGTTGCCGGCCATCCGCGAGGCTATCGAGGCGGAGCTGGCCGCCGCCGCTCCCCGCGCCGATGACGGGTTCTGCTGGCTGCCGATCGACCGGGTGTTCTCGCGTCCTGGTCATGGAACCGTGGTGACCGGCACGCTGCGGCGCGGGCGGCTGGCGACCGGCGATCCCGTCGAGATCGTTCCGGGCGGCATTGCGGCGCGGGTGCGCGGCCTTCAGGTGCATGGGGAACGCGTGACCGAGGCGCGGCCGGGCCAGCGCGTGGCGGTTAACCTGCGTGGCGTCGAGGCTGCATCGCTCGGCCGGGGCGCGGCGCTGGCCACCCCGGGCGCCTTGCCGTCCGCCCACTGGATGTCGGTGGACCTGCAGAGCGTCGGCGGCGCGCCACCCTTGCCGACCGGCCGCAGGCTGCGGCTGCTGTTCGGGACCGAAGAAACCGACGCACGCGTGCGGCTGCTCGACCGTGACGTGTTGCAGCCTGGCGAGACGGCGCTGGCCCAATTGCATTGCAGGGCGCCGGTCTGCCTGCCGGCCCGCGAGCAGTTCATCCTGCGCAGTGCATCCCCCGCGCTGACCGTCGGCGGCGGCCTGGTGCTCGACCCGCAAGCCGCGCGCGAGCGCCGCCATGCTCCCGCGGTGCTCGCCCGCCTGTCCGGCCTGCGGGATGGCGACCCCGCATCGATTGCCGCGACCGAGCTGGAGCGGGCGGGCATCGCCGGCGTGCCGCTCGCCAGGATCGCCCGGACAACCGGCGTGTCGCCTCCTCTGGCGGCAGCTTTGCTGGCGGATAGCGGCGCCGTGCTGACCCGCGGCGGCGAGGCTGCCTCGGCACGCGCGGTGGAGGCTTTGGCCACGATCCTGCCGAAGATGCTGGCCGCGTACCCCGAGGGGCTGGCGCGCGAAAGCCTGGGCGCGCAGATCCCTCGCGCCGGCCGCGCCGTGCTCGACGAGGCGATCGGCCGGTTGCTGGCCTCCGGTACCCTGGCTCGGGACGGTGCCGCCATCCGCCTGCACCGGCCGGACCAGGACCGCCTGGCCCGCCAGCAGGCGGATGCGCTGGCGGCTCGTCTTGCAGCGGCGTTGCTCGCAGCCGGCCTGTCGCCGCCGGATGCCGCCGAGATCGCCCCCGATGTGGCGCGCCGCCGGCTGCTCGACCGGCTGGTGCGCGAGGGCGTGGTGGTACGCGCACCCGACCATGTGCAGAAGCGCGAGATCCTGTTCCACCGCGATGCCATCGACGCGGCCAGGCGCCGGCTGGCGGCCCTGCTCCCGGCCGAGGGCCTGCCCACCGGCGAGATCGGCGCCGCACTCGGCATCTCCCGCAAGTTCAGCGTGCCCTTGCTCGAATACCTGGACTCCGTGCAGTTCACCCGCCGCATCGCCGAACGAAGGGTGTTGGCCTCCCCGCCCAAGACGAGCGAATTTTGAGACTGGCTGAGAATGCGCTACGTACCGGCGAGGAGCGGCCGCTAGCCGAGAGCACCGGAAGCGCAAAACAATGCTTCTGATGGCCGCAGTAGTGGCGTTATCGAACGGTCTCCAGGAGGCGATTGGGGTCTGGTGGCCCCCCTGGTCTTCAAAACCAGCGGCCCGCCAAAAGCGGGCGGTGGGTTCGATTCCCATCCGCCTCCGCCAATCTCCCGAGCCATTTTGCACGGTTGTCTGGAAAGGGCCTGTGTTGAACGACAGCGTGTTCTACGAGGCGGAATTCCTGGCGCTCGTCATCACGTCGATCGTGCTGCCGGTCTCGATCTATGTTTTCCTGATCCGCACACGGTCGATCAGCCGCTGGGCGGTCGGCTGCTTTGCCATCGCGTTGATCCTGCTGTCCGGCGCCGATGTCTTCCTGCTGCGCCGCTTGAAAGGCATGGCGCTCGCGACGCCATCCTTGCTGGACGACAAGGTTTTCGCATCCGAGTTCACCGTGGCGCTTTACCTGCTACCGCTGTTGTTCGGCGGCGTCGGCATCAACCTGGTGTCGCACGTGCTGGTGGAACATTTGAGGACCGTCGAGACGAACGGACCGTCGAACCGTTAGGACGCGCCGCGGACCCGTGTGGTC